>CAZSRC010000048.1:0-1549 GCA_964609365.1 uncultured Gammaproteobacteria bacterium | reverse complement strand
TGTTAAAATTATGACTGTTCATTCTGCCAAGGGTTTAGAATTTAAATATGTTTTCTTAGTTGATTTAGTAGAGCGTCGTTTTCCTAGTGATAATAGAGAGGAAAGGATAGCAATTCATCCAGCATTAATTAAAGAGCAGATATCACTTAATGATAATTTTCATATTGAAGAGGAGCGTCGTTTGTTTTATGTAGCTTTAACAAGAGCTAAGGAAGCTTTATTTTTGAGTAGTTCTAAAAATTTTGGGGCTGCTCGGGAAAAAAGACCTTCAGTATTTATCAAGGAATCTGGCCTAGATTTAATTGAGTCTAATAAAATTGATTTTTCAGAATTAGAATTTATAAAAGATTTAAAAAACATTACCGAAGAAAAGCCAAGCTTAGAAAAAAAAGATGAATATAGTTTACCAGGTTATTTTTCTTATTCGCAATTTGCTGCCTTTGATAAATGTCCCTTGCAATACAAATATGCACATATTTTGAAAATTCCAGCTTCTGGAGATAAGCCTAGTCTAGTTTTTGGTCGCGTTATTCATGATACTTTATATAATTTTCTTCTTCCCGTAATTGCTAATAATAATATGCAAGGAGATTTATTTTCAAGTAATAATAAGAAAGGACTAGAAAAAGAATTATCTGGAGATAAATTATTATCCTTGTATAAAAAATTCTGGAAAGATGATGGTTATGGAAGTAAGGATGCTAGAAATGAGTATTGGGAAAAGGGCTTGCAGTTGCTTAGAAATTTTTATAAAAATTTATCAACTAATGATTTGCCAAATATTTATTTCCTAGAAAAAGATTTTCGTTTTAAGTTTAAAGATTTTTTAGTTAAAGGAAAGATTGATAGAATTGATAAAATAAATGAAAATAGTTTTGAGATTATTGATTATAAAACTGGAGATTCTAAAGATGAGCTAAAAACTGATGATCGTCGTCAATTAGTTTTGTATAAAATAGTAGCCGAAGCTTCTTTTGGTATTAAAGTTGATAAGTTGAGTTATTATTATTTAGAAAGCGGTCAAAAATTAAGCTTTGAAGCTAAGGATAAAGACATTGAAAAAATGGAAAAATGGTTAATTGAGAGCATTGAGGAGATTAGAAAAAAGCAATTCATACCTAAACCATCTTCATTTAATTGCGGATTTTGTGATTTTAAAGGAATTTGTGAGTTTAGAGCTTAATCCCTTGACCAATCGGGGGGGGTGTTATAATAGGATTGTTAAGATTGTTAGGACTTTTAAGATATTTAGGATTTGTGCTAATTATTTTTTGTTTAAAAAATAAAGTCTATTTATTTAAATAAGATTTTCTCAAAAAACCTATTAATTTATAGGTATCCTAAAAGTCCTAAATATTTTAATTATCCTAAATCTCTCAATTATCCTAAATCTCCTAAATCTCCTAAATCTCTCAATTATCCTAAATATCTTAAAAACAATATCAATATAACTAATAAAAATATATGTTTAAAATCAAAACAAAAAAACAAGCCTTCACCCTCATAGAACTACTAGTAGTAATAGCTATAATAGGTATACTAGCAACAT
>CAZSRC010000047.1:0-1730 GCA_964609365.1 uncultured Gammaproteobacteria bacterium | reverse complement strand
TTTAAAAAATCACCCATTACATGTTTTGAGCTTCCACTAAAAACAATTTCAATAGCTAAAAAACATTTTGATAAGTCATTCCAAATTATATCGTATCGTTGATTAAGCCTTTGAACCAATAAACAGTTCTTCATTGTAGCCGTATGATCAACATTGTATTTTATATTACTGCGAGTATTAAAAGGGCCAACAGCGACATCTATTCTAGGGGCATAAATATCCTTATGATCACTCCTCTTCTTATCAAAAGATACCGAATCCCATTCTTTCTTAACCTCATTATTAGGAAAAATCTTTTTTAACAAGCCAGCAACTAAATTTTGATACTCGCTGGCGCTTAGTTTAGATGTGTCTATTTTTTTATTTTTTAACATACTCCTCAATTCTTAACACCTCGGCCTTGTTGATATATATTTTTTTGCTATCATATTCAAAAATAATTGAATTGTTATTCGAATTAATAATCTTAATATCATTAAATACTTGTTCTTCGGTATATAAATCTATTTTATTATAATTATAATATTTCTCTACGGAGCCATCAATTAGGCCAAAAAGGTGTGGCAGAAATACAATAATAGAAATAAAAAATAAAAAAACAAATTCAAATTTTAACTTTTGAATAATTCTATATTTATTAATGTATGCTCTAATAAAATTAAATAAGGATAAGGAAAAAATAAAAACTAGCAAAAGTCTAGCAGACACAGATAAAAAAGCTTTCTGATTTATAAAAAATGACACCACGGCTGACAAAATATAAATTATGATAGTAGCAATATTATAAACACTTTTAAAACTAAACGGATTTTTTGAAGTAAATACTTCCTTAATTTTATTTATTTTTTCTGCATATTTTTTTAAATCATTATTTAATTCTAATATGCAACTGCAATTACTATTATAATCAACATTTTCTTTTTTTAATTTATTTTCTTCTTCAATTGACGAAAGTTGTTTTTTTGATTCATCTAACAATTTTTCAAATTTTCTTATTTCATTGTAAGATTCAAACCAATTAATAAAAATTGGTAAAATGGCGATAAATATAACCATCTGTAGAGCGCCAATCATAACATACTGCTGATAATCTCCGCTAAAGTTCACCTCGTTAATTGTAAAAAATATTTTATTATAAGATTTACTATAAATAAAGCCAATAAAATAAAAAATAAAGGAAGTCGCGCCTATAAACAAAAATATATTGGTTATCTTTTCAATTTTTTTAAAAATATCCATAATTATTTATGATTAGCTTAAATTTAATTCGAATATAACATATTTAACCCAATAAATAAAGCCAAAAAGTTACCAACAGCTGGGACCTGGACTTCCTTCGTGAGTTGCGTCATTAATGTGCTTGTAATACGTAAATTTAAGGATTATGCAACAACAAGCACAAGTATCCACCAACGTCGCCTATGGGCAAATTAGGGCTAGTTTAGAGCCCCAGGCGGTACCCTTGCGGTATTGCCTCTACGCTCGAAAATCAACTGAAGAAGATGAAAGACAAGCCCTTTCCATAGACTCACAAATTAACGAAATGATCCAGTTGGTCCAAAGAGATAACCTGACAATTATTGATATTAAAAAGGAATCTCACTCAGCTAAAAGCTCGGGCGTGCGACCTGTTTTTAATGAGTTGCTCGCAGATATTAAACTAGGTAAATTTAACGCCATCCTTACTTGGGCGCCGGATAGAGTCAGTCGTAACGCCGGAGACTTAGGCT
>CAZSRC010000046.1:0-2056 GCA_964609365.1 uncultured Gammaproteobacteria bacterium | reverse complement strand
GTTTAGGCACCTTATCTTTAATCTTTGCTGTCTCCCTGGTTAAATAATTAACCAAGCCCAGGTCAATAAATATTGCAAAAATAGTCGTAAAAGAAATTGCAAAATAATATTTCCCTAAATTTTCAGGACCAAGACCGCGAGCTAATAAGATAAAATAAGAAAAAGACAAAACCTTTTGTATTATTAAGGCAATTGTCAAATAAGATGTATTTTTAGCTATATTTTTTATTTTTTTAGAATCATCCATATTTATAAATTATATCATAAAAACAAAAAAAACAAGAAAAATAAATTTATAATAAGTTTATATAAAATTCATATTTAAATCATTGCTCTTATTATATTATATTTAAAAATTATTTTAAAACTAAAAATTAATCTAAGATAACTATTTTAAAAAATAATTATCTTAACCAATCTATGAAAGTGCTAATAATAGAAGATGATAAAAATTTATCATCAATTCTTAGAGACTCTCTAAAAAAGGAATTTTTTTCAGTAGATTATTCTTATGACGGAGAAAAAGCTTTATTCTTATTTAAAACAAATCACTACGATCTTTTGATAGTTGATTTTAATTTACCAGGTAAAAATGGCGAGGAAATAGTTAGAGAGGTTAGAAGTGAAAACAAGGATGTAAAAATAATAATATTAACAGTGGATGCTAGTCAAGAAAAAAAGGAAACATTCTTTAATTTGGGGGCAGATGATTATATTAGTAAACCATTTGTGTTCAGTGAATTTTTATCTAGAGTAAGAGCTGTAATGCGAAGACCATTGCTTAGTAATAGTAATATTTATAAAATTGATGACTTGAGCCTAGACATGGAAAAGCATCTAGTTACAAGAGGAAAAAAGAACATCTATTTAACATTCAAGGAAATACTTATATTAGAATTTCTTTTTAAAAATCAAGCCAAGGTAATATCTCGAACGGTTTTAATGGAAAATGTTTGGGATTTTAATGCAGATCCTTTTTCTAATACAGTGGAGTCGCACATATTAAAATTAAGAAAAAAGATTAACCCAGAAAAAAACAAAAGAGATTTAATTCACACTATTAAAGGGAGGGGCTATAAATTAGACCTAAAAAAATGGTAATTTTATTTTAATTCAATTTTTTGAACTCCTTTTATTTTTTTAGATAGAAAAAAGCTTCCTAATTCTTCAAATTTAATAGGATCATCTGTTGTATAAAAAATACAGCTACTATCGTTTGAATTATTTAAATATTTTTCTAGCTTTATCTCTTGATGTCTTTCTAAATAATCCTTTAAACTATCGCTAACTATTTTTCCTGGATCAAGAACTAAGCATGACTTGCCCATTATTCTTCTTATATCTTTTAATAAAAAAGGATAATGAGTACAAGCTAAAATCAAAGAGTCAATTTGCTTAGTCTTTAATGTTAGTAAGTATTTTTTGAGAATCATTTTTGTTTCTGGTTTATTTAACCAAGACTCCTCGATTAAGGGAACTAGAAGTGGAGTTGCTTTTTGAATTATCTCAATATCACTTCTTAGTGAAAATAACTCCCTATCATAAACATTGGAATTTATAGTTGCCTTGGTTCCAATTATTCCAATTTTTTTAATATTTTTGAAGGATGCAATTTTTTCAGCTATTGGCCTAATCACTCCCAAAACCTTCACATTGGGATATTTTTCTGGTAAATATTCTTGCTGAATCCTTCTCAGTGCCTGAGATGATGCGCTATTACAAGCAAATATTATAATTTTACAACCTTGAGAATTTAAAAAATCAACAGCCTTTTTGCTATAATTATAAATTATTTCTGATGATTTATTTCCATAAGGAACATTAGCATTATCACCAAGATAAATATATTTATACTGAGGTAAATCTTTTAAAAAATGTTGTAAAACTGTTAATCCACCAACACCTGAATCAAAAACTCCAATCATAATATTAAGATAATTTAAAATTATTAATAACTAAAATAAATTTATAGTTTAAAAACTTAGCCGCTTTTCTGCAGAAAATCATACGATCATTAAATATTTCAAAATATTCCATAGCTCCAGTAATTTTTGTA
>CAZSRC010000045.1:0-2153 GCA_964609365.1 uncultured Gammaproteobacteria bacterium | reverse complement strand
CTTATCAAGTTCTTCTGCTCTCTTTAATGTTTTTTCGACGTTATCAAGAATTTTTCTTAATACCCGATCTTCATAACTTTGTTTAAAAGAACTTTCTAGGAAGTATAAGTATTTAAGAAGATCATCACTGAAGACAATTTGTTTTTTAATATCTGAAATCTCTGCGAATACTTTTAAAACATCCAACTCCAATAGTCTTTCTTCGTCTTCTTTTTTTAGTTCGATGACTCTGATCCACTTAACAATAAAAGAAAAATCTTCTTTTTCAATTTCTTTTTTTTCAAAGATTTTTTCAAGTTTCTCCTTAGCTTCTTTTTCTTTTTCCTTTTTCTCTTCATCTTCTTTAATTTTTTCCACTTCCCGCCAAATAGCATTTTTTTCTTTTTCTTTTTCCTTTTTCTCTTCTTCGCATTTAATAAAATAACGAATAGCAAGAACTGCAAAAATTATAATTAATACGATAGAGATGATTACCATCAAAAAGGTAGGATTTGCGTTAATAATAACGCCCATAATAACATTACTAATTTTTTCCATGACTATAAATTTTTAAATAACTATTAAGGTGTTTCCCAAGCTTTTAATCGCTCTTGACCGTTTTTAAAGCGGTTTTATCGTGCCACCAGTTTTACACGAATAATATTATTATACCATTATTTAAAATAATTGTCAATGTTTTTATTTGAATTTAAAATAGGGCAGTGCTATAATTATTATAAATTCTAGATAAAATTAGTAAAAACAATGTCTAAACCATTATTCACTCTAAAATCAGATTTTCAGCCAGCCGGTGATCAGCCCGAAGCAATTTCAAAGCTCCAAAATGGCCTGGATAAGGGTTTTGATTATCAAACCTTACTTGGTGTTACCGGATCAGGAAAGACCTTTACAATCGCTAATATTATTAAAAATCTAGATAAACCAGTTTTAGTTATGGCTCCTAATAAATCTCTAGCAGCTCAACTGTATCGAGAATATAAAAATTTTTTTCCCGATAATGCAGTTCATTATTTTGTATCTTATTATGATTATTATCAACCAGAGGCATATTTACCAAACTCGGGAACATATATAGAAAAGGAAGCAATGATTAATGAAGAAATTGATAGGCTTCGTCACGGGGCAAGTTCATCATTACTTTCTCGTCGTGATGTAATTATTGTAGCATCGGTTTCCTGTATCTATAATTTAGGAGTCCCAATTAGTTATATGCAAGCATCACTTCATTTAGAGAAAAATAAAACAATGACTAGATCTGATTTGATTTCTCAGTTAATAAAAATGCAATTTGAAAGAGTTAATGGTGAGATTAAAAGAGGACAATTTAGAGTTAGAGGTGATATTTTTGAAATTCGTCCAATGTCAGAAAATATTATTTATCGTTTAGAATTAAAAAATCAGTCAGTTTCTGATTTAAATATTATTGATGAATTAACAAAAAATATTTTAGAACATTTACCAGAAATTGTTATTTTTCCTCCTAAGCACTTTATTTCTACTAAGCCACAAATTGAGCAAGCTATTAAAAGTATTCAAGAGGAATTGAAGGATCGTTTAAAGTATTTTAAAAAGAATAAATTATATTTAGAGATTGAAAGACTGGAACGTCGAGTTCGTTATGATATGGAAATGCTTAGAAGTCTTGGTTATTGTCATGGTATTGAAAATTATTCTCGTCATTTAACCGGAAAACTAGCTGGGGAGGCCCCTGATTCTTTGTTGGAATATTTTCCGAAAGACAAAAATGGTCGTCCCGATTTTTTATTAATTGTAGATGAAAGTCATATTGGCATTCCTCAAATTGGCGGAATGTATGCTGGTGATCATAGTAGAAAAGAGACTTTAATAAAATATGGTTGGCGGCTACCTTCGGCATTGGATAACCGTCCTTTAAAATTTTCCGAATTTGAACAAAGAATCTCTCAAGCTATTTTTACTACTGCTACACCAGGAAAATTTGAATTAGAAAAATCAAAACAAATAGTAGAGCAAGTAATTAGGCCAACCGGCCTAATTGATCCCACGATTGAAATTAGGCCTGTTTTTGATAAAAAAAATAATCATAGTCAAATTAATGATATCATTTTAGAGTCTCAAAAAATTATTAAAAAGGGAGAGCGAGTTATAATTAACACCTTAACAAAAAAACAAGC
>CAZSRC010000044.1:0-2436 GCA_964609365.1 uncultured Gammaproteobacteria bacterium | reverse complement strand
AAAAATAATCTACCAAAGGGCTTTGTCCTTGGTTGGTCTCAGGTTTATAATAAAAATGGTAAAATATTAAAACAAGATATTATAAATAAGTGTTTTGTAGATAATTTTAAAGAGTATAATTTACCTATTATTTATATTGATTATATAAAAAGCCCTGTGAAAATTTCTTTATGAAACAATTTATCAAAAACCGAAAAAATCAAAATATTTCTGTCCTCGTAGAAAAATTAGATAATCCAAAAGGTTTAGTGTTTGTTATGCATGGCTTGGGAGATTCTAAGGACTCTAAGCATATTCAAATTATAGCTAAGTCATTTTCAGATAATAATTATAATGTTGTTAGATTTGATGCTAGAAATACTTTTGGCGAAAGTGAAGGAAACTTTGATGAAGCTAATATTTCTAATTATTATGAAGATTTAGAGGATGTTGTTGAATGGGCAAAAAAACAAAATTTCTATCAAGAGCCTTTTATTTTATCTGGACATAGTTTGGGTGCAATTTGTTCTGCTTTTTATGCAGAAAAAAATCCTCAAAAAGTTTTAGCTTTATCTATTTTTTCTAGCCCGATTAATGCTGAATTAAGTAAGAAAAATTACACCAAGGAAGAATTAGAAAATTGGGAAAAAGATGGTTTTATAATTGAGGACTGGGGTGATATAAAAGTAAAAATAAAATGGTCATATATGCAAGAGAAGGAAAAGTTTAATTTATTAAGCGAAGTAGAAAATTTAAAAATGCCAGTTTTGTTAACTGTTGGAGAATTAGATGATGATACCTTAGTTGAAAATCATCAAATATTGTTTGATAAATTACCGGGAAAAAAAGAGTTTCATGTTATAAAAAATGCTCCCCACACATTTAGAAAAGAAGAACATTTAGGTGAAATATATAGTATTTTAAATAACTGGATAAAAAGTATTAATTAAGCTTTATGAATCTCAATGATAATCAAGATTTGTATATAGGAATATCAGAAAAAAAAGATGGATCTATGAAAAACTCAAAAGAGAATAGATTTTTATTTTTTAAAAATAAAAAACTTGATAATAAAAATATTATATCAACTGGTTTAGTTCATGGAAGTAGAGTTGCTATTGTTGATAATGTAAATAAATCTAAAGTTATTAAGGATTGCGATGCTTTAATAACAAATCAAAAAAATTGCCTACTAACTATAACAGTGGCTGACTGCTTGCCAATTTATTTTTATGATAAAAACAAAAAAATAATAGCCTTGGCTCATGCTGGTTGGCGTGGTGTAGTATTAAATATTGCCTCAGAGCTTATTAATATTTTTACAAATTATTATAGTTCGAATTTAAATGATATAGAAATTTTTATCGGCCCGCATATTAAAGATTGTCATTTTGAGGTTAAAGATGATGTTTTAGGTAAATTTAAAATATCAGAATCTATAATTCGAGATAAAAAGAAATATATTAACCTTTCTCAAGTTGTTAAAGATCAATTATTGCAACTAAATATTAGCAGTAATAATATTACTATAAGCGATGAATGCACTTATTGCTTAAATGATAAATATTTTTCCTATAGAAGAGACAAGCCAGAAGAATTAGAAACCATGATCTCTTATATAGGCTTGAGATAGTTTTTATTTTTTATATTATAATTTAAATATATTAATTATGAAAAAATTAATTATAAAAGATATAATAGATTCTGGATTATTTAAGGTGGCAAAAAGTCTTAATAAGAGGGATTGGATTTTATTAAAGAATGGAGAGCGAACTCCTGTTTTTTTAGATACAGCTAAATTTATTTCTTATCCAAAATTGCAAAGAAGAATTAGTGCTTTGATTTTCAAAATTATTCAAGATAAAAAAATTAAGTTTGATAAGATTTTGGGATTGCCTTATGGTGGACTTCCTTTTGTTTATAGTTTGTCAGTCTATAAAAATATCCCTTGCCTAGCTATTAGAAAAGAGGGTGTTAAAAAATATAGTACCTCTGGAGAAATATTGGGAGTTTATAAAAGAGGCCAAAGGGTTTTATTAATAGAAGATGCTACTGTAACAGCTAAAACTGTAATTGATTTTTCAAAAAGAATAAGGAAGAATAATTTAATTATTGATGATGTGATAACTATTTTAGATGTCGGGGGAATCGCTAAGAATAATTTGAAAAAAAATAAAATAAATTTACATTTTTTATTTAGTTGGTCCGAGCTTTATGAATATTATAAGAAGAAAAATATATCATCAATAGACAAAGATGTAGTTAATTTTTTAGATAGAACTTTATTAGAAAATAAAAAATAAATATTATTACTTGACAATAAATAGTTTTGGGTATATACTCATAATAGATAATATCGTCGAATTATCTATTATAAAAATTAACTCTAATAATATGCCTAAAATGGATGGAACTGGTCCTTTGGGAAAAGGATCAATGACTGGTAGGGGAATGGGA
>CAZSRC010000043.1:0-2720 GCA_964609365.1 uncultured Gammaproteobacteria bacterium | reverse complement strand
AAACCTTAGTTAACAAATTTATTGCAAACTTTTAAGGAAATATCCTTTAATAAAGTTTCCAAACTTCTGTTGTTTGCTACCCTAGCTTCGTTGTGCTTTGTAAAAAGACCACGATTTTTGGTAGTAAAAGAATCTGCTGGGATGTTAACGGCGCTTGAATTTCTATCGCCAGATAAAGTCAAGCGACCGCGACCGATAAAAGATTTAAGCAAGGCAATAATTTCTTTATCTCCATAAGAAGACAAAATTGTTTCCATAGCTCTTTCTACTGATCTTTCATCTTGAGAAGTTCTAAAATCTTCAGCCCCAATACTAATGATAAAATCTAAAAGATCGGTGGCTTTTTGTTCTTTTTCGCCGATGTTTTTCTTTTCATTAAAGACAATATCTGGGATGTTTAAAACTACTTCAGCAACATTCCCATTTTCGTCTCTTCTAAAAATAAAATCACTTGGCAAAACTTCTCCCACAGCTCCATAGTTGTCATGAATAGATTTGAGGTAAGCCGAAGCTTTAGACAAAAGTTCAGTTTCATTCAAACCTAACAATTCTCCTGCTCCTGGACCAATTAAATCAGCCCGGTAAACATCTTGCAAGATAACGCCTTTAGTAAAAAGATTTTGATCTTTTATTTCAATTCCCTTTTCGTGTAATCCATAGATTCCGTCTAATCCCAATCTTTTAATATTAGTAAAGATTTCATCTTTAGAGCCACGATATCTTTTAGGGCCGGGCATGAAAAATTTAAAGAACAGAAATGGATTTTTTTTGAATAACTCACCTGGATTTTTCATGACATGTTCGTCATAATTTCTTAGAACTGCATCCCCAAATTTATCAATTTGAGAAATAATTCCTTGATTGTTCCAAATCATTTTGCCATCTTCATTCTTCATTTTTCCACCATACACGCCAACAGTACTTTCATATTTTTCGATGGGCATTTTAGATTCATTGACAGTTTTATTAATTTTATCCCGAACACTGCCAAGCCCGAAACTTTCAAATTTTGACATAATATTTTTTATTTAATGATTAATATTTACTCTATTATTATAGCAAAAATTGATTAGTCCGACTATTTATAGCCCAACAAAAAAATCAACTTTTAAAAGAACTAGTTGATTTATGTTAACATATTTGTTTTAAAAAGTCAATAGTTAAGACCTGACAATCTTCGATTTAAACCATTTTTCCTGGAAATAAGTACTTTTAATAATTTCTTCATCCGAAAAATCAACTCCTTCTGGAGACACTACCAATTTATCGTCATCGTTATCTTCTCTGTGAGTAATAGCAATTACTATGCCATCAGCTTCTTTTATACTTTGATTTACTCCTAGATAGTAGGCATCTAATTCTTCCCTATCAGGAGCAAATACTCCAGGAACATAACCATAATTAAGCTCATAAGCAAAACCATGCTTAGGATGTTTTGATCCTAGTGGTCTATCAAAAACTAAGTGAACTTTTTTTCCTAAAAACTGTTTAGCTATTTCCAAGGAAGTACTTTTCATAATTATTTATAATAAATATTTTTTTATTCTTTCCTTATTCTCATTCTCTTTATCACCTTTAAAATAAATTTCCAAAAATAAAACTAAATTATTTTCTTCTTGCAAACGATATATAACTCTAATACCACTTTTAACCCCAAAACCTTTTAAAGATTTACAGGCAAATTTTTTTATTTTCCAAAAAGTATTCTTTTCTGAATTAAATCCGGATATTTCAAAAGTAGCTTGATTATCAACCCTCTTTTCATGACGCAATTCAATAACCGCTTTTTTTACAATAAAAAAAATCTGATAAAGATCTAAATCTTTTTGAGAGTTTTTTAAAATCCTTTTTGAATTCTGATGTTTCTTCGTATTTAATCATAGCTCCGAACGGAGAAATCGGGAGTGCGATAGAAAACAGTTTCATAGTCAATCACCGATTGATCTTCCGCGCTTATCCAAGGAACATCACGGTGGGAATACTCTTCCATTTCCGTAGCATTCTTGTTGGAAAGTCGAGCTAGGACCCAATCTATATGTTTTTTTTCTTCAGCAGTAATTATATTTAAATCTGGCTCTCTAAGTGGTAAATATTTCTTTTGCTGATAACGATAATGCTGATTTACAACTCCACTAATATCACCTTTCTTCTCCATTTCTTTTACAATATCGGGAAATCCTAAAGGAGTTGGACCATGATGATTTTTAATATAAACAGCACCCATTAATTGCTTTTCATACTTTTCATAAAAATCAAAGTCTATAAAATACAACAGCTTGCATAAAACACTCTCACCAACATTTGGCTTAGCTCCAACTTGTCCCAAAACATACAAAAAAACTTCCTTAAACTTTTTAATATTCTTTTCTGGAATAGAAATACGCATTTCAGTGCTATTTTTTTCTTTTTTATTTTCTTTTTTAATTTCTAGTTTAGGTTCATTTGGTATTTTATTATTCAAAAGATTTTCCAATGATAAACCAAAAAAGTCAGCTATTTTTTTAGCCTGAGAAATAGTTAAATCCTTCTCCCCTTTTTCTATGTCAGCTAAGACAGGGCGAGATACTTTTATCAAACTAGCCAGTTCCGTTTGTGAGCAACCCTTTTTCTGGCGTAATTTTTTAATTATTGTAATCATAATATATAATATTGTTTGTTATACTAATATTATATATTATGTAAATATTATTGTCAAGAGTATTGTAAATATTATTTACAAT
>CAZSRC010000042.1:0-3121 GCA_964609365.1 uncultured Gammaproteobacteria bacterium | reverse complement strand
GAGTTTTTGCTTACTTTTGGTCATCATCATGGAGTCATCTTGGAAATTCTTGGAGTCGTAGCTTGAATTTGGGTGATGTTTCAATTTATCGCGAGCTTAGTTATACAGGTGACGGATATTCGGTTCGCTGTCTGAAAGATTAAATAAAAAAAACTAAAATTAATAATTTTAGTTAAAAAAGAATAAAGTTTTTTAATTTATTTATTCCAAGTGAGTATTTTTGAGATCACTTTTTATTTTTTGTAATAATTTTGGATTCTTTTTAAGTTCTGGATCATTTTTACTTATTTCTTTTATTTCCTCTTCTACTTTTTTCATTATCTCATAATCAAATAATGTGGCAAAACGAAAATTCATTATTCCAGATTGTTCAAGTCCATAAAAGTTACCACTACCTCTATTCTGTAAATCAATTTTAGCTAAAGATAAACCATCATTATATTTTTCCATAGCTCTTAATCTTTCCATTGATTTTGAGTTATTTTTTTGTTCAAATAACTCCTGATCAAGATCCTCTTTTCCTATACTTAAAAAACAATAACTTTGTATATCACTTCTTCCAACCCTACCTCTAAATTGATGTAATTGAGATAAGCCAAATCTTTCAGCCCCTTCAATTAACATAATATTAGCATTAGGGATATCTATGCCCAATTCAATAACTGATGTTGAAATTAATATTTTTATTTCATTTTTTAAAAACTTATTCATTATATCCTCTTTTTCTTCTGTTTTCATTTTTCCATGTAGCATAACTATTTCAATATTAGAAAAATGAGATTTTTTTAATCTTGCATACTCATCTTTTACTGACTTTGAACCGCTCTTATCAGATGGGTCTATTAAGGGGCAAACAATAAAAGCTTGAAAACCTTTTTTAATTTCTTGTTCAATAAATTTATACATTTTATCTCTTTGATCTTCTTGAATTATTTTTGTAATAATTTCTTTTCTATCTTTTGGCTTCTCAGATATTATAGAAAAATTTAAACCATAAAAAGACATTAATGCTAAAGATCTGGGAATTGGCGTAGCGGTCATTGATAAAAAATGTGGAGTAGTTTTATTTATGTTATCATCAATATTTTTAGAAACGATTTCTTGTCTTTGACTAACTCCAAAACGATGTTGCTCATCAACAATCACTAGGCTTAAGTTTTTGTATTTTATTTTTTCTTGAATTAACGAATGAGTGCCAATAATTAGTTGAGAATTTTCAGCTATTTCTTGCGATTTTTGTTTCTTTGATCCGTTTAAAGGAAAATTACTTTCTTGTTTTTTTGATGTTATTAAACCAACTTTAAAATTATTTTCAGAAAATAAATTTACAGCACTTTGATAGTGTTGCTTGGCCAGTATTTCGCTGGGAACCATTAAGGCGGATTGCTTTTTGTTTAATAAGCAATTAAAAATAGCTATTAAGGCTACGATAGTTTTTCCACTTCCAACATCTCCTTGCAGTAATCTAGACATAGGAATATTTCTTTCTGTGTCTTTTAAGATACTCCAAATAGCCCTTTTTTGATCAAGGCCTAATTTATATGGAAGCTTATTAATAAATTTTTTTATTAATTCTATTTCTATTGTTAGGGCGGGAGATTTCTTTTTTTCTAAATCTTTTTTTAATAAATAAGACTTAACTTGAAATAGGAATAATTCAGAAAATTTAAATCTATCTATTGCCCTGTTTAATTCTTCGAAATTTTCGGGGAAGTGTATTTTTTTTATAGCTTCATTAATATTAATAAGATTTTGCCTAGATATTGTTTCTGGCGTTAGGTAATCAGGAATTTCAGAAATTTTTTCTAAAGCTTGGTGAATTAAATATCTAATTTGCTTTTGACTAATTGATGCGCTTAGGCTATATACTGGGACAATATTTTTTGTATGAATTTTTTTATTATTTTCAATAATTTTTTCATAAACAGGAGATATCATCATTAAACGACCCTGCTTACTCGTTATTTTTCCGGCTAAAGAAATTTTATCACCTATTTTTAAACTCTTTCCAATAAATGGCTGATTAAACCAAATTATTTCTATTGATCCTTGCTCATTTTTTACTAAGGCCTCGGTAATCATCATTCTTTTTCTTAGACTTCTTTTATTTCTGATTAATTCAATCTCAGCTTCAATATTAATATTTTGATTAATTGAAATATTTTTTAGATTTTGCTCTTCGTATCTTTCGTAACGATAGGGAAAATAAAAAACAAGGTCCAGAATAGTTTCAAGACCTAGTTTATTTAGAGCTTTCTCTGTTTTTTCTCCAACCTTGTTTAGTTGATTGAGATTTTTCATAGAATTAATTGGTGTCCCCGCTAGGAATCGAACCTAGATTACAAGATCCGCAATCTTGCGTTCTATCCGTTGAACTACAGGGACTCATCAATAGTTTAGAAAATAAAAGATTCAATGTCAAATACTATTTATAATCTAAATATTTTAGCTAGGCCCTCGCTCAATGGTTCGTGTTCCTTTTCTAAGTCTTCTTCTAGGTATTTTAGAATAAACTCTCTTATTTCGACCGGATTTTGTTCATTTAATTGAATTGATAGTCTATTTTTTAGAGGATTTTTAAATTCAAAATAAATTTTTTTTATTTCTTCTTTTGGTCTATAGATTATATAAAAATTTCTCATACCTTCAAATTCAAAAAAGTTATTTCCAATTCCTACTCCATCATATTTTATTTTAATTGCTAATATTCTATCCTCTTCATTATCAAAAAATATTATTAAAGCGCTAGAAATTATAATTATTAAAGCAAAGAAAAAGTTTTTTGTAATTAAGGCATAAACTATTAAAGAGATGGTTATAATAGATGCAATTATATACCATTTTTTATCTCTTTTGTGTTTATTTTTTTCATTTATCTCCCAATTAAATTCTTTTAAATTATTTTTTTCTTGTTCCATATTTTTATTGACATTATTTATTATATTTTATAAGATAGTTATATTGTAACATATTTTAGAATAAAAACAAAAAATTAGAGAGTCGCGTAAAATGGCTTTTTCCGTATAGTCTTCGGCACGGGGCCTCGTCGTCACGCGACTAAAAGCCAATATAAAATTTAATAATCATTGGAGAGGTGCCAGAGTGGTTGAATGGGGCACCC
>CAZSRC010000041.1:0-3344 GCA_964609365.1 uncultured Gammaproteobacteria bacterium | reverse complement strand
TTTCCAAATTTTCCGAATTTTTTTAAGATCGGTCATTTTGGAAATTTTGGCAAACATTAGTTGCTCCCATCTTTGGTAAGCTCTTACGCCAACATTATTGATTTCAGTACCAAAAATGTCACCGCTGGAAAGACGATTGTCTTTCCAAATAAGATAAACCTCATCCGGATCAACGCTCTTTGAAATTTTTGCTAGCATTAGCGTCTCCCACTTCAAGCGAGCTTCAGTACCGATACTATTAATTTCAACACGAGCATCACCGCTATTAACACTATTAGCTTGCCAAATATTATAAGCCTCTTCTATGGCTTTTTCTTCTTCCGAAAGAGGAACTGAAGTTGAAGAAGAATTATTACAAGAAAATAGGAAAACTACGCTGATGAAAAGGAGAAAAAATAATTTATTTATTCTCACTGTTGCTCCATTGGAGCTTGGGGCTGGGAAATTATTAATTTCCATAATAAAAATGCCTGCTACTTTACTTACAGGACTTTATAAGTGAATATTGTCAAAAAACTAATATGATTATATCATACTTGCTCTTATTTGACAATACATTAAAAAATAACACATTAATCAAAACAAAAGAACCTTTTAACAAAAGCTCTGTTATATCTAACAAACACTATCAACTTACTAAGCGTATTAATAAACTGAATAATGCGGACGATTTTATTATTAGGCTCGTCCGTTTTCCTATTCTAATTCTTTCGATTATCTCTCTTAAGGCCGGTTGTCCTATAATGAGATCTACCAGACTCTATTCTATAAAGATTTTTATCAATGTCCATATTAATGGCAAATCTTAAAACATCTTTAAAAAATTTTCTATGCTTATCGTCTGTTCTAACCAAAGTCATATCAAGATTTTTTCTAAGAATAACTCGTATTCTTTCTTCAAATGGCTCTTTAGTTGAAGCCTCTTTAACCTCATTTGATATTTCCTCGTAGATTTTTGACCAAAGATTTTTGATTTCTGGGGTTGGAAAATCGATAATTTGATTACTGCTCATAGAATATTTATTTAATTGGTTGTACAAATTCTCATAAAAGAACTTGTATAACCAATTAAATAATTTGTAAAAGAACTATTGTTCCTAAAATACTAGCACAAACAATAAATAAAGTCAAGTATTCCACATAATATTTTTTTAAAAAATAAAACCCTCTTCAATAAAAGAGGGTTAAAAATTAAGGTGATAAGAATCTAGAATCAAGAAACAACTACCCTGGGGCTTGCAAATGGAGCTGAACAATGATGTTCTTTAACGTGAATAGTAAACTCTTGTCTACTAGACGACCACCCAACAATAGGAACATAACCACCGTCAGAAAACATACCAGAAGGAGCAATATAATCCTCTGGAACATCGCGCGATCCACAACAAATAGTTTCGCTATGATTATCAAGATGCTTCCCAGTTTCATTAAAATATAAGACCTCCAAGAGCAATCTTTCTAAAAAAGTTATTGTTTCCGCAAATTCAAACCACATATCAAGAGCCGAAGAATCAGGAAACTCATCACAAGCTTCAATATTTCTATCGAAGAAAATGAAATAATCGCCATCCTCAGCAGTTCTTTCATCTTTAAAAGTATCTTCAGCAATAAGACAATCATTATATAAAGAAACTTTAAACTTGCTCATCATGGGAGTAACAACTTCCCTCGCTATTAAACTTTTAGCAACAATAATGCCAAAATGTTTTAGCGGACTATACTTTGGCGAAATTTTAAGATTGGAAAAATTTTTTTCAAGACCGAACCACTCTTTATAAATTCCTTCCCATACTCTGGTTATGTCCATTGTTACTTGTTCGAAACTTGTGGCCGCTGGTGTTAGAAAATCATTATTTTCCATAATAAAAATGCCTGCTACTTTACTTACAGGACTTTATAAGTTAATAATATAAAAGAACTATATTAATGGATAATATCATACTAAATATTATTTGTCAATAGATTAGAGCCACCCACCGCCTATCTCTGATTTCCTTAAAAAAACCTCAAAAAGAAATAAAAAAACTCCCGATTCTTATTAAGAAGTAGGAGTTTTGAGTAAAATTGAATATTGACGTTTAAAAAAAGACGCCAAAGTAGCATACATCACATACTCGCCAGGAATAATTTTTACTGCTTTACTTTGGGAAATAACAAAAATATAATAACGATTTTGAGTAAAAACAACGGCAAAAGAATCACCGAAAGACTCAAAAATCGTCCTAGTATTATCATTTATATATTCCTCAGTAAAACAGGTTTTTCTGAAGTCACCGCTCTCATATTCGGCTCCAAAATATTTTGAAGCAACAACGATAAAAGCTCGCCATAGATTATCTGTTTTTACAATTTTGTAAAATGAGATATCCGTTTCGGAGATTTTTTTTATATTATCTCCAGTTTTAATTGCAATTTTTAATCCCATTTTTATTTTTTTAAGAACTTTAAAATAAACTATCATTTTATTGTATAAAAGTCAATAATAAAAAATTTAATTTAAATTTATTAAAAAATTAAATAAATAATAAGAACAAAATGTTATAATTTAAAAAAATAAAATATAAAAAAATGAATAATAAAAAAAACAATATCGCTTTTGTTGATGGACAAAACTTATACATGGGAACAAAATCCGAAGAGAACCCATGGAGGGTTGATTTTTTAAAATTAAGAAAATACTTGTTTAAAAAATATTATGTAAAAGAAATTTTCTATTATATGGGTTATTTAGATATAAAGAATAAAAAAGTTTACGACAAAATAAAGGATGCTAACTTTGTTCTTATAAAGAAAGAACATAACAAACTAATGGTTAGCGACAAAAAAGGCAATGTTGATTCTGATATTATTTTTGATGTAATGAAAAAAATATGCGAAAATGAAAACTTTGATAAAATACTACTAATATCAGGTGATGGAGATTATATAAAATTAGTAAAATATTTAATAGAAAAAAATAAATTTGAAAAAATACTTTTTCCAAATAAAAAATTTTATTCTTCTCTTTTTAAGCAAATAACTATAAAATATTTCGATTATCTATATAAAATAGAACATTTAATTAAACTTGAAGATAAAAAATAAAAAGGGAATCTCCGCTCTTATCTTTACGGATAAAGCATTGATGCCCTTTTCGTCTTGTATTGATAATACTATAGCAAATTTTTTTCAAAAAAACAATAGCTATTTCTTTAAATATTCCTTTAAATATTTACCTGTAATACTCTTTTCTTTTCTAATAATATCTTCTGGTTCGCCACTAGCTAAAACATATCCCCCTTTTTCTCCTCCATCTGGACCTAAGTCTATTAAATAATCCATAGCTTTAAGCATATGCATATTAT
>CAZSRC010000040.1:0-4125 GCA_964609365.1 uncultured Gammaproteobacteria bacterium | reverse complement strand
CTATAATTATATCATTTTTACGCCTAAGTGTTTCCAAGCTATTGAACCATTGCGCTGGTATTGACAAAAAGTTTTTAATGTTATATCATAAATTAGTCAAAATTCTTGCTTGATTAATATTTATAATACTTTTAAAAATTAGAAATATTATAAATATTAATCAAAAAAGGAGGAAGATATGTTTGAGTTTTTTAAAAAAACAAAAAAAATTAATAGAAAAGAGTTGGAGATTTTTTTTGACAAACAAATAGAGAGATTAAAAAATCTAAAAGTAGATGAAAATTTAATCAATATTTTTGAAAATCAAAAAGAAGAGGTTTTGAACAGGGCTGAAAAAATAGACTTTGATAAAGAGGATACCTATTTTTTTCCTGTTATACCAAGAACTGAAAACAACTTAAATTATCTGCTATCTCTTATAAATGGGGAAACAGAAATAAAAGAATTTGAAATTGAGGACGTCAACCCCGCAAATAAAGAGCCATACTATATTTTCAAATTAAGTAGAGGTGATAATAGCTTTGGAAGGGGAGCTCAAAAAAGAAAAAAGAATGCTCTAAATTTAGGTGAAACAATTTCATGGTTAATTCATGAAAATGACCTAATAAAGTATATTAATTGTACTGGAACAAGCTTTAAAAAAACCGATATTTCAATGTTTTTAATAAGAAGCAAGGATAATTCTTTCCGTCTTTATCTGGGCAAGATATATACTTCGTATTATTTTGTTCCAAGAGGAGAAAGATAAGAAAAATAAAAACTTAGAGGGCAAATTTAATTTGCTCTTTTTTAATATATTGACAAAAATAGACAAAAGTGCTATAATATAATTATATTTAAAAAAAATAATAGCTATATTTTTGCCTAGAAGTAGTATAAAATAAGTTCCCTCCTTTTTTTCTTATTTTATACTTTTAAAGAAGCTTGTCTTCTAATTCTAGGTGATAATATGGCTATTATTTTTTATAGTTCAATAGATCTAAAAATAGAGTCTACTTTACTCAACTCTTCTTTGGAAAATTTTTGTAAAACAAAATCTGCCCCACTAATATTTTCTCTAAAATAATTATTAATCCCTATTCTAATCCTGTTAAAGTTTTTTGTTTTTAGATGATTTATTATTGATTGGACTCCGTTATGTCCAGCGCTAGAAGAATTAATCGATTTTTTAAATTTACCAAAATCAATATCCAAATCATCATGAACAACTGTTAATATATTACTCAAGTCAATATTTTCCTTAGAAAATACAAGTAATTTTTTTGGCAAAAAATTATAATAATCTAAATAAAGCCTAATAGACAGGCCAGAATTATTCATAAAAGTCTGGGGCTTGATTAAAACCAGGTCTTCTTTTTCTAGAATATAAGCATTATATTTTTTATTAAACCTCCAATCAGCTTTTTCTCCTGCTAGATAATCTAAAAACATAAAACCAATATTATGTCTGGTTTTTTGATAATTATCACCTGGATTTCCTAATCCAATAATTATTTTCATAAATAAAAAATTAATTAAATCAAATAAGAACGCTTTCGCGTTCTTATTTTTTTTATTTATATATTTCTCTTTTCTTTTTTCCTTTGTATCCAGTTCCGGCAGGAATCAGACAACCAATAATAACATTTTCTTTTAGACCCTCAAGATAGTCTATTTTACCACTTAAAGCAGCCTCTATTAATACTCTAGGAGTTTCTTGAAATGAAGCAGCAGATAAAAAGCTATCTGTAGTTAATGAAGTTTTGGTTACACCAAGTAATAATCTTTCAGACTTAGCCTTGTCTTTATTTTCTTTATTAGCTTGACTTAAAACCTCCTCTTCAACAGTTTCGCCAGGAAGTAAGTCAGTTGCCCCAGTTTCTCTAATTAAGTGTCTAGAGAACATTTGACGAGCAATAATCTCAATATGTTTATCATTTAATGGTTGTCCTTGTGAGGAATATGCATATTGAATTTCTCTAATAATATACTTTTGAGTTTCAAGCATACCTCTTAATCTAAATAACTCTTTTAAATCAAAACTTCCTTCGGTTAAGCGATCTCCTGGCTTTACTTTATCACCATCCTTAACCCATAACATAACTCCTTTTGGAATAGTAAACTCTTGAATTTTATCAACCTCTGCAGCTATCTCTATAAATCTATTATTAATTTTAACTATTCCGGAATGATCTGATTTAACGCTTTTATCTAAAATAGAATAAATTTCTGTACCCTTTATAATTTTATCGCCATCTTTTACTTTTACTTTTGGTTCTAAATCTTTTTTAGAATTTTTTTGACCAGATAATTTAATCTCGTTAGCTAATTCTCTAAAATAATATTTTTCAGCTGATTGACCCTTGTAAACTATTTTTAAAACTTTTTCCTGAGGATTATTAACATAAATATCTTTTCCATCCTTATCTTTTATAATTTTTTGACCAAATTCAATTTTTATATCACCATCAACCTCAGACATTAAAGCCTTCTTTTTGGGACTTCTATTTTCAAATATTTCTTCTACTCTAGGTAAACCTTGGGTAATATCTTCAGCACTAGCAACACCTCCAGTATGAAAAGTTCTCATGGTAAGCTGAGTTCCAGGTTCACCAATTGACTGGGCTGCGATAATACCAACCGTTGTTCCTAGTTTAACCTCCTTATTATAGGCTAAATCAACTCCATAACATTTAGCACAAACTTCTTTATGTAACTTACATTTTAAAACTGATCTAATTACGACAGATTCAATATCCTTATCCTTTATCTCTTTAATAAAAGATTCAGTTAAAAGTTCTCCCGCTGCAAGTAAAACCTTTCCTTTTTTATCAATTAAATCACTAACTAAATATCTACCAGTAATTTTTCTAAAAAAATCATCATTTTCTTTTTCGACTTCTTCTCTGCTAATAAATAAACCTTCTTTATCACCGCAATTATCTTCTAAAACTATAACATCTTGAGCTACATCGACTAATCTTCTTGTTAAATATCCAGCATTAGCAGTTCTTAGGGCCGTATCAGAAAGACCTTTTCTAGTAGCATGAGTAGATATAAAGTATTCTAAAACAGAAAATCCTTTTTTCAAGTTACCCTTAACAGGAAGTTCAATAATAGCTCCGGAGGGAGATGTAACTAAACCTTTCATACCAATAATTTGAACTGGCTGAGCCCAAGAACCCCTAGCACCAGAATCAATCATTGAATAAACTGGTAATGATTCTTTCAAGCTTTCCTTACAAATATCAGCAATTTTTTCTTTGGTGGTTGTCCATGTTTCAATAACCTTACTATAGCGCTCACTTTCAGTTAACAAACCTTCTTCAAATTGTTCTCTTATTTGATCAACCTGTAGATTAGCATCTTCAATCATTTTATCTTTTTCTGGTAATTCTGGTAGATCACCAAAGCCCCAGGAAAGACCACTCTTAGTAATAAAATCAAAACTCAAATTTTTTAAATCATCTATAAACTTAACAGTAACATCTTCACCGTAAATATTTAAACAATCTTTAATTAAGTTTTTAATTTTCCCCTTTCCTAAAACCTCGTTAATATAAGGGATTTTATCTGGAATTATTTTATTAAAAATAACTCTACCAACAGTTGTTCTAATTAAATCTCCTTTTATCTTTACTTTAATATTTTCATGTAATTCTAAAAACTTATAATCATAAGCTAATAATGCTTCATCAATATCAGAAAAATGTTTTAATTCTTCATCTTTTTTTTCTGTACCTTTTTCTAAGGTTATATAATAAGAACCCCAAACAATATCTTGATTTGGTGTAACTATAGGATCTCCCGTGGCAGGTTTTAAAAGATTATGTGAAGAAAGCATAATATCTCTAGCTTCTGCAATAGCCTCTTTTGTTAATGGAACATGAACAGCCATCTGATCTCCATCAAAGTCAGCATTAAAAGCAGTACAAACCAAAGGATGAATATGAATAGCCTTACCTTCAATTAAAACTGGTTTAAAGGCTTGAATTCCTAGACGATGCAAGGTAGGAGCCCTATTCAATAATACATAGGCTTCATCAATAATTTTTTCTAAAATATCCCAAACCTCATCATGTCCAGCTTCAATATAACGAGAAGCGCTGCGCACATTATGCACAATCTCTCGCTTAATTAATTGAC
>CAZSRC010000039.1:0-4311 GCA_964609365.1 uncultured Gammaproteobacteria bacterium | reverse complement strand
TTTGGGACTTAAAACCCCAGCTGAGTGTTTCCAAGCTATTGATTAGAAGACGTACTGGCAAAAAATTTAAAAGGTGAGCTTTTGCTCACCTTTGCCTTTCCAAGCCATTTTGCAGAATCCTATTTAAATAAGATTCTGTTTCTTTTTCTTTTTGAAGTGTTTCCGTTCGTAGTATTAATGCTATCCTCAACAACTCCAACCACTACTGGTTTTGGAATAATAGAATGAGGAGATGAATCAATACTATTTGAAGGACTTCTGGTCACGCTATCTTTAAGAAGGGGCGGATTAGTTTTCAGTGGAGCAGATTTCTCTGGGGCAGGAATCATAACTTTTTCATAAAGAATTTTGTTAATTTTTTCCTGTTTTATCAGAGCACCCTGTAAAGCATCAATCCTTCTTATTAAAAAATTAAAAACGGAATCGGTTTTGAGTCTGTCGGAAAAAATATCATTTTTAATTACCTGCATCTTCTCGTCAAAAAAATACAAAGAATCATAGATGCCAACAACAGAACTTTGAAGATTGGAAATATCCCCTAACGATTTTGCTTGCAATTGAAGACTTTCGTCTATTTTTCGCGAGCTTTTGTTAATCGATGAAACCTGAAAAATAACCAAAAACAACACTAAAACCAGTAACAAAGCTAAGGCTACTAAAATTAACACTTTTTTAAAATCCTTACTTTTTTCTGCTTTTGAATTCACTTTTACCTCCTTTTTTATATTACTTATTATTTTAAAGTCCAAAGCTTAATCAATTATTTGATTAATAAAGAATATTAATATAATATTAAAAAAAAGTCAATAGTTAAAAATTACTTAGATATTGACATGTAATTAATATTGTGATACAATTAATAATTATTTTAGTAATTTAACAATCAAAAATAAAAAAGGAGGAATCAATGGAAAATTTAAATGAAATCGTAGCTTTTTCTATTATTGACGAGGATGGAAAATTTATCGGCATTGAAGATAAAAATGGGAAGGAAATTATGATAACAGAGAATGTTTATCAAAAAATTGCCAGCTTTAATAATGTTAAGTTTTTTGTTCCGGGTAAAAACGAGAAGCACATGAAATTCATAAGACCAACTGAGTTCTTGGTAGGGGATCCAAATGACAATAACATACTAAAAGTAATGTTGTGCCCCCCCTACTTCAGATATGGGGTAAAAGTGAAAAATAAATTGGTTACAAGAGTATTCTCCATAAAAAAGAAAGAATTTTTTGGTAAAGAAGTTGTTGGAATGCTAGAGATAGTGATCCAAACAAACAAAAAAAATAATGAGAAAAGGTTTATAATAAACCTAGAGCCCCAAAAAATACTTAGCCGTGAAGATGGAGAAGTGTTAAGCCTCAAAATTGGGGGGAAAAGCAACAGAAAAACAATTTTTGGAATTATTATTTCAGGGACAGATCAGGTCCTAAGAATTGTTAAATAAAACTAAAGCAAAAATTATTAAAATAAAACAAAGGACTTGTAAAAAACAAGTCCTTTTTTAAATTTACCAAAAAATTAATTAAATATTCTTTTTAAAAAAATCTAATAGATCATCAATTTTTACTCTTTCCTGCTCCATGGTATCCCTGTGCCTTATAGTAACCTCATTATTTTCTAAAGTATCAAAATCAACAGTTAGACAATAAGGAGTTCCTATTTCATCTTGTCTGCGATATCTTTTACCGATATTACCATTATCATCAAATTCACAACGCCAAGTTTGTTTTAATTCATTAAAAATATCCCTAGCCTTGTTAACTAAATTTTCTTTATTTTTTAATAAGGGGAAAACTGCTATTTTAATTGGTGCTAATTTGGGATTTAATTTTAGAACAATTCTAGTTTCATCTTTTAATTGCTCTTCCTGATAAGCATCTGACAAAACTGCTAAAAAAGTCCTAGCAATACCAGCTGATGTTTCTACTATATTTGGCATAAACCTTTCATTAGTAAAGGGATCTAAATAGCTCAAATCTTTTCCAGAATGCTTACTGTGTTGACTTAAATCATAGTCACCCCTGGCATGAACACCCTCTAATTCTTTGAAACCAAAAGGGAAATTATACTCAATATCATAAGCTTCTTTAGCATAAAAAACTAAATTTTCATGTTTATGCCACCTTAAATTTTCTTCTTTAATTCCCAGGTCTAAATAAAATTTATAACGAATATCTTTCCATTCTTGATAATATTTTTCTGAATCCTCTGGCTTAACAAAATATTGCATTTCCATTTGTTCAAATTCTCTAGTTCTAAAAATAAATTGACGAGCAGTTATTTCATTTCTAAAGGCTTTTCCTATTTGTGCGATTCCAAAAGGTATTTTAGCTCTAGTAGAGTCTAAAACATTTTTAAAATTAACATAAATGCCTTGGCAGGTTTCACCTCTTAAATATGTAGGCTCTTTATTAAAATCACCAGTAAAATTACCTAAATTTGATTTTACTAATAAGTTAAAACTTTTTCCCTCTGTAAAATCTTTCGCTCCACAATTTGGACATTTTATTTTATCTTTATTTTGTGAAAAAATTTGATTAATCTCTTCTTCGCTCATTTTTTCATCAGCAAAAATTTCATATTCTTCTAATAAACTATCCAAACGTAAACGACTATGGCATTTTTTACATTCAGTTAAGGGGTCGGAAAAACCCTTAACATGCCCAGAAGCCTCCCAAATTTTTGGACTCATAAAAATAGCGGAATCTAAACCAAGAACATCATTTCTAAACTGAGTCATTGATTTCCACCAAAAATTTTTAATATTATTAGCTAGCTCCACACCATAAGGACCAAAATCATAAATAGCAGTAAATCCATCATATATTTCAGAAGAAGGAAAAACAAAACCCCTTCTTTTACAAAGAGAAACAATTTTATCCATTTTATCTTGATTATTATTCATATAATTACTTTATTTTTATTTTTACAAACTGTCTTTTTCCTCTTTGAAAAATCATGGAGTCTTTTATTTTTAATTTCAACAAAGGATCTCTTAAAACATCTTCGTTTAATCTAATAGCGCCTTGATCAATTAAGCGACGGGCCTCGCTTTTACTAGCAGATAAGCCAATTTCCAATAATAAATCCAAAATTCCATATTCTCCATCTTTAATATAATGCTCCAAAATTTCAGTTGGTGTTTCTTTTTTTTGAAAAGTATTAATAAAATAATTTTGCGCCTCCTCTGCTTTTTCTAATCCATGATATATTTTTACAATCTCATAAGCAAGTTTCATTTTAAGATCCTTTGGATTAACTAAATTATTTTTTAAATTATTTTTTATCTCCTCTAATTCTTTTAAATCAACATAGGTACAATCAGAAAATAATTGAACTATATTTTCATCAGCTTGAGACATAACCTTTCCATACATATCAATATTACTAGAATCTAAGAAAATTCCAGTACCCAAACTTTTAGACATCATTTTCTCCTTGGTAATAGGATTCTCTAAAAGAGTTGTAATAAATACAAACTTTTCTTTATTTTTATATCTTTGTAATAAAGTTCGACCACATAAGGCATTAAACTTTTGATCATTTCCGCACATTTCAATATCAACTTCTAAATGAACACTATCATACCCCTGCATTAAAGGATAAAAAAATTCATGTAAATAAATTGGCCTTTCATCTTTTATTCTTTTTTCGAACATATCTCTTTCTAGCATTCTCTGAACAGTGAAATTTGAAGCTAGATTAATAAGGTCTTCAAAATTCATTTTAGATAACCAGTCATGGTTGAAAACTACTTCGACTGGATTATTTTTATCGGAAAAATCAATAATTGGAGAAAGCTGCTTGATCCATGTTTTAGTATTTTCAATGACCTGCTCCCTGCTTAACTGGACTCTGGTTGCCAACTTATCACTAGGATCGCCAATTCTGGCAGTAAAGTCACCAAACAAAACAACCACTTTATGCCCCAATTTTCTAAACTTCTCCAAGATCATGTAGTTGGTAGCATGACCTAAATGCAAAGCCGTTCCAGTAGGATCAGCACCTATATAGATTTTTAATTGCCTACCAGAAATAAGTTCTTTTTTTAATAAATCTCTTGATGGCAATATTTCAACCACACTTCTATTTAAAAGCTCGTCAATAATTTTTAAATCAGTAATAATTTTACTCATATTTTTATGTTTATAAAATAATTTGAAGCAATGCTAGCTATTAAATAGTTTATATTATTTATTTTTTTTTGGCAAACTAAAAAAATATAAAACAAATAAAAATATGCTTTTACATTTTTTGTTCCAATTGCAGCAATTAGGGTTACATTCTGGGTTTAGATCTAATATAATA
>CAZSRC010000038.1:0-4479 GCA_964609365.1 uncultured Gammaproteobacteria bacterium | reverse complement strand
ATTTATTTTTAATAGTGTAAACTCTTGCTTTTTTCTAAAAAATTTGCTATAGTATTAATATACATACGAAGAGGGCCTCAAAACATTGGCTTTGCCTAAGTGGAGACTCCCTTTTTAACAAAAACCACTAGTTTTCTAGTGGTTTTTGTTTTTTAATTAATTTTAATTTTATTTTATATAAATAATCAAAATATTTTCTACCTAATTTTTTATATAATGAAGATGCATATTTTTTATTAGGAAATAATATCTTCTTAAATTTATCTTTTTCTATTAAATAATTAACTAATTTAATATAATCACCATCTCCAGAAATTAAAATTATTTTATTAAAATTTTCTTTTTCACAAATTTTTTTCATTGCATCAAATATAATATCACAATCAATATTTCCTTTCTTTTTGCTGGCCATGGATGACAAATGATTTTTAAATATTATTTTGTAATTGCAATTTTCTAATTTGCTATAGATATTTTGATTTAAAATATCCCTATAGCCTACATAATAATAAACATCTTTAATTTTATATTTTTTCTTTAAGTATTTTCTTAATTTTTTAAAATCAATAACCCAAGGTTCATCTTCTAATTTTGTGCCAATATATAAGTTTTGACCATCAATAAAACATAGATTATTTTCTTCCATAATTATTTATTATATATAATTAATTTATTGTACCAGATATGTGTTAAATTCATTTTAAATTAAGTATAAAAATAACATAAATATTTTTATTTTCTTGTCTCATTGTAATCTATTCTTTCAAAAAATGCTATATTGACAGATTTTATTTCATAAGCTATAATAATAATAGCTATTATTTTAATATAACTATATGATTAATAAAAAATCTTTAGGTAACAAAATTAAGGCTTTAAGAGAGTTCGAAGGAATGAGTCAAGAAGATTTGGCCCAAAAAGTAGAATTATCCAGAGTGGCCATATCTCAAATTGAACAAGGCAATAGAAACGTTGATTTTTTAGAATTAGCCAAAATAGCCCAAGTTTTTAAATTAAAAACTGATTATTTTTTAATAGAGGATGAATTGCCCAATATCAAACCAACAAAAGAACCGAATAAAGCTAATAAATTTAATCCCAAAAAACTCAAAAATGTTATTTTGTATATTTTAGAAAAATGTGCGGGGAAGCCAAATGTTGGAGAAACGGTATTGTATAAATTATTGTATTTTATTGATTTTGATAATTTTGAAATTAATGGTCAATCAATTTCTGGGTTAAACTACATTCATTTGCAATACGGGCCAGTTCCAATGGCTTCTTTGTACTTGCCAGTAATAGAAGAGATGAAGCTTGGGCAAGAGCTAAAAATTATTATTTCTGATTATTTTGGCTTGAAGATAAAGCGATATATTAATTTAGTTACTCATGATATTGATTCTTTATCCCCTAAAGAAACCAAAGTTATTGATAATGTTATCGGATCTCTTTCTAATATGTCCGCCTCGCAGATAGAAGAATATTCTCATGGTGATGCTCCTTGGCAGTTGACCAGCGAAAAAGAGCTTATTCCATATAGCCTTGTTTTTGAGCGTCAATCTCCATATGCCAAAAGAAGCGCTGACGATCTTAGATATTTTAAAATGACTGGAGCTAAGGATATTTTGAATAAATTAGGCCCCATTTCTAAGGCAGAGTATGATTATTACGAAAATCTATGATAATAAAAGGTGAGATTAGTTTTGGCGATATTGTTTGGGTTGAATTTGATCCTAGCGTTGGGCATAAATATCAAAGTAAAAGACCAGCGATTGTCGTAGAGTCTAATGAGCAACTAAAAAAGACAAATTTGGTTACCATAATTCCATTAACCTCACAAAGGGACAATCGTATGCCCGATGATATTTTGGTAGAAGCTAGCAGGGAAAATAATTTAATGTTTGATTCAATAGCAAAAGTATATTGTATAACATCGTTTGATTATGTGAAATTTGAAAAAGTAATAGGAAAAATTAATAAAGAAGTGGAAATAAAAATCAAAGATTATTTTAAAAAACATTTTGGTCTATAATAATTTTAATTTAGCACAGAAAATAAGCTCTTGCTTTTTTTATAAAAAATTTACTATAATATACTTGTGCTTGTGAGCGAAAGCTCCGTTCGGTTAAACTCTTCTCTAAGGAGCTATAAGCCGAAAGCAAGCACAACAAAAAAACTCTTTTTTAAGGGTTTTTTTGTTTTTATTCTACTAGAAAAACTAGTGGTTTTTTATTAAGGATAACTCTTTATAGCTATTGACTTATTTTGATTTTATTGATAGTTTATAATTATGTTTTTTAACAATAAAAGGAGGTTTAAATGAAGAAAAAAATGCAAAAAGATTTACCAGAACCAGTAAAGGAAAAAATAGAAAATGGCTGGTCTCTTGTCTCGAGAACCGAGAATTCTATAACTATTTCCAAAGAAGATGAAAGATCTTTATTTGATGTTAGGTCAAAAGAGTTTATAAGCTCATGGTCAGTTGAACAAAGTACTTCTTGTTCAGATAGTATTTTTTCGCCAAACAGTGGATCTTGTTAATTTAGTTTTAATTTTAAAAAGGAGGTAAGATGATTACTAGAGACATTTCCAGCGCCTTACTGGAGAAAAGATGTTTTTTTCTTAGAAAATTATTAGGTGAGAATATTCATTCTAGACGATTTTGGTTATTAAGAGAAAAAATAATTGGAAAAAAATTTGGAAGCGGAGATTATTTAATTATTAAACCAAGCGAAATTAATCTTAGTCAAGCTCTTATTTTGGCTAAAAAAAATTTACCGGGATTAGAAAACCTAGATTTAGAGTATCTGTTAAAATTAGAGGATAATAGGCCTGATTCAGATTATTTTTTTATAGTCAATAAAATGCCAGAGGAGATGGTTAATCCAGAAAATGATTTAACTCTTGTTGAGCGAATTTTATTAGAACTATATTGCGTAAAAATTAAGCAGGAAAGATTTATGCCTGGCTCCTTAATTTTATGCACTGCTAGTAAAACCAAAGATGGCAAAAGCCCTTATCTTTTGTATAATGAGGCTAATTCTCGCTATGTCTTATCGATGACTGATTATAATAATATCTTCATTGATAAAACCAGAGATTTTTATGTCAAAGTAATTGAGAAATAATAAAACATACAAAGCGGACAAAAGGTCCGCTTTTTTATTTTTCTATTTTTTGCTATAATAATAGTGTAATTTAGCATAATTAAAATTTAATTTTTAAAGATATCATTTATGATTATTCGTAAAAAAGCTTTTACTTTAATAGAAATAATAGTAGCAGTATCAATAATAATTATATTGCTAACTATTAGTATTTTTTCTTATAGTGAAATACGATCTAGCGGAAGAAATTTTAAAAGAATAAGTGATATTGGTCAATTACAAATAGCACTAGAAACATATCGTCGCGATACTGGTTCATATCCAGAGTTTGTTAATCCGGGAGAGAGTTTAGTGCATCCTAATAATTCTCAAATAGTTTATTTAAATAAAATACCATCTAATCCAAGCCCTAGAAGCGATGGTCCTTGTTCTTCCGATGATTATATTTATCATTCAGTAGCGAGCGGAACTTCTTATAAGATTGATTTTTGTATTGGTAAAAATGTTAATGAAGTAGCTATTGGCTCTAATTGTGCTACCCCGGATGGTATTATCTCTGGTTTTTGTGGTTTTGTTTGTGAAAGAGATAATGTTTATTATGAAAATGATTTTTACCCGACAGTTTTAATTGGTGAACAGTGTTGGTTAACTAAAAATTTGAATATCGGAACGATGATAAGTGGTGCATCTAATCAGGCAAATAATTCAATTATAGAAAAATATTGCTACAATAATGATGAAAGTAATTGTGATATTTACGGAGGTTTGTATCAATGGAATGAAGCCATGCAATATGTAGGCGATGAAGGTGCTCAAGGAATATGTCCAGATGGCTGGAAAATTCCTACTAATGATGATTTTTTTAGTTTAACAGATTATTTAGGCGGTGCTCTAGTAGCGGGCGGAAAACTAAAAAGTACTCAAGTTTGTGGATCTGATCCTTGTTGGAATTCTCCTAATACTGGAGCTACTGATGAATTTGGTTTTTCGGCTATTTCCAGTGGTATGCGTGATACTAATGGTTTATTTTTTGACCTCCAAAAAACTACTGGTTTTTGGTCATCTTCAGAAAATGGCTCCAGTCTTTCTTGGTATAGAGATTTGCTCTATGATGATGCTGAGCTTATTAGAAGTTGCCCTAATAAATTTAGAGGACATCCTATTCGTTGCTTGAGAAACTAAAATTAAGACTATTAAGATCATTAAGATTTTTAGGATTTCACTCTTTCCATCTTAAATATCTTAAAAACAATATTAACATAATTAATATAAAAAATTATGAACCAGCATAATAAAAAAAATGCCTTCACCCTCGTAGAACTCCTAGTAGTAATAGCCATAATAGGCATACTAGCAACATTAGCAGTAGTAG
>CAZSRC010000037.1:0-4677 GCA_964609365.1 uncultured Gammaproteobacteria bacterium | reverse complement strand
TAAAATATTTAAAATAAAAAAGCAAGTGCTAAAAAAATTAAAAAACAAGTCTATTGACATATTTAAATATTTATTATAACATAATCTGATTGTTAAACAAAAAAAGATAAAATGGACATTAAAAACAAAGAAAGAAAAGGAAGATCAAAATTAAATGCGATTTTTTTTAATCAAATTAAAAACTTTAAAGATCTCGGTTGTTCAAAAAAAAATATCGAAATTTTAATAAGAAAATATCGAGAAGTTCAAGAAGTTTTGGATAATCTAGATTTGAATCCAACCATGGAGGAATTTATAGCTGTAATACCAAGCTCCTGCTGGAATAAAAGATCCATAATAACCATAAGAAAAAAAATTATGGGAATAAAGGAGAAGGAAATAAGCGAAGTATTTTCCAGAAGTAAAGAAAATGAACCGTATTTCATTATTGGAGTTGAAAAGGGAGAAAAAACTTCAAATATGTTGGTTTCTGAAGTTTTTGAAAAATTAGGAAAAGAAGCGACTATTGTAAACACTGAGGAAATGCTATCAATTGCAATTCATTCAGATGCACTAGACAACAAGTTTCTGCAATCAAGGGATAGAGTCGACCAAAAATTAGTCAATCTCGCTAAGCAAGATGGAAAAATACTAATTTACCTAGGCGTTGATTCAAGATGCTTTGACTGGGGAACCCCTTACTATCTCAAAAAGGTGTAATACCTCAAAAAGATATAAAATAAAAAGCTCAAAAGAGCTTTTTTTAATTTATCATAAATTAAATATTTTTAGAAATCTGATCTAAATAAATAAGATGTTTTTTTTCAATTTTATTTTTTTCTATAAAAAATCTATTCTTATAAAAATCTTTTTTTTGATAAACATCTTTTGCTCTAGATAATAAAATATTAGATTTTAATTCTTCTAACTCGACTAAAAGTTCCGGTGATTTTATAAAATTAGCAAAACTCTTGTTTCTTAAATCGTAAGCCAAGTTTATCTCAGGAGTTAAAGCCCCAAAAGCCATAACACAAGAATGAAGCATCATACCAATTATTAAATCCATCTTAGAATAAAGATATTTTTGTTGATAGGGATGAAGATCAACAACCTTAAAAATTGGAAAATCAAGTTCTTTAATTATTTGATCCTCTCCTGGATGATGTTTTAAATAGTAAATTTTAGCCCCATATTTTTTAATAAAATAATTTGCAACATTCTTATAAGAATCCAAGATTTCTTTTTTATATTGACCAAAACCTAGCCAACCAGAATAATTTAAGTTAAGACCTATTTTTGGAGCTTTACAATCTAGTTCAAATTCATGTATTTTATTTTTATTTATTTTTTTTTCTTTTAATAAGACTGCCGGATCACCAATTAAACTAATTTTATCGGGAGATGCCCCATTTTTTATTAAAAACTTTTTTGTATAATCATCTCTAAGTGCAACTAACTTTGATTTTTTTATTAAATATAACAAAGAGTTTAATTGCTCTGATTTTAAAGATTTAGCACCAATCTCCCTGATATACCCTGTTCCAAAAATAAAAATAGGTTTTTTTATTTTAGAAATAAGTTTTTTAGAAAAAGGTAGAAAATAATGATAAAAGATACCGCCACCGCCAATAACTACAAAATCGCAAGAATTTATTTTATCAATATCAGAATCAGTCCCCTTGCTTAGAAATTCTATTGGAAAATCTAAAAAATCAACATTATTAAACTTTTTTACCAATAAGTCCTTAACTGCTATAACTATAGCTAAATCACCTTTATTACTTTTGTCCCAAACATGAATATGCGCAATTTTTATATTTTTCATTAAGCTAAAAATTTAATTTATTAAACTAAAACAAATTATAACAAAAAATAAGCTTATTTTCAATAATAAATAAAAATAATAACATAACAAACATTGATTTTTAATATAATTTTTGATAATATTAAAAAGTATGAAAGAAAAAATAGCAAAAATAATACAAGAAGAAATTAAAAAAATAAGCCAAATTGAAATGGAGGAGGCTTTATTATTGGAAAAAATAGAAATTCCGCCCCAAAAAGAATTAGGAGACTTTGCGCTTCCCTGTTTTTTTATTTCTCAAAAAATATCAATAGCGCCGAACTTAATAGCTGAAAAAATAAAAGAATCATTAAGTTCGAAAGATTTTTTTAAAAAAATTGAAGTTGTTGGTCCTTATTTAAATTTTTTTATAAATAAAAAAATATTTGCCGAAGAAAAAATTAAAGAAATTGAAGATAAAAATTTTTTTTCAAAAAATAAATTTAACTCAAAAATAGTTATAGAATTTCCTTCGCCAAATACCAATAAGCCCTTGCACTTAGGACATCTAAGAAATATGACTATTGGAGAATCAGTTTCCAGAATATTAGAAAGTAATGGAGCTAAGGTTTTTAGGGTTAATCTATATAATGATCGAGGAATACATATCTGCAAATCAATGCTAGCCTATCAAGAATTAGGACAAAATAAAGAACCAAATAAAAAAAGCGATCATTTTGTTGGAGATTATTATGTAATGTATAATAAACTAGTTCAGGAAAATAAAGAATATGAAAACAAGGCTCAAGAAATGTTGCTTAAATGGGAAAATAGAGACCAAGAAACAATGTTACTATGGGAAAAAATGAATTCTTGGGCACTAAAAGGTTTTCAAGAGACATTTGATCTTTTAAATATAAAATATGATAAAAACTATTATGAGAGCAAAATTTTTGAACAAGGAAAACAAATGGTTTTGGATGGTTTGAAGAAAAAAATATTTCAAGAAAGAGAGGATGGCGCTGTTTTCATAGATTTAAAAGAGCACAATCTAGACGAAAAAATACTACTAAGACCCGATAAGACATCTGTTTATATAACCCAAGATTTATATTTAGCAAAAATTAAAGATGAAGAGTTCAATGCTGATGAATCAATTTATATAGTTGGAAATGAGCAAGAATATCACTTTAAAGTTTTATTTACAATATTAAAAAAATTAGGATTTTCAAAAAAATTAACCCATTTATCATACGGAATGATAGAATTACCAGAGGGAAAAATGAAATCAAGAGAAGGAACTGTTGTCGATGCTGATAATTTAATAGAAGAATTGAAAAATCTAGCTAAAATAGAAATAAAAAATAGAGAGGAAAATGTAAATGAAAAAGATTTAAATCAAAGATCTTTTAAAATAGCTATATCCGCTATTAAATATACATTACTAAGAATAGGTGTTTTCAAGAATATGATTTTTAATCCAAAAGAATCTTTAAGCTTTGATGGAGATACTGGTCCCTATCTGCTATATTCTTATGTCAGAGCTAATTCAATAATAGAAAAAGCTGGAGAAATAAAGGAGAAAATAGAAATAAGTGAAGTAAATGAATATGAATATGATTTAATTAAAAAAATTAGTGATTTTCCTGAGATACAAAAAAAAGCAGGAGAAGATTTAAACCCATCAATCATTGCTCACTATTCTTACGAATTATCACAAAAATTTAATGAATTTTATCACGCCTGCCATGTATTAAATTCAGAAAACCCACAATTCAGAATTAAACTAACTCAACTATTTTCTAAGACTTTAAAAAAATCACTTTATTTGCTAGGTATTGATACTATAGAAAAAATGTAAAAAATTATCTAGAAACACTAATAATATCCTGGCCTTCGGGTTTGCAGGATATTATTTTTATATTAATAAAAATTTAAAGCATAAAATAAGCAACAGAAAGATAAACTAAGACACTTAAAATATCTTGTATAATTGTGGCAATGGGACCAGAAGCATCAGCTGGATCTTGTTTTAATTTATAAAAAATAAAAGGAATAATTAAACCTGTAATAATAGATGTAATAATAGCAAAGAATAAAGAAAAAGCTAGAACAAGTCCAACCAAATATTCGCCATAAATAAAATTAGTTAATAAAAAAAGAAGAATACTGATTATTAAGGCAATAAAAAAAACAACTCGACCATGTCTAAATAAATATTTTAAAAATTTTAAATTATAATTTAAAGCTAGGTCTCTGATTATAAAAGCCTGCATTTGCGAACCAACTGCTGCTGACATATACACAACAAGAGGAATAAAAGATGCTAAAATAATATTCTTATTTAAAACATCTTCAAAATTAGAAACAATAAAAGCTGCTAATAAACCACCAAATAATCCAACAATTAACCAGGGTAATCTATTTTTTAACGATTTTAGTAATGAAAAAGAAAAAATATTTGATTCATAAGGTATATTTTGAAAAACACCCCCTAAATGTAATAAATTTTCCATTGACTCCTCGTGTAATATCTCTAAAATAACATCACTAGGAACAACACCGAGTAAAAATCCACATTCATTAACAACTGGGACAGCTTTTAAGCTTTTTTCCAAGGCTAACATAGCAACTCTCTCTTTATCAGTGTCCGGTGAAACACTAACTAATTCTAATTTAATTAATTCTGATGCTAATTTTTCCTTTGCTGAACCAAAAAGATCTTTAATTGAAATAGCTCCAATTAAAATATTTTCTTTATTAATAATATAAATATAATTAATAGTAGAAAAATTATTAATATTATTATTTAGTAAATCTTCCATTTCTTTAACACTAACATCATCCTTGACGATAGGAACATCACTAAGCATTAAAAAACCGGCTGTATCTTCTTGATATTTTTTAATCATAAA
>CAZSRC010000036.1:0-5288 GCA_964609365.1 uncultured Gammaproteobacteria bacterium | reverse complement strand
CATTAAATAATATTAATTATCCACAGAATGTAACATTAACTCTGCAACCGTACAACTTTTGACAAAAAACAAATAATAGAATAAAATTAAATTATAAAATAAAATTAATTAACTAATTTTAGCAAATTTTTTTTGCACTAAAAATTAAAAGAAAAAATATGTTTAAAAAAGAAGAAAAATTAAATAACTTCAACGAAGCAGAAACAATTATTGGAGAGTCTGTTCATGTTAAAGGAAACTTTGAAAGCAGCGGAAACATAATAATAAATGGAATGTTAGAGGGAGAAGTAAAAACAGCTAGTGCTATCTTAATTGGAGAGAAAGCAAAAATAGAAGCTAATATTGAGGCAGAAGAAATGATGGTTAAGGGTTTTATAAGTGGTAATATAAAAATAAGAGGCTACTTGGCAATTGGAGATTCTGCAAAAATAATAGGGAACATTGAGTGTGCTCAAATATCAATTGAAAAAGGAGCGGAGATAAATGGAAGTGTTAGCATAAACAATAAACAAGAAAAAGGCAGGCAACAAGAATCATCTCTAAATAACTACTCAGAAGAAGAAAAAGAAGATCAAGAGTAATTATATTTTTATAGAAGAACATAAAATATGAATGTTTTTATATATGATGACTTTTTAGATAAATATAAAAGAAAAACTAAAAAAATAGAGGAAAGTTTAAATAAATTAAATCTACAAGGAAAAATAATTTATCTAAAAGACACAAAAAACTTAAAAGACTCTTTATTATACGAAATAAATAATGGAGCTAAGACAATAATAAGCGTTGGCAATGATAAAACTGTTAATGTTATTATTAATATTTTAGTTAATTTTAGCGAAAAAATACCAATATCCATAATACCAGTTGGTCCCAATAATTCAATTGCGGAATCACTTGGAATTAAAAATGAAAAAGAGGCTTGTTTTATATTGTCCAGCAGAAGAATAGAAAAAATAAAATTAGCAAAAGTAAATGATTTATTTTTTGTTCATAATTTTTTTATAAAAAACCAAGGAACCTTATCTTATTTAGATAATTCATATAAAATAAAAACTGACTTAAAGGGCTTCACCTTTATTTATAATATAGCCCCAAAAACAAAAATAATAAACCAAGAAGAAATAAACCCCCAAGATGATATCTTAAATTTGTATATAGAAACAAAATTAAAAAATAAAACCCATATAAAAGCAAAAAAAATAAAAATAAAAAATGAAGAAGAAAGTGGCTTCGTTGATAATTTAATAGAATTAAGTGGGCCATTTGAAATTAGCGGATCAGAAAAAGAAATACTAATGATTATAGGAAAAGAAAGATCTTTTTAGTTTTAAAAAATATAAAATTTATTTTTATTATTTTAAAATATTTTACTAAATGTTCTACGTAGAACATTTTTTTATTCCATACCCATTATTATAAAGAAATATTTTAAATAACATAAATTTAGTAAAAGATTATTTAAAATATTTTAAATTGTTCTACGTAGAACAATTTTTTTATTATATAATTATTACTATAATAAAAAATAATATAAATGTAATAAATATTTATTTAAGAATGTTCTACGTAGAACATTCTTTTTAAAATTGCTGATATTAATATCTATAAGGTAATACTTTATCTTGTTTGTTAAACCTTAAAAGACTAAAAAAATATTAAATAAAAAAACGGCCAAGTCCGTTTTTAATATTTAAAAATGTTCTACGTAGAACAATCGTTTTATTATATGTTTATCACTATAATAAAAAATGCTTTAAATAATATAAGTCTGACAAAGATTTATCTAAAATAAATAAAATTGTTCTACGTAGAACAATTTTATTTATTTTTAAAATTGTTAACACTAATATTCAAAAATAATATCTATTTTAAATTTTTTAAAATAAGAATAAGATTAAATACAAAAAAACGGCTAAAACCGTTTTTAATGTTTTAAATTGTTCTACGTAGAACAATTTTATTTTAGAACTTTAACAACAGAATCTTTTTTCTTAAATAAATATACTTGTTGCAATGCTGTGAACAATGTAGTTAAAAACCAATAAAGTGTTAAACCAGCCGGAAAGCTTAAACCAATTATAACAGTAACCACTGGCATAACATAAAGCATTTGCTTGTTCATCATTGTCAACATACTTTCATCCTTTGATCCCTCAGATTTTACCTCAACCTTGGATACAGAGTTTAGCTTGCCTTGCCAAAATTGAGCAAGACCAGCCAAAACAGCTAATATAATACTTCTATTTGATAAATCAAACAAGCCCAATGTAACAGTATTTATAATTTCTGGATTTTTTACAAAAGGATATAATAACTCTAAATGATTTTGAGCAAAACCATCTCTAAAAACTTTAAATATCGCAAAGAAAAAAGGAAGCTGAATTAAAAGCGGCAAACAAGAAGAAAAAGGATTAACCTTATTTTCCTTATAAAGTGCCATTAAAGCAACACTCATCCCCTGTTTATCTTCTTTATATTTTAATTTTAATTCTTCTATTTTTGGTTGAAGATCTTGTAGTGATTTTTGTGATTTTATTGACTTTTTAGATAATGGTAATAAAATTAATTTAATTATTATAGTTAAAAAAATAATAGCCAACCCTAAGTCATTAAAAATGTTGTACAAAAAAACAAGTAAATTTAAAATAGGTTGATAAAAAAAACTTTGAAAAATATCACTCATAATAAAGTAAGTAAATTATAAATTATTTAAGTGGATCATGTCCACCTCTATTAAAAGGATTACATCTTAAAATCCTCCAGATTGTCTTTGCCCCTCCTTTAATAACTCCGTACCTTTTTATAGCATCAATTCCATATTGAGAACATGTTGGGGTAAATCTACAATATCCATAAGGAAAAATTCCTTTTAATGGTCCATGATCTGGGGATATAGTTTTTTGATAAATTTTTATAAAAAAAATAACAACATTTTTAGGTGTGTTAATTATTTTTTTTATAAATAAAAATAACATATTATTTTTTAAAAAGATTAGAATTTTTAAAAATATTCTGAATTAAACTACTTTTATCTAAATAATTTTTTTTTAAAAAAGGTGTTTTTACGATAAATAAACAATCAAACCCTTCTTTTAAAAAGGGTTTTAACTTTAAAAAAATTGCCCTAATTTGTCTTTTATTTTTATTTCTAATTACAGCTTTTTTGCTAACCTTAGCCGAAATTATAATACAAATCCTTCTTAATTCTGTTTTATTTTCAATAAATTTAAAAGTAGAAAAATCACTATAAAACGCTTTTCCATTTTTAAAAACAAAATCAATTTCCTTTTTTTTCCTGAGACTATTTTCTTTTTTAAGCATTTTAATTTTTCAAAAAAACTATGTGGTTAATTTTTTTCTCCCTTTATCTCTTCTTCTTTTTAGGACATCTTGCCCATCCTTAGTCTCCATTCTCTTTAAAAAACCATACTTCTTTTTAGCTCTTTTAGCATTTGGCTGAAACGTTCTTTTTGGCATATTATTAATAAATAAAAATTAAAAATTTTATAGAAAATTATCTATAAATTCAAGCTTATTATATTTTAATAAAAACTTTTTGTCAAATAAATTAAAAACAACTTTGCGCCATTTCCTGTGGAAAACTATATTGTTTAATAATTTCGCAGTTAATATCCCCCTCATCAGCCCAAACTATGTTTAATTTATTATCTATATAAATAAAAAAAGATCCATTAAAATATTCTTTATTTTTATAATTTTCTATAAAAAATAAACCGCTAATATGTTTTTCTGATTCTCTCCCTATAAAAACAGAAATGTTATCCTCTTTTACGTTAAACTTTTTTATTAGCTGTTTTTCTATAAAAGACTCCCTATCTTCAAAGGAATAATTATTAAAAATATTTTCTTCAATTTTTATCTCAATTTTATTATTATTTTTTTGATTAAAATAATAAAGAGAAAAAATTGCTAATAATAATAAAAAAAGGCCTAAAATAGCTATTATTATTAATTTTTTTTTATTTAACATAGTTATTTTTATTAAATTGTTTTTTATGTTATTATTAAAAATTATAACATATTTAAAAAAATAATACAAAAAAAATTATGATTATATCTATAAGCGGATCTCATGGTTCTGGTAAAAGCACTATAGCAAAAATGTTGGCAGAAAAGCTTTCTTGGCCAAGATATTATATGGGGGGACTGAGAAGAGAGGCTGCTAAAAAAAGGGGCTTAAGCTTAACAGAATATAATAAACTTGGAGAAAGCGATCCCTCAACAGATCTAGAAATTGATTTATTTCAAGAAAAACTAGGAAAAGAAAAAGATAATTTTATTATTGAGGGGAGAACATCTTGGCACTTTATTCCACAATCTTTAAAAATATATTTTGATGTAGAAAAAGAAGAAGGGGCAAAAAGAATTTTTGAGCATTTAAAAACTGATAATGATAGAAATGAGGGAAAAAATTTAAACACACTAGAAGATGTGATAAAAAGCGTAGAAGAAAGATATGAAAGCGATAAAAAGAGATATAAAAAATATTTTAATATAGATGTTTATGATAAAAAAAATTATGATATCTGCATAGATACAAGCAATTTAAAAATAGAAGATGTTTACAAAAAAGCACTAGATTTTATTGAAAATAATTTAAATAGAGAAAATATTGACAAATCTTAAATAAAAATATAATATATAAATTACAGGAAAAAATCTTGTTTTCTTGTAATTTATAATTTAAAAAATAAAAATATGTCCGAAGTGAAAACAACAAAAGATGAGATAATAGAAGGGTTAGGTGAATTAAAACCAGGAATGACTATTAGAATTTATCAAAAAATTAAAGAACTAAATACAAAAGGAGAAGAAAAGGAGAGGGTTCAATATTTTGAAGGTATTATTATTGCCAAAAAACATGGAAAAGAAAAAGGTGGCACAATAACAGTAAGAAAGGTTTCTGATGGAATTGGAGTAGAAAAAATATTTCCATTAAATTTACCAACTATTACAAAAATAGAAATAAAGAAAGAGGCAAGAGTTAGAAGGGCAAAGTTGTATTTTCTTAAAAGAACCTATAAAAAGAAATTAAAAGAAAAGGTTATTAAAAAATAATTTTAAAACCTTTAATTTTATCTAGGTATATAGACTTGGGCGAGTGGTGGAACTGGTAGACACGCAAGCTTGAGGGGTTTGTGGGATAATACCCTTGGAGGTTCAAGTCCTCTCTCGCTCACAATTTTAAGTTTTTAATTAATATAGGGCACATAGCTCAGTTGGTTAGAGCACTTCGTTTACACCGAAGGGGTCCAGGGTTCGAA
>CAZSRC010000035.1:0-5418 GCA_964609365.1 uncultured Gammaproteobacteria bacterium | reverse complement strand
AAAAAATTTGTAAAGATTGTAAAATAGTTCGTCGTAAGGGGCGAGTTTATGTTATTTGTAAAACACCTAAACACAAACAGCGTCAAGGCTAGTGTTTAATTTATTTTTATATTATTTAAAATAAAAATTTATGGCAGTAAGAATATCGGGAGTAACAATTCCAAGCGAAAAAAGAGTTGAAGTGGCTTTAACCTATATTTATGGGGTTGGTCCAAAATTTTCTAAAGATATTTTAAAGTTAGCTAATATTGACCCTTCTATTAGAGTTAAAGATTTAAAAGAATCAGAAGCTAATACTTTACGTGACATTATAGAAAAAAAATATTTAACAGAAGGTGATCTTAGAAGAGATGTTGCTAGTAATATTAAAAGATTAAAAGAGATTGGTACTAGATCTGGTGCTTGTCATACAAAACATTTACCAGTTAGAGGACAAAGAACAAAAACAAATAGCAGAACATCTAGAGGAAATAAAAGAAACACTCTTGGATCAGGAAAAAGTAAAGCAGCTGGTCAAAAAACTTAATTTGTATAATTAATTTTAATTCAAATATATAATAAATAAAATATGACCGAAGAAAAAAAAGATACCTCAATTAAAGAAGAGGAAGTAAAAATAAAAGAAGATTTAAATAATTCTAGTGATAAAAAGTTAGCTAGTGATGATTTTTCTATTGGTGGTTTTGATTCTGCCGATGATTTATTTGCTGACGACGAAGAGGATGTTAAAGAGGAAAATAAAAATGAAATAGAGGATTTACCAGAAGAAATAAAACAAAAGTTAGAAAAAAATAAACAAGCTAGAAGTAAAAAAAAGTTAATTAAAAAAAGAAAAAAGAAGGAGAATGTCAGATTTAAATCAGGTAATGCTTATATTAGTGCTACTTATAACAATACAATTATTTCTTTAGCTGATAAAAATGGAAATATTATATCATGGGCAAGTGCTGGTATGGCTGGATTTAAGGGTGCAAAAAAAGCCACTCCTTATGCCGCTCAAATTATTACAAAAATCGCAGCATTAAAAGCTAAGGAGGAATTTGGCCTAGAAGAGGTAAATGTATTTGTTTCTGGTGTTGGAACAGGAAGAGAAGCTGCTATTAGAGCTTTAAATGCTAATGGCTTAGAAATATTAACTATTAAAGATACTACAGCGGTTCCTCATAATGGTTGCAGACCTAAAAAACCACGTAGAGTTTAATCTATTAACTTAAATAAATATGGGAAAAAATTTAGATTCAAAATGTAAACAATGTCGTCGCATAGGAGAAAAATTATTTTTAAAAGGTGAAAGATGTTCAACTCCTAAATGTGCTATGGTAAAAAGAAACTATCCTCCTGGATTTCATGGTCCTAAGGGTAGAAAAAGAGCTAGTGACTACGGATTACAGTTAACTGAAAAACAAAAAGCTAGAAAAACATATGGTTTGACTGAAAAACAATTCAGAATTTCTTTTGATAAAGTTCAGAAAAAGGGTGGTGATGTTGGAAATAATTTTTTAGGATTTTTAGAAATGAGACTTGATAATGCTGTATATAGAGCTGGGTTTGCCTCATCTAGAACACAAGCTAGACAAATGGTAAATCATGGCCATTTCTATGTTAATGATAAAAAGGTAGATATTCCTTCTTTCCAGCTTAAAATTGGTCAAGTTATAAAAGTTAAAAAATCTTCTAAAAAAAGTAATTTTTTCAAGGATTTACCAGAAAAATTAAAAAATTTAGCTCCTGATCAAAAAAGTTGGATAGCTGTTGATTACAAAGATTTATCAGCAAAAGTTTTACATGAGCCTAGACAACAGGATTTACCTTTGTCTATTAAAGCCCATATGATAATCGAGTTTTACTCTAAATAAATATATTAGAATTTAATATTTTTTTAAAAAATTATTAATTAAAAAAAAATATGGAAAAAATTGCCTTGCCAAAAAAAATTGAATTTAAACAAAGCGACAACTCTAAAGAGGGAATAGTTATTGTTGAGCCTTTGTATCCTGGCTATGGAAATACAATCGGCAATTCTTTACGTAGAGTACTTTTGTCATCTCTTCCAGGCTCTGCTGTTGTTGGAGTGAAAATAAAAGGCGCAAAACATGAATTTATGGCTATGTCAGGAATAAAAGAAGATGTCATGGATATTATTTTAAATATTAAAAAATTAAGAGTAAAGGTTTTAGCTGATACAGATGAAATTATTAAATTAGAATTAAATGTAAAAGGAAAAAAAGAAGTTACAGCCGCTGATATAAAAAAAGATAGTCAAGTTGAGATAGTTAGCTCTGATTTAGTTTTAGCTAATATAACTGATCCGGCAGGAAACTTGAGTATGGATATTTATGTTTCAAGGGGAAGGGGTTATTTTTTAACCGATAAAAGTAAAAAAACATTAAAAGAGGTTGATTATATGGAGATTGATTCAATTTTTTCACCAGTTATTGGCGTTAGTTATAAAGTTGAGAATGTTCGTGTTGGTAAAATGACTAACTGGGATAAATTAATATTAGAAATAAAAACAGATGGAACTATTTCATTAGAAGATTCATTTAATCAATCAGTCGAAATTATGATAAATCAGTTTAATGCCTTATTAGATATTAATAAAGGAATTAACACTGAAGATGTTGAAATAAAAAAAGATGATGAAGTATCCGAGTTAAATGATGAAGTAGAAGTTTTAGAAAAACCTAAAAAATCAAAAAGTAAAAAATAATATTTATTTAATTTATTAATAGTATGAGACATAAGAATAAAGTTAAAACACTAGATAGGGACAAGGAGGCTCGTGAATCGATGCTTAGAAATTTAGCTTCAAGTATTATTATTTATGAAAAAGTTAAAACATCACAAGCCAAAGCTAAAGCAGTTAAGCCTTTTCTAGAAAAAATAATTACAACTGCAAAAAAAGGTGATCTTGCTGCCAGAAGAAATTTATTAAAAGTTTTATATCAACCAAAGGCTGTTTCTAAGGCCTTAGATTTATTAGCTGATAAATATAAAGATAGAAATGGTGGTTATTGTCGAATTATTAAAATAGGTACAAGACAAGGAGATGGAGCGGAGATAGTTCAAATTGAATTAGTTTAATTAGTATTAAAAAATATAAATATGAAAAATATAGAAAGAAACACTCATAAAATTGATGCAGAAGGTCAATCAGTTGGAAGAATTGCCACGCAAATAGCAAATATTCTAAGAGGAAAAAATAAACCAGAATTTGAACCACATCTAGATTTAGGTGATATTGTTGAAGTTGTTAATATTGGTAAATTAAAATTTACCGGCAAGAAGTTGGATCAAAAAAAATATTTTAGTTATTCTGGGTACCAAGGTGGCTTAAAAGAGAAAAAAATGAAAGATATTTTTACATCTAATCCTGGCGAAATTTTAAAGAGAGCTGTTAGAGACATGTTAGCCCCAACTAAAATGAGAGATAATATAATGAAAAGATTAATTATTAGATAATAGTTAAATAATTTAAATTTATTAATTATTTAATTAAGTTTTAAATAAAATGAGTGAAATTAAAAAAACTAAAAAAATTTCAGAGCCTGCTACTAAAAAAGTTGTAGCAAAAAAAGCTCCAATAAAAAAAGAAAGTATCAAGAAAGATTCTAGTGTTAAAAAAGTTTCTGAAAAAAAAGAAGTTAAAAATTCTAAAAATGAGTTATCAGGAAAATACATTGGTGCAATTGGAAGAAGAAAAACAGCCGTTGCTCAAGTTAGAATGTATGAGAAGGGTAGCGGAGAATTTTTTATTAATGATATTACTGCATTAGAATATTTTAAAAAAGAAGATAATATTAATGTAGCTTTACAGCCTTTAAAGGTTGTGTCAAAAGTTAAGGATTTTGATTTCTCAGTAATCGTAAAGGGAGGCGGAATGCTTGGTCAATTAGAGGCTATTAGACATGGAATTGCTAGAGCTTTAGTAAAATTTGATCCAGAATTAAAAACTATTTTAAAAACTGGTGCTTATTTGACTAGGGATCCAAGAAAGAAAGAGAGGAAAAAACCTGGTTTGAAAAAAGCTCGTAAAGCTCCACAATGGTCAAAACGTTAATCAACTATAATATAAAAATAATAAAGCGCTTTCAGCGCTTTATTATTTAACTAAAATGAAACTTTCTATTGCTTTTATAACTTATAATGATTCAACTTTTAAATATCTCCCTTATTTCCTGGAGAGCTTAAAAGAATCTCTTTTATTTTGTCAGAAAGGACATATAAATGTTTTTTTTGATTTTTTAGTTTTTGATAATAGCACTGATGGTCTTAATAAAAATAAGGAGCATTGCCAAGAATTTTTTAAAAAAAATAATTTTTCATTTAATATTTTTTCTAATAATTCAAATATTGGATTTGCTAAAGCTTATAATAAAATGATGAATTATGCCTATAATAATTCAACAGATTTATTCTTGGTTGTTAATCCCGATGTTATTTTTTCTGAGAATTTTTTTATTGAACTGCTTAAGGCTCAAATTGAATTCAGTGATGCAGCAGTTCTTTGCCCAAAAATATTATACTGGGATTTTGTAAATAATAAAAAAACTAATATTATTGATAGCTATGGTGTTTGCTTAACTAAATCACATTATTTTTTTGATTTAGGTCAGGGTCAAGATTCCTTATCTTTTAAGTTTAATAAAGATAAAATATTTGGCTTTACTGGAGCTGGGGCCTTATTTAACTTAAAAAACATTAAGAGTGTAGCCATGGATAATGGTTCTTATTTAGAATTTTTTGATGAGTTGATGTTTATGTATAAGGAGGATGTTGATTTATCTTATAGAATTAGGCTCCTGGGATTAAAAATTTATTTTATTGAAAATGCTATTATGTATCATGATCGAAGTTTGTCCAGGGTCAATTTATTTAATTTATTATTTTCTAAAAAAAGAGATATTTCTAGAAGTAGATCACTTTTAAATCAATTAATTGTTTTATATAAAATAAAGGAGATACCTTTTTCTTCTTCTGTAAAAATTTTAAGTTTTTTCAGATTAATAAAAATATTTGTTTATATGTTTATTTTTGAGAGAAAAGTTTTCTCTGATTTTTTAAGAATACTACCAAATATTAAATTAAAAGTTGATGAAGAAGTAATTAAAAAAGATAATTTAGAAAAAATAGAGAGTATAATGCTGTAGTTTTCAAATCAAAACTTATTTTAATTTATTTTTTCTACTATAGTATTGATAAATCTGTGCATCTTTTGTCATGCCCATGAGTCGCATGGCCAAAGGATATGCGCGACGGAGGGGGTCTGTCAATAAATTTTTTTTAATATTTTTAAGCAAATAAAACCTTATTTTATAGTATTTTTATTAAAACTAGTATATTTTTAGTTAATTATTTAAAACTACGTCTTCTAATCAATAGCTTGGAAACACTCAGCTGGGGTTTTAAGTCCCAAAC
>CAZSRC010000034.1:0-7735 GCA_964609365.1 uncultured Gammaproteobacteria bacterium | reverse complement strand
GAACCCAGATAGCCAGGACCAGAACCTGGAGTCCTACCATTAGACGATCCCCGAATCTTTAATCTGTTTTACAAAATCGCTAAATTGTTCACGTAATTTTTCATTTTTAATATGGGCTAAATTTATTCCATCTCCCTCATGTCTTGGAATCAAGTGCAAATGAAAATGAAAAACTTCTTGCTGGCCATATTTTCCAGAATTATGAATTAATTGAAGATTATTTATTTTGAAAATTTTATGATAAGTTAAGGCAATCTTTTTAGAGATCTTAACAATCTCCATTAAATAATCATCTTCAATATCATAAATATTAATAAAATGTTTTTTGCTTATAATTAAAGTATGACCTAGACTAACTGGAGAAATATCCAAAAAAGCCACAACCTTATCATTTTCATATATAATTTCAGAAGAAACTTCCTTATTAACTATTTTACAAAAAATACAATCATTCATATTATTCTTGTCTTGGTTTTAATAATGGAAATAAAGTGGTTTCTCTGACCGACTTGTCCATCATAAAAGCAAAAAGTCTCTCACCAAAACCAAATCCACAAGTTGGTGGCATACCATGCTCTAACATTTCAACAAACTCCCAATCAGGCATCATAGCCTCATCATCCCCTTTTTCTAATAAAACCTGTTGCTCCTCAAATCTCTTTCTTTGTTCAACTGGGTTATTCAACTCACTATAGCCATTACCAACCTCAGATCCAGCAATAATTATTTGGAATCTTTCAGTTAACTCTGAATTATCTTCTTTAGATTTAGCTAAAGGAGATACTAATTTAGGATGATTTATTAAAAAGGCTGGACCAGCAATATTTTTACGACAATATTTCCATAAAGTATCTGTAAGTCTTTCTCTGGTTTTTCCATCATACTTTACCTTTAGTTCTTGTAATTTATTAGTCATTTCTTGCTCTGAGGCCTTCAAAACATCAATTCCGGTCTGCTTTAAAACCTCTTCTCGATAATCTATTTTTCTCCAATCATCAGCTAAGTCGTATTCATAATCCTTAGTTTTAAATTTTGTTGTACCAAAAACTTGTACAGCAATTTCTCTATATAATTCTTGAGAAATTCTCATTCCATCTTCATAATTAGCGTAGGCCCAATAAAACTCCATATTAGCAAATTCCTGTAAATGATCAGGACTACTACCCTCATTTCTAAAAATTTTACCAATTTCAAAGGTTTTTTCATATCCAGCAGCCATCAATCTTTTTTGCCATAACTCCCCCACTGAAATTCGAAGATAAACGTCTAAATCAAAGTCATTATGATGCGTTTTAAAGGGTCTAGCCTCAGCCCCTCCAGTTGTAGTCTCTAAAATAGGGGTTTCTACCTCAAAAAAACCTTTTCTTAACATAAAGTCACGAGTTACCTGCCAAAACTTTGCTTTTTTAACAAACAAATCTCTTAAATCATCGTCCAGCAATAAATCTAAATATCTTTTTCTCATTCTTTCTTCTTCATCTTTTAAACCATGCCATTTTTCTGGTAATGGAAGTAAGGCTTTACTTAAAATTCTGTAACTTTTAACTAAAATACTATTTTGACCCTTGTGAGTAACAAAACAATTACCGGAAACTTCTATAAAATCGGCCATATCAACTAATTTAGTAAAATCCTTATAAATTTCATCTCCTAATTCATTTTTAGAAAAAGCTAGCTGAATCTTGGAAGAAGCATCTTTTATTTCAGCAAAACTAAGATTACCATGAGTTCTTAGGCTAATTAATCTACCAGCTAAAACTATATCACTCTTATCTCTCTCCAAAACATCAAAAGAGTTAAGGACCTCGGATATAGAATGAGTTCTTAAAGAGGTGCTTGGATAAGGATTATTTTTACTAGAAATCTTTTCTAGCTTTAATAATCTATCTGATCTTTCATTAATTGAATTAGAAAAATTTTGTTCCTCCATATTTATTAAATTATTTTATATCTATTATTTTATATTTAAGAAGACCCCTTGGAGTATCAACTTCAAATTCATCACCCTTTTTTTTACCCAAAAAAGACATACCTAAAGGAGACTCATTTGATATTTTACCATTTACAGGATCAGCCTCATTAAAGCTAACTATTTCATATTCTTTTTCTTTACCAGAAAATAAAACCTTAACCCTTGACCCCATGTCTATCTTTCCCTTACCAGGAGCAGTGTCCACAATTGTTACATTTTTTAAAATAGCGCTCAACTCCAAAATTCTACCTTCATTCAACGCTTGAGAATCTTTAGCTTCGCTATATTCAGCATTTTCACTTAAATCCCCTAATTCCTTAGCCCTCTCTATTCTCTCGGCTATCTCTCTTCTTTTGCTAATACTTAAAAAATCCAACTCATCTTTAAGTTTTTTATATCCTTCACGAGTAATTATTTGTTCGTTCATAATTTTAAAATCAGCTCTTTTTCTTTTATAATATCAAAAAAATTAAAAAAAATAAAGAAACCTGATCATTTCTTATAATTATTAAATTGATGTTTAAATGATACACTATTAAATAAAATATGACAAGACTCTGCAAGACTAAAATATCCCATATAAACTACCCAATAAATAAATAATAATCAAGTGTACTGGATAAAATAAATATTGAAAATTTTTATTTATCTTAAAGTCATATTTTTTAAAAAAATAAATAAAAAATATAACAATAATAGCAAATATATTAATAATTTTAGCTGGGTTGATTAGAGTAAAAAACAAAATTAAAGCCGACTGTGATACTAATAAAAACAACCTATCTCTAAAAATAAAGAAAAAAAGAATCATCAATATTCCATAAGCACCATATTCAAAATAAAAAAATTCAGAAAATATTAACAAGGCCGATATTAAAGAAAATTTAATTAAATTATTTTTTTGTTTATCATATATATAAATAGAAATTAATCCGAATAATAAAGTGAAGCAAATATTTAAATAATTAGAATTAAAAACTAAAAAAAATATTGGCTGAGAGATTATAGCCAATAAAAAAATTCTTTTTCCGTAATTAAAAATATTTTTACTTTTAAGGTAGCCGTATGAAATACCAAAAGCAAAAATTGGAAATGCTATTCTACCAATAACTCTAAAAATAATATGCTCAGGAAAGAAAACAAAACCAATATGATCAAGTAACATTGAAATAATGGCAATTATTTTAAACATACCTTATTATCAGAAAAAAATAAAACAATTAAGATTAAAAAACCAATTCCCAGTGGATGATTTAGGTAAGGAGTAAAAAAATTAACTATTATTAAGGCAAATAAAGATAAAATTAACGATAAATAAATGAAATTACCACTGCTGGTGAAAGATTGGAATAAATTTTTAATAATAATAAACAAAAGTAAGAGATAAGATGCTAATCCAAATAATCCTAATTTCAAACAAATATCAAACCAACCCCATTCAAATGCATAGGTAGAATAAATCCCATCAGCACTTCTCTCTAGGACGCGCGGATCACTAGATTTATATTCAAGTCTAGCACCAAAACCTCTGCCTAATAAAATATTAGTATAAATATCGCCCTTCATAACTTCTAATAAAGCCCAACGAGAAGATATAGCTGATTCACCAGAACTAATATTAGCTCTTTCTGAAATTGAATCTAAATTAAAACTTACAGATGATTTTGGCCAAGGAAAATTAACAATAGATAAAACAATTAAAAATCCAACCACAAAACTAGTAATAGCGATTAGTAATGCTTGGGCCATTTTTTTAAAGGTAAAATTAACCCATAAAAATAAAAATAATATTGCCAAAACACAAAAACCAGCCAACCAAAAGCTACGAGAAAAACTTAGAATCAGGGTTGATGATAAAAATGACAAAAATATAAATAAATATATTTTATTTTTTTTATATTTAACTGAGGTCCAAAAACTAATAGAAATAATAAAGGCTAATAAAATAAAAATCTGAGATTGTAAAAAAATTCTATAAAATCCACCACTCATGGCAGTTATCTCACCCAAATAATGTAATCTTGTCCAATAATAAATATCAGATATAATAAATTGCAAATTATGAGAAAATAAAAAAAGAAATAAGAGTGATTTAAAAATTAAAAACAAAACAGATGATAAAAAAACGCAAACTAAACCTAGTTTAAATCGCTCTTTCTTATTATTATCGCCATTAAAAGAAGAGATAATATAATAAAAAGGAATAATTAGGGCAAAATATAGCCAGGCATTAAAATCAAAAAATGCATCACTAAAACCATTTTTAAAAATTCCAAACACCAAAGAAAAGGCTATAAATAAAAATAATATTAAAAAATTCTTCAATAATGGCATTTTTGAATATCTGTCTAAAAAAGTTTTTTTATTTTTGAAAAACTCAAATAAAATTTTTGCCAAAGAAACGGAAATAATTATTAGCCAGAGCGCTATTCTTAAAGATATTTTAAAACTAGAATTCTCTAAATAAAAAACATATCCCATTGAATTGGAGAATAATTCGGCAAAAACAAAATAAATAGAATATTTGAATCTATATATAGATAAAAATAAAAATACAACTAATAAAAAAACAAAAACTAAAGTATTTATAATTGGATAAAAATAAGAAATAAAAGACAGGGCATCAAAAAAAATAAGTGCTAAAAAAATTAAAAATATATATTTCTTTTTTTCTAAAATAAAATTAATCATAATAGTTTATGTTTTTCTTTTATAATTGCCATTGCTTTGTTATATTTTTTTACAGTTTTTAAAAATGGTAAATATTTATAAGAAAAAGATGGCAACCAAGAACTAATTCCTCCACCAGTTTTTATTTTAAATAAAGGTTCGTCTATAAAAAAACCATATTGTCCATTTTCCATCATGGTTAACCACAGATCCCAGTCTTGAAATTTCTTAATACTCTCGTCCCAACCAGTATCAGGAAAACGCTCTCTCTTAATTAATGCCATAGTATGGATATATGGCATTTTTTTTAATCTTTCTACGCTAAAGGGCCATAACTTAAATAACCTTCTACCCCAATAAAATGAAGGATAAACATAGGCCGCGCTAGGATTGTTACTTAACTCTCTCAACATCACCTCTAGCGCATCTGGTCTTAAAACAGCATCATCATCACAAAAAAATAAATAAGATCCTCTAGATTCTTTAAAACCTCTATTTCTGGCAGCTGGAGCACCTTTATTACTTTGATTTATAAAATAATAATCATTAATTAATTTATTTTTAATAGCAAACTTTTCAAAAACTAATGCAGTTTTATCAGTTGAACCATCATTAACTATAATAACTTCAAAATTTTGAAAAGTTTGTTTTTCAATGCTTTTTATAGTATCAATTAAAGTTTTTTCCCCATTGAAAACTGGGATAATTATTGAGATCATTTTTTATTTTAATATTATTTTTGTAATAAAAAGGAATAAATTTTTTCAACCTGATTTTTCCAGTTAAAATCATTTAGAGCTCTTTCTCTTCCCTGCTCCCCAAGCTTTATTCTTAGACTTTCATCATCTAGAAGGCTTAAAATTGATTTTGATATTTCATTTTCATCTAGGGGGTTTACTAGTAAGCCATTGTAATTATGTAAAACAGCATCACCAACACCACCACTTTTACCAGCTATAACAGCCCTCTTTACTAAATTAGCCTCGAGATAAACTATACCAAAACCCTCAAAATCACCATCTATATCCCTAGATGGCATAGTAAATATATCACACAAAGAAAATAATGACCATTTTTGAGACTCGCTTATGGGCCCCAAAAAAACAATATATTTATAATAATCAGAACCTACCTCATCTTCGGCTAATTTTTTAAGATATTCTCTATCTGGACCATCACCGGCAATGAAATATATAATATTATTAATTTTATTTTTTTCTAAAATAATTTTTAAAGATTTTATTAACATATCAAAACCCTTTCTCTTAACTAGCCTGCCCAAGCTAAATAATACTTTTTTATTATTTAATTTGTAATCATTTTTAATCTTGTCTATAAAAACTTGATCTATGGATGAAAAATCTTCAACCCCGGGATTAAATACAGAAATTTTATTTTTTTCATTTAAAGACTCGGAGCACAAGGAAGCCACATAAGAATTAGCGCAAATAATAGAACTGGCCCTATTTAATATTTTTTTACTAATCCAAGACTTCCTCCTGGTTCTAATAGAAAAAGAAAAGTCCATACCATGAAGAATCACTGTATACTTTATATTCAGGAAAAAGCTTAATAAAAAAACTGGGATACCTAGTGGTAAAATATGTCCAACAATTACATGATTTATTTTATTTTTTTTTATAAAATGATAAAATTTAAATATAGATTTTAACCATGAAAAAAGAGGGATAGAAAACAAAAGATTATTTTTGTTATTATGTAAAACAAAAATCTGACTAGACTTTGGCCAATAATGAACCAAGTTAGTATAATAATTAGCAACCCCACCCTTAAAAGGAAAATATTCTAATGTTACTAGTAGAAATTTCATAGTTAATTAGATTTTTTAAATGAATTAAATATATAAACTAAATCAGCCTTTTTAAAAGCACCAAAAATATATAAAACAATAAAATAAAAAATCATCGCTATAAAACAAAGCAAAAATATATTAATAAAATTAGAGAGTAATAGAATAAGAATCCCCATCAATAAAGATGAACTAAGAATTTTTAAAAAACTAAAAAAATTATCTTTAAATCTATACTCAATTATTTTTCTACACTCAAAAATACCCAAAATAAACATTAAAAAATTACTAAGAAGAACAACAATGGAGGCTCCAATAGCCTGAAAATTTGGAATTAATATTAAGTTTAAAATAATGGCGAAAATTAATACTAAAAACATATTTTTTGTATTTTTAGACTGCCTATCACATGCATTAAGTAAGGAACCTATTGGAAAATTAATAAAAATAAATATTAACGATAGGATGGATATTTTAAGTGGCCAAGTGGACTCAGTATAGCCATCTTTAAATATTAAAATTATTTTATCGGCTAGTAAAAATATTGCAACTGAAATTGGCATGGAAATCAATAATAAATAGTCCAAAGATCTTCTAAAGGCAATATTTAGTTGAACCTTATTATTTAACCAATAATAGCTCATTGCTGGATAAAGTGAGGCAATGAAGGCCATTGGTAAAAACTGCAAAGCAAAAATTATTTTAAATGAAATTTGATATATACCAACATAATAATCTCCTGAAAAAAAAGAAAGAAGAACTGAGTCTAAATATGTATAAAGTCTTTGAAATATTCCATATAAGGCAAATGGTAGACTAAGTATTAATATTTTTTTTATAAAATAAAAATCAAAAGCTATAAATAATGGTATTTTTATTTTAAATTTTAAAATTAAGAAGGAATAAATAAAATTAAAGAAGCTAGCAAAAACTAAGGACAACATGATAACTCTCAAATCAAAACCTAAAAATAAAAATAACCAACCAAAACCTAAAACTATTAACTGAAAAATAACCGACGAAATACTTTCATATTTTAAATTATGAAAACCACGTGCTGATCCGAAAAAAGTCAAAGTAAAAGAGTCCAAAATCATACATATTGAAGAAATATATATAAGTTGCCTAGTTAATGTATCATGACCACCAAAAATATTAATAAATAAAAAAACTACTAATAAAATAATAAAACTACTAATAATCTTTAGGCCTAGAATATTAGCTAGTAGTTTAGGCACCTTATCTTTAATCTTTGCTGTCTCCCTGGTTAAATAATTAACCAA
>CAZSRC010000033.1:0-7924 GCA_964609365.1 uncultured Gammaproteobacteria bacterium | reverse complement strand
CTCTAGCGTTTTTTCTGGCTTGTTGGAGGGCTACTACTGCTAGTGTTGCTAGTATGCCTATTATGGCTATTACTACTAAGAGCTCAATTAAAGTAAAGGCTTTTTTTATTTTCATTGAATTATCTCATTTAATATTTACTATAGAAAATTTTACCACAAATTTTTAAAAAATAAAAATTAGACATAAAAAAAAATAAACATTATAATATTATTATGAAAAAACAAATAAAAGAAAATTTTTTAACCTTTTTAAAGGGTCTAGCGATGGGCTCGGTTGATATAATACCAGGAATATCAGGAGGAACAATGGCCTTAATATTAAAAATATATACAAAAATAATTAATGAACTAAAATTAATTAATTTTGATTTTTTTAAAAAAATTATTCAATTAAAAATAAAAGAAGCTTTTTCAGAAATAGATTGGAAATTTTTATTTATTTTATTCTCTGGAATTATAACAGCAATTGTTAGCCTAGCTAGAATAATTGATTTTACCCTAAAGAAGTACCCAGAATTTCTATACAGCTTCTTTTTTGGCCTAATTTTATTATCTGCGGTTTTACTAGCAAAAAGAGAAGGTCTAAAAAATAAATATTACTTTTATGTTTTTATAGGGTTCATCTTAGCCTGGATAATTAGCACGCTTAGCCCAGCACAAAGCCCAGAAAATTATTTTTTCATATTTTTAAGTGGATCAATTGCAATTTGTGCAATGATATTACCAGGAATAAGTGGGGCTTTTATTTTAATGCTTTTGGGAAAATATGAGTTTATGATATCGGCTCTAAAAAACCCCTTTATTTTAAATAATTTTATTACTATAATAATATTTTTAATTGGTTGTATATTTGGCTTATTATCATTTGTTAAAATTTTAGACTATGTAATAAAAAATTATTACAAAATCAGTCTGGCTATTTTAATCGGTTTTATGTTGGGCTCACTTAATAAAATTTGGCCCTTTAAAAAAACTATCGAAAGCATAATTATTAATAATCAAGAAATAGCTATAAAACAAAAAAATATTTTTCCAGAAACAACTGAAAAAATATTTTTCTTTATTTTATTTTTCCTACTTGGCTTTATAGTGGCTTATTTAATACAAAAAGTAGAGAAAAATAAAACTAACTAAAAGTTATCCTTCAAACAACGAATTGAAAAACCTCTTTCTTTGAATCCTAGATGGCGACTAATACCAGCATAAGAAGATCTAATTCTTCTATACCAAGCTCTAGTGTCAGATGTTGTAGTAGTCCAAAAATGAGTATAATTATTAAGACTAAAAAAAGTTCCATCTTCAACTCTATATCCAGATGGAATAGCGTCAAATAAACTTAAACCAAAAGCTGGATCACTTTTTAAAACACCACTAGCCCATCTAGTTCCTCCTGATAATTTACTACCTTCGTTAGTTCCTCTTACTCCAGAGACTGGAGATGTGTAAGGAAAGTCTGTTTCACAAGTACTTGATTCACAAACGCTTAACTCTAGTGTTGTAAAGTCTTGATGACTCGGAACCCTCCAACCTTCTGGACATAACATTTGAGTTTCTGCAGCATAAAAATTATACAGAGCTCCTAGATTTTCGCAGTTTTCAGAAATATTACTGAAACATGAATATGCTGGAGTAGTAGTACTCCATAATTCATTTGCCTCTATATTAACAATATTCTGATTATTGTTTAGTTTTGTTGTTTTAAGATTTTCTTTAAACCAGCACTGCGAACCTATTTGAATTGTTTGATATTGATTTCCCTCAATATCTGAAACCAAACTTGATCCACAGATAAATTGCTCAACTTCTATACTGGGAGTGCTTTTAGATTCTAAAAAATAAGAATAAATTTCAAAACGACCAGAGTTGTTAAGCTCAATAAAATAATAAGTTTTTTCAGGAGAGCCAAAATAAGGATCAAATGGAATAGCGCTTAAATAGTCAGGACTTAAATAACTTTCCAAGTTTATACAGATATTACTACTTGTTGCTGAAATACTTTCTATAAAAACAGAACAATTAGAAGAGCTACCAATCATCATTAATTGATTTTCTGGTAAAAATGGTAACACAGCACTATTATCAATTGAATATTGCTCAATTGCATTTTTTATTGATTTAAGATGTAAAAGCCTTTTAGCGTTCCTAGTATCATTAATTTGTTTTTTAGGGTTAATAGCAATAATTACAATGGTAACTAAAATAACCAAAGCAGTAATTGCTAATAAAATTTCCAATAATGTAAAGGCTTTTTTATTATTTGAAAAATTTAACATTACACTTTTATAACCACTGGCAAAACCATTGGTCTTCTTTTTGTTGCTTTAAACAAAAGTTGACCTACTTCATTTCTAATTTTATTTTTTACATAATCATCATCGGATGGAGTGCCTGGATTTTTATCTTTAACAATCAATCTAACCTTGGCTCTTGTTTTTTCAATTAAATCTCTATTTTCTTTCATATAAATAAATCCTCGGGAAATTAAATCAGGACTGCCAATTAAGCTACCACTTTTAGAATCAATTGTTACAATAACAACAATCATACCATCTTCAGACATAACACGACGATCTCTCAAAACTATAGCGGAAACATCACCAACGCCCAAACCATCAACCATTACATAATCACTAGAAACTTTTTCTTTTGTAAGTTGACCAAGAACTTGAAATTCTTTATCAGCTATTTTTTTATTTCCTTTTTTAAATTCAACAACTTGGCCATTATCAGCAACAAAAATATTTTCACGAGGAATACCAATTTGCTCAGCTAGCTCAGCATGGGCCTGTAACATATAATGATTTGCCTCAATTGGCATAAAATATTGAGGACGAACTAATCTCATCATTAATTTTAAATCCTCTTGCTTAGCGTGTCCACCAGCATGAATATCCATCATTTTATAATGAATAACTTTAGCCCCTTGTCTAACAACCATATCCATTAAATTTTGAATACTTCTTTCGTTTCCAGGAATAACAGAAGAAGAGAAAATAACAGTATCCCCCTGTTTTAAGTGAACACTTCGATGCTCCCCATTAACAACCCTTGATAGAAAAGCATTGCTTTCTCCCTGAGCTCCAGTTCCTATTATAATGACCTTATCATCTCTTAATTTATTGAGGTCCTTATCTTCTACTATAATTCTAGGATCAAAATTTAAATAACCAATTTGATGAGCAACCTCTACATTATCATTCATACTTCTTCCTTGTAGAGAAACTCTTCTTCCGTATCTCTTAGCTAAATCAAAAATCTTTTGCACACGACTAAGTTGAGAAGCGAAAGTTCCAATAATAATCCTTCCTGAAACCTTATCAAATATTTTACCCATTTCATCACCAATAGCTGATTCAGAAATTTGATAACCAGGATGAGTTGCGTCAGTAGAGTCGGACATTAATAACAAAACATTATCTGCACCTAATTGCGCAATACGATTCAAGTCAGCTGGCTTATCATTAACAGGAGAAAAATCTATTTTAAAATCTCCAGTATGAATAACCTTTCCTAACGGAGTGTTAACTATAATAGCAAAACAATCAGGAATGGAATGATTAACTCTTAAAAATTCAACTTGAATCTTATCAGAAACCTTAACCCTGTCCTTTTCAGTTATTTCTTTTATTTTTAAAACTGGTGCTTTTTTAAATTCAGCTATCCTTTTTTTAACTAGACCGGCTGTCATTTTACCCATAAACATTGGAGGATTGCCGATATTTCCCATAATATGAGGGATTCCACCGATATGATCAAAGTGACCATGAGTTATAAAAACCGCCTTGACTCTATCTTGCTTATCCTCTAAATAAGAGACATTTGGGATAATATAATCAATACCTGGCATGTTTTCTTCTGGAAATTGAAGACCCATATCAATTATAATAATTTCATTTTCATATTCAATTAGAGTCATATTTCGACCGACTTCTTCTAGGCCACCTAAAACAATAACCCTTAACTTACCGGAAAGGTCTAAAACTTTTTTTTCAGAAATAATATTTTTATTATCTCTAAAATTATTTTTTTTAACATAAGTAGCATTATTAATCCTGTTTTTTGGAACATGGACAGATTGACTACTAGAATTTTTATTCGCAGAAATACCATTATTAGTACTAGATGCTGAATAAGATTTGTATTTACTTATCATAAATAATAAATAGTTCTAAGGATACAAAGAACCATAGAACAAGATTAAATTTTAATTTTAATATTGAAGAAATGTTTTTAAAAATGAGATTATAGCTCTAATTTTCTGTTAACTTTAATATACCAATTTGAGATATTGTTAAATCTATCTGCTGGGTTTAAAATATTTTGGAAATCAAAACCCTTTATCTTTTTATTTTGAATATAAGTATAAGTAGGGTAATAAAGAAAAATAACAGGAAAATCATTATTTAAAACTTCTTGAAATTTTTTATATTTTTCAATTTTTTCTTCAGGATTTAATGAAATTCTGGCATCTTCCAGTAACTTATCAACCTCTTTGTTTTTATATTCTGAAATATTTAAACCATTTTCGGTTATTTGAGATGAATGCCAAAAAGCATAATTATCTTGATCCCCTCCAACAACCTGACTTAATAAAAGTGCTTCAAAATTTCTATCTTTTATAATCTCTGATTGTACCTGATTAGGGCTAATAGTTTTTATAAAAGTTTTTATACCAGCCTTATCCCAGGAAGATTTTATAAAAGAAGCAACAGACATATTATCTATCAAATCAACTGTTGTTAAATTGATAGTCAAATAATCATAAGCTCTGCTTTTATCTGAGGACTTTTTAAATCTCCAAGAGCCAAGCAAATCCTCTTTTGAAATAGAAGAAAATTTTTCTAATATATTTTTTTTAACCTCCCAGTTCTCAATATTTTTTAATTCGAGCAACTTGGTCTCCAACTCGGAAGAAAGGCTAGAATAGCTTTCAGGGAGCTCAGCTTCTAGGGAATCAGATTCGCTAGATACAGATTTTTCCATTTCCTTTCTCTTTCCCTCTAAGGAAATAATTTCATTAACTAAAGAAAATTCATTTTCATTAATTTGCAACAAATTCCAGGCAGCCTCATCCAAGTATTTTATAGAATCTTCAAAACTATATTTTGGACTTTCTAATTCTTCGTTAAAAGATGAACTACTTGGTAAAACGGGTCCGTTTGAAACACTAGCATTACCAGAAAATATTTCATCACAGATTCTATTTTTATCTATAAGACTGGCTAAAATTTGGCGCAATTCTTTTTTTTCTAAAATACTATTATTTTTTTTACTTAAAAAAATAGAAGTTATTTGCGGTAAATTCAATTTATTAAAATTTAATGAATTTTGAGAAATTAAATCTGATCTTAACCCATAGGGCAAATAACTAATTCCATCGACTTGATTATTATTCAAAGCAGCTACTAGTTCATTATAATTATTGTAAAATTTTAAAGTAATTTTAGCTATATAAGGAACCTGATCATAGTAATCATTATTGGGAACTAAAACAAAATCTTTAATATCGCCAGATTTATTTTTAGTAAGAGATTTGAATTTATAAGGACCAGAGCCAATTGGCTTAATATTTAATTCATGTAAAAAAGCATTTTGTGGAGAAATATTAATCCAAAGATTTTGAGGTAAAATACTAAAGGTTAATAATTCTAAAAAAGCTGAGTAAGGTTCAATTAATATAAATTTAAAAGAAAGATTATCAATTTTATTAATATTAACAGTAGAGAAAATAGGTCTTAAAGGTGATCCATATTCTGGATTTTTAATAGTCTCAAAAGTAAAAATAACATCATCACTTGTTAAAAACTCGCCGTGATGCCACTTAACATTCTCTTTTATCTTAATTTCATACTCTAAGCCATTTTCACTAACATTATAAGAATCAACCAAGTCATTAATAATTTCAGCTTTGGGCCCCTTTTTAAACAAGGAGGAAAAAACTAGACGAGAAATATCGCTATCAACATCTCTTGCTGAATCATATAAAGGATTTATATTTTTAGGTGAACCTATTAAACCCTCTGTATATTCTCCACCAAAATTTGGGTAAATTTTTAGATTTTTTTTATAAAAATTAACAGAGAAAAAAATAAGAATAATAAAAATTAAAACAAAGGAAATATTTAATATTAATTTTTCTTTATAGCTAAGAACTTTTTTAATATGTTTTATTTGCTTGATGTTTGGAATTTTTTTAGGAGAAAGTGAATATATTAATCTTTTATCCAAATCATTATCGGTTTTTATTTTTTTCTCTTTCTTAAAAAAAGAAAAAAATGAAGAAAAAATTTCTTTTCCTCTTTTTTTATAACTTTCACTTTTTTTATTTTCGTTTAAATTCACAGTTAAATTAAATAAAAATTAACTTTTATTTATGTAATATAATTGAGCCTAAGGAAACAGCAAAAAATAAAATGGCTAATATTATTGTTAGAGCAAAAAGTTTTTTTTCTATTCCTCTTTTAGTAAGAAATACTGAACTACTACCACCAAAAACACCACCTAGAGCAGCGCCTCTATTTTGTAACAAAATAACTACAATAAGAAGAATTGATATTACAATTTGAATTATTTTAATTTCTTTCATAATTTTTTATACTAAGGTCTAAATATTATTTTTTCAAACTAACTTCTTCTACGATTTTACTTAAAATCTTTTTATTATTAACAGCTAAATCTGCTAAAATTTTTCTATCTAACTCAACTTCGCTTTTTTTCAAAGAATCAATAAATCTAGAATAAGAAAGACCTTTTTCTCTAACAAAAGCTCCGATCTTAATTTGCCACAAAGATCTGTTAACTCTTTTCTTTTTTCTTCTATCTCTAAAAGCATGAGCTCCAGCTTTAGTTTGAGCAGTTTTTGCTAATTTAATAAGTTTTTTTCGGCCCCATTTATAACCCTTTACTTGTTGTAAAAGTTTTTTTCTTCTCTTTAGATGAGTAGTGCCTCTTTTAACTCTTGGCATAATCTATATTAATCAAAATAAAAAAATAATTTATTTTTATTTTGAAAAGAATTAATAATTAATTGTAAGGTGTTAATCTTTTAACTGTTTTAACTAAAGTACTGCTAAGATCCATGTCTCTTCTTTTTTTTCTGGTAGTATTTCCAGATTCTCTAGAATTAAAATGTCCTTGCCCACCTTTTCGATGTTTTACTTTATCTTTAGCTGTTTTAGTAAATCTTTTACTAGTAGCTTTGTGTGTCTTGATTTTTGGCATATTAACATTAAAGCTAAAAAAACAGGCCATTAAAAAACCTGATTATAGCAAAATTATTTTTTATTAACTAATATAATACTAAATCCTCCTGGCTGTTTTGTCAAGGGTGACTCTTCCTCGGCTTTAATTTCTGGATTATTTTTCAAACCGGCAACAAAATCCAAAACTATTTCTCTAGCTCTATCAAAATGCTGCTTTTCCCTACCCCTTAACATTAAATCGATTTTTGTTTTATTACCTTTGGCTAAAAATTTCAAAGCTTGATCAGCCCTAATATCTAAATCATGTTTACTTATTCTAAAAGAAAGTTTAATATTTTTTATTTCAACTTTTTTTTGTAAAACTTTTTGTTTATGACTTTTTTTATCTTGCTCATATTTGAATTGGCCAAGATCTATTATTTTAACAACTGGGCAATCAGCCTTAGGATTAACCTCAACTAAATCAAGTTGAGCATCTTGAGCCATAGATAGCGCCTTTTCAAAACTAACAATACCTATTTTTTCACCATTTTCGTCAATCAAAAAAACTTTATCAGCCTTAATTTTTTCATTGGCCTTAAAGTCTTTTTCTAAAGTTTTTTTATCATTCTTGGGAAAGCGAAACTTTCTTCTCATTTTTTAAAAATTATTTTATAAGATATTAAGATGAGCGGGTAACGGGAATCGAACCCGTCTCTCGACCTTGGCAAGGTCGCATAATA
>CAZSRC010000032.1:0-7971 GCA_964609365.1 uncultured Gammaproteobacteria bacterium | reverse complement strand
CCTAAAAATAAAATTCTCTTTCTTGATCTCAAAACCATAACTAGTCCGAGTATAATAATTAATGCTCCAAGAGAACAAACATTAAAACCATCAACTATTCCAAGCACAATAGCTAATGTCGGTAAAGAATATTTGTAAACATCAATCTCTCCAATAAATGGAAGTTTGATATTTTTATTGCTTTTAACACTTTCTATTCCAGCTATTTTATTTTCAATATCTTTTTTAATTCCATCACTAAAGCCAATAAAAAAAGTATCATTAATAAAGCTGGCCGGAATTAATCCTTGTTGATTTTTAGGAACTTGATACTCCCGATAAAATTTATTAGCTAGATCAATATTCTTTGAAAACTCATATTCCTCTATTATTATACCAGGATAATCTTTTTTTAATTCTTTTAAAAATTGTTTTTCCGCTAAACAATGAGGGCAAGCTGGACTACTAAAAAGTGTTATTTTAATTGCTTTATCTGTTTTTATTTCTTTGTCTTGCGCATCTACTTTGTTTGTTGAAAAACTAAAAGTAAATAGAAATAAAAAAACAAATATTAGTATTTTTTTAAAAAATATTTTTTTCATAATTTTCTTTTATTATTTTTTTTATAATTTTTATATTATTTTCTTTTTTTAAGCCTTTCAGGGTTTTACAGAATGTTGAATGTGGCATAATTTTTATAAATTAATTAAATATTTAAATAAAAAATAAGTATAATAAATACCAATTATTATAAAAATAAATGCCGTTGAATATCTGATAATCTTTTCTATTTTTTTGATGGCATTAAAATATTTTCCTAATTTCTGGAAACTAAAAGCAATAATAAATGAGAAAAGTATTACCGGTAATCCCGTTCCAATGGCAAAAATTGGTGCTAATAAAAGACCTTCTTTTAAACTAAGAATCATTGGTATTAATATCGCAAAAAATAGCACACCACTATAGGGACAGAATGCTAGAGCTAGAATTATTCCTAATAAAAAAGATCCTAGATAGCCACTTTTTGCTAATTTTTCTTTAAGACCTTCAAAATAATTTGATTTTATAATTCTTATATTTATTTTTATTAACCCTAACATGCTAAATCCAATAATTAATAAGATTGGGCCAATAATTTTATCACCCCATGTTTGTAAAAATTTAGCAATTTTAAAACCAGATAAGCCAAAATATATCAGACTTGCTACCAGGGTGTAGCTAAATAACCTACCAAGAGTGTAAAAAATACCATCCAATAAGACTACTCTAATATTATTGGCTCGCTTGGAGATATAAGCTATTGCAGCAATATTGCTAGCTAGGGGACAGGGACTAATAGCCATTAAAATACCTAATAGAAAAGATGCTACTATTGGAGTATTATTATTACTTATAAGTGAATTAATTATTTCAATCATATTATTTTAAATTATCTCTTATCTTTTTTATAATATAATTTTCAAAAGCTTGGTCATTTCCTACTAATCTCCAAATATTTGTATCCTCTTCGATTTTTTCAATATCATTTGTTATAAAATTAAAAAATAAAGATGACCCTCTCGCTTCATATTTATTAACTATATCTTTATTTTCTGATTTATCAACATCTATTTTTTTTAAAATAATTTTTCCATTTTGATATTCTTCTTTAAAGTTTTTTTCTATTATTTTAAACATTATATTTCCTATGTAAACACATGAATAGCATTGATAGGTAGCATGAAAATTAATAATTTCAATTTTATCAGCATTTTTTAGGGATTTTTCTATAATTTGTTCATTTTCTTTAGAGCAAGCAGATAATATTATTATGGAGAAAATAATAGCTATACTTATTAATATCTTTTTCATTTTTTATTAATTAAATTATAAAACCAAATAAAAATCCAGCTAAACCAGAATAAAATATTACTAGCAATATATAAACAATTGTTTTTTTATTTCCTAAAACTTTTCTAATAACCAACATATTGGGCAAGCTTAAGGATGGCCCAGCTAAAAGAAGTGCTAAAGCTGGGCCAGGGGACATTCCTTTTGATATTAATTCTTTTAATATTGGAACTTCGGTTAATGTTGAAAAATACATAAAAGCACCAAAAACAGAGGCTATTAAATTAGCAGAAATAGAATTTGAACCCACTAAACTACTTATTAATTCTTGGGGCAATAATGGTGATATAAATCCGGCAATAAAAACACCAATAAAAAGAAGTGGTAAGATAATTTTTGAAAAAGACCATGTTTCTTTTAACCAGTTTTTGTTAACTTCTTTTTTAAATTCAAACAATGATATATAACTTATCACAATTATTAAAAAGGCGATTATTAAATATTTAAAACCTTGATTAATACCTAATCCATTAACTATTAGAATCCCTAATAGCATGATAAAAAATATAATAATATTTTGTTTTTTTATTTTTTCTGCTTTTTCTTCTTCTAAAAAAATATTTCCTTTTTCAATTTTTTCTTTAAATAAAAAGTTCATGCTTAATCCAAGAATTATTGCCAAAATTATTGATGAAATTATTCTAGCTATGCCAATATTTATTCCTAAAACCGAAATAGTTAAAAAAATAGCAGCAATATTAATTGCTGGACCAGAAAAAAGAAAACTTATTGCTGGACCTAGTCCTGCGCCTCTTTTTCTGATTCCTGCAAATAGTGGAAGTATTGTGCAGGAGCAAACTGCTAAAATTGCTCCAGAAACAGACGCCACTAGATATGAAACTCTTTTTTTTACATTTTGTCCTAGATATTTTAGAACAGCTTCTTTTTTTACGAAAACTATAATAGCGCCAGCAATAAAAAGTGCTGGAATTAAGCATGTTAAGACATGTTCTCTGGCATATTCTCTTAAAAGATTTAATCCTGATATTATTGATGGATAAAACCAATTAGATTTGGTTGGTAAAAAATAAAAAATTAAAAAAATAAATATAACATAGAATACATTTTTAATATCTTTTTTTTCCATAAAATTAAATTATTTTTTCATTTAATTGATTTCTTTTAACCATTTTTTTATTTCCTCAATATCTACTGATCTACCTGATGATTTAATTTTATCATTTATAATTAGGGCGGGAGTTGATATAACCCCAAGTTCAATAATTTTATCAATTTCTTGGACCTTTTCTATTATAAAATCTTTTATACCCAAGCCGGAAATAGCTTCTTCGGTATTTTTTTGTAGTTTTTGGCAATTAGGACAGCCAGTACCTAAAATTTTAATTTTCATATTTTTTTAAAAATATATTTAATGAATATAAATATTTATCAATATTTTTTAAATTAATAGAATAAAATATCTTTAACCCTTGTTTTTTTGATTTTACCAATCCTAAATCTTTTAATGTTTTTAAATGATGTGAGACTAAATTTTGACTTAATTCTAGATTTTCCCAAATATCACAAACACATTTTGGTCCAGTTTTTATAATACATAAAATTCTCAAGCGATTTTCATCAGATATTATTTTTAGAAATTCTGTTAGTTCAAATAATTTTTTATCTATTTCTTTTTTTTGACAACATTTTAATTTTTTATTTTTTTTATCCATAAAAAATAAAATTAATTTAAAAATTTAATCAATAGGCATTGATATAGTTTTTATTATAAAGCAAAAAAAATATGAGGTCAAGTTTTTAATTATATTTAAATTATAATTAAAGAATTGATTTTATCTTTATTTAATGATAATATTAATTTAACTTAAAATTATCTTAAACTCCAGAAGTAAATTCTGGCGTATTTTTATATTATACAATATGAATAATAATATTATTATTAGAGGGGCTAGAATGCATAATTTGAAAAATATTAATCTAGAGATACCTCACAATAAATTAACAGTTATAACAGGTGTTTCTGGTTCTGGTAAATCATCCTTAGCTTTTGATACTATTTTTGCAGAGGGACAACGTCGTTATGTGGAGTCCTTGTCTCCTTATATGAGACAATTTATTGGGCAAAAAAAGGCAGCCGAGGTGGATGAAATTATTGGTTTAGCCCCAGCAATATCTATTGATCAAAAAGCTTTGTCACATAATCCTCGCTCAACTGTCGGCACCCTAACCGATGTTTATGATTATCTAAGAGTTTTATATGCTCGTATTGGAGAGGTTTTTTGTCCAAAATGTGATCACAAGATTCAAAAATTAAGTCTAGAGGAAATGGTTGATATTTCAATTTCTCGAGCTAAGCTGGCAAAAGCCAAATATTTAAGTATAATTTCTCCTGTGGTCAGGGGTCGCAAGGGAGAGTATTATCAATTATTATATGATTATTTATCACTTGGTTATTCGGAGGCTAGAATTGATGGAAAAATTTATTCGTTGCGTGATCAAATTAAATTAAACCCTAAAAAACAACATGATATTGATATAATTATTGACAAAGTTCTTCTGGGCGATGACTCAAGATTATTTGAAGCTATTGAAAATGCAATCGCTTATAGCAAGGGTTTGGTTTTTATATCTATTGATGAAAAAGATGAATTTTTATTATCTTCTAATTGGACTTGTCCTAATGATAGTTTTGCCTTCCCGGAATTAGAGCCTAGATTATTTTCTTTTAATTCTCCTCATGGGGCTTGTCCTTCTTGCTCAGGTTTGGGAAAAATTGGTTTTTATGCTAATGAGTCCTGTCCCAAATGTAATGGGAATAGACTCAGAGAAGAAGCACTGTCTGTTAAAATTGCTAATAAAAATATAGCTGAGGTAACAGCATTATCGCTAGAAAGGGCTAGTTCTTTTTTTGAGGAGCTTTTTAATAATTTAAATAATAGGCAATTAAACATAGTTTCTGCTGTAATGCAACAAATAATTGATCGTTTAGAATTTTTAAATAAGGTTGGACTAGGATATTTAACATTAAATAGGGAGGCAGAAAGCTTGTCTGGTGGTGAAGCTCAAAGAATTCGCTTATCTTCACAAATTGGTTCACAATTATCAAGAACTTTATATATTTTAGATGAACCTACAATTGGTTTACACGAAAGAGACACCTTTAAACTAATAGAGACCTTAAAATCATTAAGAGATAAAGGTAATACTGTTATTTTAGTAGAGCATGATGAGCAAACTATTATTAACTCTGATTATCTAGTTGATATTGGTCCAGAGGCTGGTCTTTATGGTGGAGAGGTTGTAGCTATAGGAAATACTAAGGACTTGCTCAAAAATAGTGATAAAAATAAAAAATCTTTAACTTTAGATTATCTTAGTGGAAGAAAAAAGATAGTTATTCCAAGTAAAAGAAGGTCACAAAATAAAGGTATTATACAGATAAAAGGAGCTAGGGCTAATAATTTAAAGAATATAAATATTGAAATACCTTTAGGTAAAATGATTGGTCTTTGCGGTGTTTCAGGAAGTGGTAAGTCTTCATTAATGTATGATGTGCTGTATAAAAATATTGCACAGATAAAAAATAATCCGGGGAAAAACAAATTAATTAATCTTAGTGAGATAAAAGGAGTTGAATATATAAATAAAGTAGCAGTAATTGATCAATCTCCAATTGGTAGAACTCCTAGATCTAACCCGGCCACCTATACTGGAATTTTTACGCCAATTAGAGATTTTTTTGCTTCTTTACCAGAGTCAAAAGAAAAGGCCTATAGTTTATCCAGATTTTCCTTTAATAGGGCTGGTGGTCGTTGTGAAGCTTGTCAGGGGGCAGGATTTAATCTAATTGAAATGCATTTTTTGCCAGCTGTTTTAGTAGAATGTGAAGTTTGTCAGGGAAAAAGATTCAATCGAGAAACATTACAAATTGAGTATAAGGGGCATAATATTTCCGATGTTTTAAATTTAAGCGTGGAAGAGGCTATAAAATTATTTGATGGAAATTATTATATCACTGATAAGTTGAACATTTTAAAATCAGTTGGTCTTGGCTATATTAAACTTGGTCAAAGTGCCACAACTCTTTCTGGTGGTGAAGCTCAGAGAATTAAGATTTCTAAGGAGTTGACCTATGTTTTAGGTCAGAAAACTTTATATTTATTAGATGAGCCAACAACTGGGCTTCATTATCGGGATATTGAATTATTGCTTCAAGTTCTAAATAAATTAGTAGAAAAGGGGCATACTGTTTTAGTTATTGAGCATAATATGCATATGTTAAAATCAATGGATTATTTAATAGACCTAGGCCCAGATGGAGGTGATAAGGGTGGATATTTATTAGCTAGCGGAGAACCAGAAGATTTAATTAGAAATGATAAAAGTATTACTGCTAAATATTTAAGGGATTATTTAAAATAATTTTATTATGAATAGGTTAAAAGAAAAAATTAAAAAAGCCCCTAATGGACCCGGTGTTTATTTTTGGTTAAATGCAAATAATGTAGTTTTATATGTAGGCAGGGCGACAAATTTAAAAAATAGATTATCACAATATTTTTCAACCAATCTTGATTCTAGGATAAGGGAAATGGTTTCTAATTCTAAAAAAATAAAAATAATTGAAAGCAATAGCTTACTCGAAGCAATTATTTTAGAGGCTCAATATATTAAAAAGTATTGGCCTAAGTATAATATTAAAGATCGCGATGATCGATCTTTTATTTATATTATTATAAATAAAAGAGAATTTTCTTACCCACTAATTGTCAGGGCAAAGGATTTAGATAAGTATTCTGAAAAAGATAATGAAATTTTTGGTCCTTATCAATCATTTACACTGATAAAAAATGCCCTAAGAATTATTAGAAGAATATTTCCTTATGGAACTTGTAAACCTAATAGTGGTAAGGCTTGTTTTGATTATCAAATTGGTCTCTGTCCCGGATCTTGCTTGTCTTTAATCAGTAAGCAAGATTATCAAAAAAATATAAAAAATATAATCTTATTATTAAAAGGCAAAAAAGAGTTATTATTAAAAAAATTAAGCAAAGAAAACCCCCATCAGGCTAAATCTTTACAACATCTTCAGGATGTTTCTTTATTGGAAAAAGATATTATTATATCAGAAAATTATTTTCCTAGAATAGAGGCATATGATATTTCGCATTTTTCAGGAAAAGAGGCTTATGGTTCTATGGTTGTTTTTGATTCTCTAGCTCGTGCTAAAAAAGATGAATATCGTTTATTTAAAATAAAAAATGACTTCTTTTCCGATGATTTAAGGGCTTTATCAGAGGTTTTAAGTAGAAGGTTGTCTCACCCAGAGTGGCTATTTCCAGATTTAATATTAATTGATGGTGGTAGGCCACAAATTAATTTTCTCAAAGAAGTTTTTAAAAAATTTAAAGTAAAAAATTTTATAGCAATTTCAAAATTTTCTGGAGATGAAATTATTTTTAATCAAGAAGATGATATTGTTTTTAAGAAAAAAGTATTAAGCATTAAAAATGTTTTGTTAGAGGCTAGAGATGAGGCACATCGCTTTGCTAACTCTGCTCGTAAAAGGGCTAAAAAAAATAATGACATCATTTTAAAAAAATGATATAATATTTAATATTATAATTAATTATAAAAATATGAAAAATAATTTTATAAAAAGAAAAATTAATTATGTGATAGCAATAATTTCTGTTTTTTTTGTTTCATTTTTAGGTGGATCCGCAACTGATGAAGGTATGATTTGGTATAATGATCTTAATTTACCATCCTTTACTCCACCAGGTTCAGTTATTGGTATAATTTGGGCAATTATATTTACCCTAATAACTATTTCTATAATAATATTCCTTAGAAATAATAGAGATAAAAAAGAGTTATATTTTAATGTTATTATTATAGCGTTAATTTTAAATGGAATTTTAAATATCTTTTGGAGTGTTTTCTTTTTTTCTTGGAATTTAATTTTTTGGTCAGTTGTAGAAATGATTATTTTAAATTTATCAACAATAGCAATTGCTATACTTCTTTGGAGGGAAAATAAATTTTCTTCTATTTTACTTTGGCCCTATATTTTATGGGTTAGTTTTGCTACTTATTTAGCTTATTCAATTTATTTATTAAATTAAAAATATGGCAAGA
>CAZSRC010000031.1:0-8047 GCA_964609365.1 uncultured Gammaproteobacteria bacterium | reverse complement strand
TTTAATGGTGACAATGATCACGTATCATTTATAAATAGTGATGAAGTAACTTTAAACAGTGGATCTTCTTATGTTGCCAGATTTTATGCCAAGGGTTCTGGATCTTTAATGTTTTATTATCAAAATTCTAATGGATCTGGTTATTGGAGTTTTGCTGCTCAACAGTGGGAAAATACCCCAAACCCACTTGACCCAAACTATTTTCAAGTAGTTAGCTTGTCAAGCTCTTATCAAGAATTTATAATACCAGCCGTAATTGGTAATGGTAGTGGTGCTAGACTTATGATCGTTAGTCAAAATGATACTTCTTTTGTAGATAATATTTCTTTGAGACTAAATGATGCTGGTTCAAATTTAATTTTAAATAATTCTTTTGAAGAGATTATTTCTATTCCTGTTTCTTATTATACTTATTCGGCTCAATTAAATTATATTATGTTATCAGAAACAAATCCCACACATGTTTATCAGGGAAGCAGATCTTTTAAGCTTGGTAATAGTAACTCAGCAAGTAATTCATTAGAATTGAGATATATACTTGAAAGCTCTAATCAATCTTTTAATCTTTCTTTTTTTTCCAAGGCCGATGCTAATTCACCTGATAAAGCTGCCGAGGTATGGATCAGAACAACTGATCAAGACTGGTATTATGATACTTCTAATTCTGAGTGGGTAAATGGTTGGTCTTCAAGGGTTTTTAATGGTGTTAGCACTAGTCAGTTTTCTGAATATAAAATTGAAAATATTCCAGCTCCGCCAACGCAAGCACCATTTGAAATTGAGTTTATTTTTATGCCAAAAATGTTTTCAGCAAATACTATAATATGGTTAGATAATATCTGTATTAACTAATATAAAATTAGCTATTAAAAAAACACGATTTATTCGTGTTTTTTTGTGACCTCTACGGGAATCGAACCCGTCTTTTCAGGATGAGAACCTGATGTCCTAGCCGATAGACGAAGAGGCCTTAGTTATTTATCTTCTAAAATTTTTCCTAAAATCCAAGGATTTCCTCTTAAAAATTCCTCAGCATTACTAGCCCTTTTTCCCTCTATTTGCAATTCCTCTATTATAATTGCTTTATCTTTGCATTTTAAAGCTAATTTTCCATCGCTTAAAAAAAGTGTGCCAGCTAGTAAATCCTTATTTTCTAAAAAATTTTTATTAGACTTTAATATCTTAAATAAAATTTTTGTTTTTGGCAAGTCATTTTTTTCTATGTAAGAAAAAGATCCAGGCCAAGGATAATAAGCCCTAATCTTTCTTTCAATAAGCTCAGCACTATCTTCTTTAAAATTTAAAAGCCCATCTTCTTTTTTTATTAGTTTTACATAAGTAGCTTCTTCATGTTTTTGTGGAGTGGCTATTATTTTTTTTTCTAAATATTGTAAAACTATAGAACTTAGATTTATTTCTATTAATTTTTTTATTTTCTCCAATAAGCTAAAAGAATTTTCATTTTCATCTAAATCTATTTCTACTTTTTTAATAATATCACCAGTATCCATGCCTTTGTCCATTTTCATAATTGTTATTCCGCTTTTTAAATCACCGTTTAAAATAGCTCCTTGAATACAAGATGAACCTCTATATTTGGGAAGTAGGGAGGCATGGACATTTAGACAGGCAAACTTTGCTAAATTTAAAATTTCCTCTGTTAGTATTTTTCCATAAGCTATTACAATAATTAAATCAATATCTATTTTTTTTAGCTCTTCAGCAAGCTCCGCTGTTTTATGACTTTGGATAATTTTTAAATTATTTTTTTCAGCTAAAATTTTAACTGCTGATTTATTAATTTGCATATTTCTACCAGATACTTTGTCTTGTTGAGTTACAACTGCCTGAATATCAAAAAAATCACTATCAAGAAGTGATTGCAGTCCGATAGCCGCTATCTCCGGCGTTCCCATGAAAATTGTTTTTATTTTTTTATTCATTTTTTTTATCTTCGATTGCTCTATCTATAAATAAAATTCCATCTAAATGATCGATTTCATGTTGGATAATTCTGGCCAATAAATTTGTTGCCTCTATTTTTTGTTTTTTTCCTTTAATATCAAAATAAATACAATTAATTTTTTTATGTCTAGAAACTGGTAAATAATAAATCTCACCTTTTTTATCAACAACAGAAAGACAGCCCTCTTGATCAATTTCTTTTGACCATGATTTCTTACTTATCTCTGGGTTAATCATTATAATTGCTTTATTATTTTTATTAACAATAATTACTCTAATATTTTTTCCAATTTGTGGAGCAGCTAATCCAGCCCCATCTTTTTTGAACATAGTTTCGGTCATCTCTATTATTAATTTTTGAAATTCTTTATTTTTAATTTCATCTAAATTAATTTCTTTAGATTTTTGTCTCAATATTTTATTTGGATGTTTTATTATTTCAAACATATTATTTTTTTGGATTAACTAATTTAAAAAAATATTGCCATTTTTGACCACCATGACATAATTCTTTTGTATCATTAAGTGCTCTAGTTATAGTGGCATGATTATTTTCTTTACAAGCTTTAAAAACTGAAGATTTTTTAAAATTAGGAACATTTAAATCCTGTATAACTTTTAAAGCCAGGTCCTGCCATTGATAGGCGGGAGCTTTTTTAGTTGTAATTTTATTTTGTAAAATTTGTTTTATATCTTCCATATTTATATAACTAATTTATATACCCATATCCATGCTCAAATAGCCAACTCCTAAGTCTTTTTGATAGCTCATAGTTTTTGGTTTTACTTCTAAATGGCTAATCAGGCCAAGCATCAGACTTATTGGTCTTAAACCGCATTCCTTAGCCTCTAGGGCTAGTTTTTCATCGCTATTTATAATATTTTCAAAGCCACTAGGTCCTTTTTTAATGTTTTCTATTGTTTTTTCATCAAAAAGTGAGGCTTTGTGAAAAAAACCTCCAGGGGCGCTATTTATTAAGCAATGAGAAAGCTCGGCTGAGGCTATTATTAATATTCTTTTTTCTGTAGATTCTAAAAATTTATTAATTTTTTTAGCAAACTCATAATGATATCTTAAATCTTTTGATCTCGTGCTACTAATATGCACAATTTTTCCTTTAAATTCTTTTATTTTTTGATTATTTTTACTTAAAAGACAATAAAGGGGAATTGACACTCCATAGTCTGGGTGATTTTCTGCTTTTAAATTAACATAAAAATCTTCTTCAGCAAATTCTTTAATTTGATAAGCCAAGTCCATATCATTTTCTAATCTTAGCTTGCTAGAATAGTCACCAAAATCTTGAAAATTTAATCTTAAATCAAAATGAGTATTTATACTTATTTCTGAATCATCTTCTTTTTTGTGCGGAGATATTATTAAAATAGTATCAATTTTTTCTTCAATTAATTTTTCTTGAACTTCTTGAAAAGATTCTATAGTTCTATTTAATATGCTGATATTTTTTTTACCAATACTGGGTATTAAAATTGGTGAGTGCGGTAATATATATGCTAATTTGATCATATTTTTATTGAATAAAATCTCCTTCTGGATAAAGTTTAATTACTTTTTCCGATACTACTATTATATTTTTCCATTGATAACCTAATTCTTCAAAAATATCACCTCTTAAAAAAGCCCTTCTTTTTTCATTTTCAATTAGGTAAACAGCTGGCCCATTATCAGCTTTTAATATTTCTCCATTTTCAAAAATAACTGGAGAGACAGTTTGATAAGAAGCTAGCTCCTCTTCGCTTACTGGGACAATTGTTTTATCTTTAAACTTTGTTTTTAAAAATATTTTATCAAGAACTGGTGATTTTGTTTCTTCTATTACAAAATATACTCCACCAGTTTTTTTATTTTGCAACAAAGCTCCAGTTGGATAAACAGAAGCGATTGTAATATCTTTTCCATCTTGATATAAATTAACATCTTGCCAAGAAGCATTTTGAACCTCTTCGATATTAAATCCTAGCTTTTTAAATGTTTCATTGCTGGATATTAATCTTTTTTTATTATCAACTAATAAATACATTCTTCCTTCGGGGGACATAATTATTGAATAGTTGTGAAATTTAATAGGGGCTCCCTCACTGTAGTTACTTAAATCAGATTGATTTACGGATATTGCTCTTTCGGGATTGTATCTAGAGGCAAGAACACTTTTACTATTGAATTTTCTTTTTATTCCATCTTGAATCATCCAATAATCATCATTAACTTTTAATATTGTTCCATTGGGATATCCATAAGAGGGAAAATATTTATTCCATAAAACCCAGAAGTTATAATTTCCATTATAAACATGAGGGGTATAATTATATAAAGCAGCAGTAGCTTTATTTTCTATAGTTACCTCCATTTCAGTTTTGTCAATTGTTCCATATCTATTTTTAAAAGTATAAGTTCCACCTTCTTTATAATTATAAGAATTTGGATTTAACATATACCAACGAAATTGTAATGCAGCACTATTTATTTGTTTCCCGAACCCTTTAAAGTATGGATTGCAAGCCCAGCTATCTGGACAACCATATCCTGTGGCCCAGTCTAATTGACTTTCTTTTGGATTTTTACTTTCAACTAAACTTTGTTCTTTTTGTAGTAGTACTAATAAAAATTTAGGATTAACTGTCCCTATTTTTTTGCATTTTGCAGCTCTTTCTTCTTCTGTTGGAGTTTCGCTTAATTTTACTCCAGAGCAATCATAATTATTAACAGCAGCATCATAAATAATTTCAGCTGCGCTCTTTTCCTTTCCATAAGAGCTAGTTGTTTTATAATTTGCTAAATAGCTATTTTTTTCTTCTAAAAATTTTTGTATTTCATTTAAACCCATCCCATTAAAATTTAGTAAATCATAATCACTAAGCAGAAGACCCGGATTAAATTGAGATTGAGCATGTGAGTTAAGCGGAATTAAAAAAAGACTAAATATTAATAAGAATAATGTTTTTTTCATTTATTTTGAAATTAATTTTTTAATATAATTTTATTATAATATAATTGATAATTTTTGGAAAGTGATTTTTAATGATAATGGCTAATATTAGCATTATTTTAATTATAAAAACTTTTCAATATTTTATAAATATGCTATATTTTCTTTATATACTGCTAATATTATATTTTTAAAGAACTATATGAATAAGAAAAGTCAAAATAAATTTATTAAATTTTTGTTTATTTCTATTGTTATTAGTTTAACAATATTAGGATCTATTTTTTTTAATTCAAAAATTGCTCAAGCTGTTTCTGATTTTTCTGGTGGTGATGGCTCAGTGGAAAATCCTTATCAACTTGCTAGTTGTGAGCAATTACAATTAGTTGGCAGTTATTTGGATTCTTCTTTTGTTTTAAAAAATAATATAGACTGCTCTGACTCGAAAACCTGGAATGATTATTATGATATAAATGGTATTTATACTGTTGATTATTATTATCCAAGTTCCGGAGCTACCGAGATCAATCTTAATGTGAAATCATTGATTGTTGATAGAATTTTTACTTCTTCGTCTTATAATCTTCTTAGTCCAAGTGAGTATTCTGTTGATTATGAGAATGGAATTGTTAATTTTAATAATCCTTTAAATTATAATGTTGTTAGAATTGATTATTCCTATGCTAGTGGCTTTACCCCAATTGCTGATAATGAAAATCCTTTTAGCGCCAATTTTGATGGAGCTGGATACACTATATCTAATTTGTATATAAAAAATTATAGTAATTTTATTGCTTTGTTTTCAGCTGTAAGTGGTAATATAAAAAATCTTAATTTAGAAAATGTATTTGTTCAGGGATATGATAGAACCGCTTCTTTAACTGCTAGATTATTAGATGGTGGAAGTATTGAAAATATTAATGCTTCTGGAGAGGTTAATGGATATGATTATGTTGGCGGACTTGTTGCTGGTAGTTTTTCTAGTATTTCTAATGCAAATTTTTCAGGAGTAGTTAGGGGGTCTTCTTATGTAGGTGGATTAATAGGTGGAGCTTCTGCTTTATCAGAAGATGATCCATCAATTATCAGTGATTCATCTTCTTCTGCCAATGTTTATGCTACTGGAATAGAAGGTGTCGGTGGATTAATTGGTGTTGCTGATACTTATACAGAAATTTTAAATTCATTTTCTGTTTCTAATGTTACTGGTTATTGGACTATTGGATCCTTGGTTGGAATAGCCAAGGGAATTATTAATAATTCATATTCTAGTGGAACGGTTACTAGTTTAGGTGGTTATGGTGTTGGTGGTTTGGTTGGTTATTTAGAATTTGGAAAAATAAATAGATCATATTCTAGCAGTGAGGTTAATGCTAATATGGATGATTTTTCTTTTCCCATAAATACTTCTTATGCAGGTGGATTGGTCGGTGTTTCTGACGGGGGTGAAATATTAGAATCTTATGCTAGTGGAAATGTTTTTGCTCTTGGAGCTAGGGTTGGCGCTTTAGTAGGTGGTAGCAACTCTTTAATAAAAGATTGTTATGCTACTGGAAATGTAGAAAGTAAAAGTGGCGATGTTTTTAGTGACGATAATATCAGAGTCTCTGCTCTAGTTGGTGGATTAGCTCATCCTGGTAAAATAGAAAATTCTTATTCTACGGGAGAAGTTAGTGGAAAAGCTTTTGTTGGGGGACTTCTTGGTTATAGTGCTAATGGAGATGTTGTAAATTCATTTACAACAAGCAGGGTTAATGCTAGTCATAATTATGCGGCCTTGGTTGGTTCTTATAATTCCTCCGGAGTTTCTCTAATTGGTGGTGCTTGGTATAATTCTCATGATTACCCAAGTGACTTTTCTTGCTATATGTATGATAATGGCACTACCTTTATTAGAGGTGATCAAAATTGTCAGTCAATCTCAGAAGAGGCAGGTCTTAATTATTTTTATAATTCTCAAAATTATCCAATGTTAGATAATTGGGATTTTGATAATATTTGGCAAAAAAATAAAAATAATTTACCAACATTAAAAAGAGTTGTCGGTGCTATTGCTCCAGAGGATGACGACGAAGAGGGTGAAGATGAAGAAAGCGAAGAGCCTGAAAATACAGAAAATAATAATAATTTTATTGCTAGTAGTCCTGTTTTACTTCCTGGATCTGTTGGAGATGGTTTATTAGATTTTATTAGTAGAAATATAGGAGACACTTTAGATGCTGGTATTATTGATAATTTTGGAGTTAATTTTTTAACTTATACTACAAATAGAAATAATTTTTTAATAGGACAAAGTTCTGATAATTGGGGTTTAGCTCCTCATCATTTTATAATTGAGGATATAGATCTTTATCGCAATATCGCATATTTAGTTTTTTATTCAGAGCCTCAAAAAATAATTTTAAATAAGGGGGAGAGCAAAGAATTAGACTTGGATCAAGATAGTGTTAATGATATTAAAATTATTTTTACTGATCTTTATATAAATAGAGCTGAGATTACAATTAAATCTTTATCTAGTGATAAAATTAATATTCCGGAAAAAAATATTTCAGAGAATATTGAAATAAAAAATGATCAAATGTATCAAAAACTTAAAGGAAAAATAATTTTAAAAACAGAAGATGATGGGCGAGCATATTATATTTCTCCAGATAAACAAGAGATGTATTATTTAGGAAGGCCAGCCGATGCTTTTAGAGTTATGAGAGAGCAGGGAATTGGTATTACTAATAATGATTTAAATAAAATATTAATATCAGGAGAAAAAAATAATAAAGATATAATTTCAAGTTTTGCTAAAAATAATTCTGGAAAAATATTTCTTCAAGTTCAAGAAAAAGGTGAGGCTTGGTATGTTGATACGGTAAATAATAATCGTCATTATTTAGGACGACCAGCAGATGCTTTTCAGATTATGAGGTCTTTAAGTTTGGGTATTTCTAATTTTGATTTTGATAATTTTTATAAAGAGTAATTCAGCGAAAATCCATCAAAAAAATTATTTTAATATAATTATATATAATAAAACCTATGAATAATAAAAATAAAAAAGCCTTCACCCTCATAGAACTTCTAGTTGGAAGGTACCCATTTCATTAGACACTATTCTTGCAAGATTCCTGATAAAGCCG
>CAZSRC010000030.1:0-8173 GCA_964609365.1 uncultured Gammaproteobacteria bacterium | reverse complement strand
TATGTTTGAAGAATTACAAAATAATCAGGAAAATAAAGTTGATGATATTTTTGCTGAATCAGAAAAAGGCAGCTCCGCTCAAGATCCTAGGATGATCAATCAAAACCCTAATCAAAATCCAATGATGCAAAACCCACAAGGAGCAAGTTCTGCTTTCCAGGATTTCGAAGAAGAGGGTTCAAGATCATCAAAAATATTAAAAACACTTTTTGTTATTATTTTAATTTTAGCAATTATTGGAGTTGCTGCTTATTTTGTTTATTCTAAAATATTATTGCCTAAAACAATTAACACTCCTGTTGTAGAGAATCAAAATAATCAAAACAATAATGAAGATAATAATTTTCAATTTGAAGAAGATTTAAACCAGGTCATAGAAGAAGAAAATAACACAAGCACAGATGATTTAATTATCAATGATGATAATAGTGAAGAAAATATTTTGAAAAATATTGATACTGATGAAGATGGTTTAAGTGATTTCGATGAAATAAACTTATATAATACAGACCCCTTAATTGCTGACACCGATGGAGATGGTTTAAGTGATTTTGATGAAATAATGATTTTTGATACTGATCCTTTAAATCCTGATACAGATGGAGATACTTACCTTGATGGTCAAGAAGTTTTATCTGGCTATAATCCATTAGGAGAGGGAAAATTAGACATGTCTTTAATTAAAGACATGGATCTTTTTTTAGAAAAATATCCAGAATTATCAATAAAATAAAATATGGACAAAAAAGATAAAAAAGAGGAAGATTTAAAAAATATTAAAGAACCAGTTTTTAATATTCATAAAATGCCAAAGGGTTATAAAACTGGGAGATTTGATTTAAATCATCATACTAAAAAAGAAAAAAATCCAGAAAATAATAATAATAATAATAATGAATTAGGAGATATTTCTAGAAAAAATAATAAAAAAATAGGAATTTTTATTATTGGCATGGGGGCTATTGTTGTTATGGTTTTGCTTTATTTGGTTTTTTCCTATATGAATAATTCCGAGTTTTCTGTTTCTAAAATTTTCAAATTTGAGAAAAAAAATATTAATGAGAATTCAGAGATTGTTTTACCGAGCGAAAATCAGCCTATAAATAATGAGGATTTTGTTGATGATTTGAACTCTATTGACGAGGAGTTAGTAGATAATACTAACAACACTAGCACTGAGGATATTAATACTCCAGTAAATCTTGATGAACTTATTTCTGTTTTTGTTGATAGTGATGGCGATGGTTTAAGTGATGATGAGGAGTTTATTTTAGGCTCTAATCATCAAAATATTGATAGTGATGGCGACGGTTTTTCTGATTTAATGGAGCTTTTAAATTTATATGATCCTATTAGTCCAGGAAAGCTATCTGATAATATAAATATTGATAAATATGAAAATAAAAGTTTTTCTTATTCAATTTTATATCCAAAGTCTTGGGACAAAAGAGCTTTAAGTGATGAATCGTCTCTTGTTTTATCTATTGACGAAAGCTCCTTCGTCCAGATTTTAGTAGAAAAAAATGAATCTAATTTGAGTATTAAAGATTGGTATGCCAATAGATTTATGAGTATAGTTGATAGCTCAAAGATTATTAAAACTAAAAAATGGGAGGGATTTTATAGCGAAGATTTACTAGCTTTTTACTTAACAGATAATAAACTGGAAAATATTTATACTATTTTATATATATTTCCAGAAAATAGACCTAACTCTTATATCAATATCTTTAATTCAATTGTCAATTCTTTTACTTTAAAATAAAAAAAGTAAATAAAAAATAGAGCTTTTTTAAGCTCTATTTTTTTTGTAAACTATCTGCTAATTATTTTATCAATTATACCATATTTTTTTGCTTCTTCGGCGCTCATAAAATAATCTCTATCACTATCCTTTTCTATGTCAGTTATTTTTCTTCCGCTATGTTTTGATAATATTTTATTCATTTTTTCTTTTATTCTCAAGATATGTTCAGCATGTATTTTTATGTCACTTGCCTGACCTTCAAAACCCCCCATTACTTGATGAATCATTATTTCGCTATTTGGTAGAGCCATTCTTTTTCCAGGCGCTCCCGCTGCTAGAAGTATTGATGCCATAGATGCAGCCATTCCTACACATATTGTAGATACATCAGATTTGATATATTGCATGGTATCATAGATAGCTAAACCGGAAACAACTGATCCTCCAGGAGAATTTATGTAAAACTTGATGTCCTTATTTTTATCTTCAGCATCTAAAAATAATAACTGAGCTATAACAATATTTGCCGTATGTTCATTTATTGCTTCCCCAAGGAAAATTATTCTATCCTTTAGAAGGCGAGAGTAAATATCATAAGCTCTATCACCTTGACTACTTTTTTCTATAACTGTTGGAATTAATGGCATATAATTTTATATTAATTTTTATGCATTAATTATAGTATTTTTAAATAAAAAATTCAACTAGCACTTTTACTTGATTTTTGTTTAAATTTGTTCTAAGATAATTTAACAATTATTTAATTTATTAAAAATATTTATTTTTATGAAAAAAACAGAATTTTTTAGCAAAAAAAGGAATTTTTTGATTTTTTCGTTAATTATCATTTTCTTTTTATTTGTTTTAATAAAAAGCGGAGATACTTATTATAATTCTTTTGCTAGCTATTTATCAGAAAAAACTGGAAATGTGGTTATTTTGCCAAAAATTAAGGAAAATAATTTTCGTTTGGGCTTAGATTTACAAGGAGGTGCTCAGTTAGTTTATCAAGCTGATGTTTCTCAAATTCCTGATGCTGATAAAGATGATTTATTAGACGGAGTTAGAGATGTTATTGAAAGAAGAGTCAACGCCTTTGGTGTTAGTGAACCCGTTATTCAGGTTAATAAGACTATGGATGGTGATTATCGTGTTATAGTTGAATTAGCAGGTGTAAAAAGCGTTGATGATGCTATTAAAGAAATAGGAGAGACACCAAAATTAGAATTTAAAGAGCAGGATAGCGATATTTCTAACATCTCTGATGAAAGCATCAATTTAATGAATGAGTATAACTCAGGTCTTAAAAATAAAATAGAAAATGCTTACCAAAGAATAAAAAATGGCGAAGATTTTTCTTCTATAGCCAAAGAAATAAATACCCCTTTAGAGCTTTCAGCTGAAATTGGATCTGAAAATGACGGAGACTTAGGATGGATTAATAGTGAAAATAATGCAAATATTTATCAGTTTGTAAAAGACTTAGTTCCAGGAACATTTACTGAAATTATTGATACAGATTATAATTATGCTATTTTTAAATTAGAAGAAAAAAAATCTAAAGAAGGAATTCTTTCTACTGGTGAATTAGATAATAATGAATACAAAATAAGAGCAGTTCTTTTAGAGAAAATGAGCTTAGATGATTTGTCTTCAATTTCTGAAAATTGGAAAAATACAGAATTATCTGGAAAAAATCTTAAAAAAGCGGTTGTTCAATTTAACCCTAATGATAACTCTCCAGAGGTTTCTCTAGAATTTGATGATGAAGGTGCAAAATTATTTGAAGATATAACTGGAAGAAATATTAATAAACCAGTGGCCATATATTTGGATGATTATCCAATAAGCGTGCCAAATGTTAATGAAAAAATTTCAGGAGGAAAGGCTGTTATTAGTGGAAATTTTAGTATTGCTGAGGCAAAAGAGTTAGTTCAGAGATTAAAAGCTGGAGCGCTTCCTGTCCCAATTAATTTAATAAATCAAAAAACAGTTGGAGCTAGTTTAGGCCAACAATCCATTGTAGATAGTTTAGAGGCTGGAATAATTGGATTAATTTTGGTAGCAATTTTTATGATTTTGGTTTATAGATTACCAGGTTTATTTTCTGTTTTCTCTCTTTTAATTTACGGAGCAACAGTTTTGGCAATTTTTAAAGCACTTCCAATAGCAGCATCTCTTATTATTGCTTTATTTATAGTTGCTCTAATGTTGATATCTTTTGATGAACTAAAAATATTAGATATTTCTTTGAGCGTTTTGTTTGTTTCTATTTCCATAATATTATTTGTCTATGGTTTAAATTCTGTAACTTTGACTTTAGCAGGATTGGCAGGATTTATACTTTCTATTGGTATGGCAGTTGATGCAAATATTTTAATTTTTTCAAGAATTAAGGAAGAGCTAAGAAATGGAAGAAGTATCAAAGATTCTATTGATGAGGGAATACGTAGAGCATGGCCATCTATTAGAGATGGAAATATTTCAACATTACTTATTTGTTTAGTATTGATGAGTTTCGGAACCGGTGTTTTAAAGGGATTTGGAACAACTCTTTTTATCGGAGTTTCGGTTTCAATGTTTAGTGCAATTATTATAACTAGAAATTTTTTAAATATTTTTTTAGGAAAAAAAGTCGAGAACTGTAAGTTTTTATTGGGAATAAAAAGAGATAAAAATGTAGTTAAATAATTTAAATAATATAATAAATTTATGTTTAAACTTAATATTATAAAATATAGAAAAATCTGGATGAGTATTTCTGCTTTATTAGTTTCTCTTTCGGTTTTTGCTTTATTTTCTTGGGGTTTGAATTTTGGTGTAGATTTTACAGGTGGTAGTTTGTTAGAATTAAAATTTAATGAAAATGCACCTAGTGTAGTAGAGATTAGAGAGTCCCTTAAGGATCTTGGTTTAAATAGCTTGGTTATACAATCAAGTGAAGATAACACGGTTATTCTTAGGTTTAAAAATGATTCACCTGAAATTTATAAACAAATTATTGATAATTTAGGCCAGTTTTCTAGCCCAGAAGAGCTTAGATATGACTCAGTTGGTCCATCAATTGGTAAAGAGTTAAAAAGCAAGTCTTTTAACACTATTGTTATAGTATTATTGATAATTGTCTTATATGTTGCCTTAGTTTTTAAAAAAGTCTCAAAGCCGGTCTCTTCTTGGAAGTATGGAATTGCAGCTATAGTCGCTCTTTCCCATGATGTTTTAATTGTGTTGGGTGTTTTTGCTGTTTTGGGTAAGTTTTATAATGTTGAGATAAATACTCCTTTTATAGCTGCTATTTTAACAGTATTAGGCTATAGTGTGAATGATACTATTATAATATTCGATAGAATTAGAGAAAATTTACCTAAAAGTACTGAAAATTTCATCAATACAATTGGAAGGAGCATCAATCAAACGCTAGGAAGATCAATAAACACATCATTTACTACATTATTAGTATTAATTACTATTATTGTTTTTGGCGGAAGTTCAATCAGAGATTTTGTTTTAGCTTTAGCTATCGGAATTTTTATTGGTACTTATAGCTCCATATTTATAGCTAGTCCAATTTTAATTTACTTTGATAAAAAGGCAAAATAAAAATTAAATAAATTTTTATAAATATAAACAAAAGCTTTTTAGCTTTTGTTTTTTTTATGCTATAATAATAAAAACTTAATCTTGACTTGATTTATTATGAATTCAAAGCTTAGCAATTTTATTGATTTTTTTATTGAGACTATCTATTTATTGGCTATTTTTTTAGTGCCACTATATTTTGGCTTTCTTTTTATTAGTGAAAATCCCTTTGAATTGCACAAGGCTTTTATATTTAAATCTCTTTTTTATCCCTTTGCCCTCTTGTCAATAATAAAAATTTTGTTTTTTAGTAAAAGCTTTACTGGTTTCCCTTGTTTGTTTAGGCGTTATTTTTTATTGCCTATTTTTTTATTATTTTTTTTATTAATCTCAGTTTTTTGGGCCGTTGATCCTTCTTTGGCTTTTTGGGGTTCAGCCTCCAGGCAAATGGGATGGATTAGTGAATTTTTATTTTTTTTATTTTTTGTATTTTTACTTATAAACATAGTTTTGTCCAAAAACAAAAATAAAACAATAAATAGAATTTTATTTACAATATTTATATCTTCCCTTTTGGTTTCTATATATGCTGTTTTACAATACTTTGCAATTGATTTTTTAAACTGGGAAGAACCAGCACATATTACTAAGCGTTCAATGTCTAGCCTGGGGCAACCTAATTTTCTAGCATCATTTTTATTGCTGACAAGTCCTATAATATTATATTTTATTAATATTTGTAAAAAAAGATATTTGAAAATTTTTTTATATTTATCCCTGGTTATTCATTTTTTAGCAATAATTTTTTCCGGTAGCAGGGGCGCTTGGATGGCGCTAGTTGTTTCTTTTGTTTTATTTTTATTTATTTTTTATTTTAAAAACAAGAAAATATTTACTATTTCCCTATTCTCATTGTTTCTATTTTTATTAATATTTCTTCTTAGCAATAATTCATTTAGTCAGAGATTTTATTCTTCTCTTAATTTTAGTGAGGGAAGTTCATCTGCTAGAATAGCTTTATGGGATTCATCAATTAAATCTTTTTTTAAGAAAGACTGGGGATATGGAATTGAAAACCAAAAAGAAGCTATTATAAATTATTATCAAGGGGACTGGGCTTCTTTTGCTAGGGTTAATGTTATGTTTGACAGATCTCATAATATTTTTTTAGATCATCTTTTGTCTGTTGGTTTTTTCGGAACTATTTTTTATTTATTTTTTTATTTTTTTATTTTTAAATTAATTTTTAAAAATATAGAAGATGATGAGAGTGTCTTTCTTTCTAGGCTTATTTTTTGGTCACTTTCTGCATATCTAATATCACTTTTATTTAACTTTTCTGTTTTTGTTACTAATTTTTATTTTTGGATTTTGTTTGCTATTGTGGCGGCAATTAATTTTAATGAGTTCCAGTTATGTAGCAATTTCGAAAATGAGGATGATTCTAGTAATAAAAATTTAATAGAATCAACTGAGGATATCGAAGAAGATATTAGTGAAAAAAAGCCCTTGCTTACATTCTTTAAAATAACTATTTTGCTATTATTATTTCCTGTTATGTTTTTTGCCCTGAATAGAGAATTAAAAAATCTTAAAGCGGACTATTATTTTTTAAATGCAAAAAATTTTTTTAAACAGGGAGAAATTCCAGCTTCAATACTAACATTTTCTTATGTTAGAAGTGAGAGTCCCATTTTTTTAATTTATTATTATGATTATATTTCTATTATTTTTGATAATTATAATAATTTTCAGGATGAGACTTCAAAATTTTTAGCAACAGAAGAATTAAAAAAGGTTTGGGATAAGTTAGAAAAAAAAGACATAGAATCATTTGATTTTATTTTAGCAAGAGCCCAGATTAATTCTATTTTTGGAAATTTTTTAGAAGCAGAAAAGGATTTCAATAATTTAAAAAGTAGATCAATTAATTTTCCTAATATTTATTTTAAAGAGGCTAAAATGAATTATATGAAAAAAGATTATGAAAAGTCTTTATTGTTATATCAGGAATCCTTGAGTTTGTTGCCAGATATTCAAAAAATAGAAAGTGAAAGAAGTGTTAAAGCTTTAAATTTTTATAAAAACTCAATAGAAAAAGATATTGAGCTTATAAATTCTAATATTTTATATACAAATAATTATTAATAGTATGAGTTTGATTTATTTATTTATTTTTATTTTTGGTTTGATGATTGGCAGTTTTTTAAATTGTTTTATTTGGAGAATTTACAAAGAAGAGACTATTTTAGGTAGGTCTTATTGTCCTGAGTGCAGAAAGCAATTGAAGTGGTTTGAAAATATTCCTGTTTTTAGTTTTATTTTTTTAAAGGGAAAGTGCTCTTCTTGTAGAAAAAAAATATCATGGCAATATCCAATAGTAGAATTGTTAACTGGATTTTTATTTTTGTTAGCTTTTTATTTAAATTTAAATAATGATTTTTTTATCATTAATTTATTTTTTAGTTTTTTCTTAATATCTTTAATGATAATTATTTTTATTTTTGATCTTAGATGGTTTTTGATTCCTGTTCAGGTTCTTATTTTTTCTTCTATAGTTTTCTTTTTTATAAACTTGTATCTTGGTTTTTCAGTTTGGCAAATATTATTAAGCACTTTTATAGGGGCTTCTTTTTTTGGAATACAATATGTCTTAACAAGAGGAAAGGGTTTGGGAGAGGGCGATATTTGGCTAGGAGCTTTTCTTGGCTTAGTTTTTCCATCTTTAGCTAATTTGACCTTACTTTTATTTTTAACCTATATTATTGGTGGCTTTTTTGCTGCAATTTTAATGATTTTTGGTTTTAAAAAAATTGGCTCTAAAATTCCTTTAGGCATATTTTTATC
>CAZSRC010000029.1:375-8595 GCA_964609365.1 uncultured Gammaproteobacteria bacterium | reverse complement strand
ATAAAAACAAAAATTATAGAGTATATAAAAAAATATGGTCGAGTTAGCGCAAATCAATTGTCTAATGATTTTGATTTGTCTAGGCAAATGATACATCGGCATTTAATAGATTTAATGCATAAAGGAGTGTTAGATAAAATTGGGACACCACCTAAGGTTTTTTATTTTATTAAAAAAGAGGAATCTGTAGAAGATAAAGTTAATATAGAAAAGAGAATAGGGAAAATTATTAAAGAAGAATATTTAATTATTACTCCTTCGGGCAATCGCAAAAGTGGAATAGATGGATTTATTTATTGGTGTAAAAAAAACAAGCTACCAATTAAAAAAACTGCTCAAGAATACATAGACACTTTAAAAAAAGATGAAAAATTTAAGAAAAACGGTTTAATAGACGGAATTATAAAAATAAAAACAACTTTTAAAAAATCTTTTTTAAAGAGTTTGTTTTATTTAGATTTTTATAGCATTGAAAGATTTGGCAAAACTAAATTGGGACAATTATTGCTTTATGCCAAACAAAGTCAAGATAAAAAATTAATGAAAGAGCTTATAGATATTATAAGGCCACAAATCATTCGGGTTGTTGATAAATACAAAATAGATGGAGTCGGTTTTATTCCTCCCACCGTAAAAAGGGAGACACAATTTATGAAAATATTGGAGATTAGCTTAAATCTACCAGTTAAAATATTAAAAATAAGCAAGATTAAGACAGGTATTGCTGTTCCTCAAAAAACTCTTAACAAGCTTGATGATCGTATAGACAATGCCAGAAAAACAATTGTCGTTGAAGATAATTCACAATATAATAATGTTTTATTGATAGACGATGCTGTTGGGTCAGGGGCGACATTAAATGAAACGGCCTCACAGATTAAACAAAATAAAATAGCTAAAAATGTTATTGGCTTGGCAATAACAGGAAGTTTTAAAGGTTTTGATGTAATAAGTGAAGTTTAAGTGGTATTATATGGTGTTTTATATAGCGGGGTAAGTTTTCGGAATATATTTAACCTTTGTCCCTTAGATTTTTAGAACAACAAGTTCTTGAAATCCGAGGGATTTTTTATTTTATCAACTCAATTCTTGACAGTATTTTTTGTTATGCTAAAATACTTATTAGCAGTCAGGACGCTTGATTGCTAATAAAAAAAAATATTTAAAACTAAATTATTAAATTATTTATATAATTAATAGTTTAGTCGTATAATTTTATGAAATTAAAACCTTTAAACAATCATGTTATTGTTAAAGCTTCTTCCAAGGAGGAAATTACTAAATCGGGGATTGTTTTACCTGATACCATGGATAAGGAAAAGCCAGAACAAGGCGAAGTTATTGCCGTTGGTCCTGGAAAATTAATTGACAATGGCAACCGATCTGAAATGACGGTTAAAATTGGAGATAAAGTAGTCTTTAAAAAATATTCTCCCGATGATATTAAAATTGATGGAGAAGAATACTTAGTTATTAGTGAAAATGATATTTTAGCAATCATTGAATAGTTTATAATTAATTAATAAAAAAAATATGGCTAAACAAATTATTTATAGCGAGGAAGCTCGCAATGCTCTAAAAAGAGGTGTTGATAAATTAGCTAATGCCGTTAAGGTAACCTTAGGTCCTAAAGGTAGAAATGTGGTCATTGAAAAAGGATACGGTTCTCCAATTATTACCAAGGATGGTGTTAGTGTTGCTAAAGAGGTTGAGTTAGAAGATAAAATAGAAAATATTGGCGCTGAAATGATTAAAGAAGTAGCGTCTAAGGCCAATGATATGGCAGGAGATGGAACAACTACTGCAACTGTTTTAGCTCAGGCAATGATTAAAGAGGGTTTAAAATTAGTTTCAGCTGGGGTTTCTCCAATTGAAATAAGAGAGGGTATTGAAAAAAAAGTATCTGAAATAGTTAGAAATTTAAAAGAAATGAGTAAAATAATAAATACAAAAGAAGAATTGGCACAAGTAGCCTCTATTTCAGCTAATGATAAAGAGATTGGTGAAAAAATTGCTGAAGCCATGGATAAGGTTGGTAAAAATGGGGTTGTTACTGTTGAAGAAGGCCAGTCATTTGGCTTGGAGGTTGAAATAGTTGAGGGTATGCAATTTGATAAAGGTTATGTTTCTCCATATATGATAACTAATTCAGAAAATATGAAAGCTGAATTTAGTGATCCATATATTTTAATTACAGATAAAAAAATAGCAGCTATTCAGGAAATCTTACCACTTTTAGAAAAAGTTGTTCAATCTGGTAAAAAAGATATTGTTATTATAGCTGAAGAGATTGAGGGCGAGGCATTGACCACTTTTGTTTTAAATAAACTTCGTGGAACATTTAATGTTTTAGGAATTAAGGCCCCAGGATTTGGTGATCGTCGTAAAGCAATGCTAGAGGATATTGCTATTTTAACTGGAGCTAAGCTTATCTCTGAGGAGCTTGGTTTAAAACTGGAAAATACTGAACTAGAAGATTTGGGACAAGCTAGAAAGATTATCTCTTCAAAAGATAGTACTACTATTGTTGATGGAAAAGGCGTTGAATCTGAAATCAAAAACAGGGTCGAGCAAATTTATAAAGAAATGGAATTAAGTGATAGTAATTTTGATAAAGAAAAACTACAAGAACGCTTAGCTAAATTAAGCGGAGGTGTTGCGGTTTTAAAAGTTGGAGCTGCTACTGAAACCGAAATGAAAGAAAAGAAAGATAGAATTGAAGATGCCTTAAATGCAACTCGCGCTGCTCAAGAAGAGGGTGTAGTTCCTGGCGGTGGATTAGCCTTGGCCTTAGCTGGAAAAGCTTTCGAAGAAATTAATAATATTAAAAAAACAGATAATCCAGGAGTAGCTATAGTTGATGGAGCTATTTTAGAACCAATTAAACAAATTGCTCAAAATGCTGGAAAAGATGGTTCTTTAGTTTTATTTAATATTATGAATGAGCATAAAAATGGTAATACGGGAATTGGTTATAATGCTGCTTTGGACAAATTTGAGGATATGGCTTTAGCTGGAATTATAGATCCAACTAAAGTTGTTCGAAGTGCCTTAGAAAATGCAGCTTCTGCGGCTATTATGTTTTTAACTGTTGAAACAGTTATAGTAGAAAAGCCTGATGATAAAAATTCTTGCGGATCTTGTTCTAGCGGAGTTTCGGGAATGGGCGGAGGAATGCCGGGAATGGGAATGATGTAATTTATCGACCTTTAAAATAAGGGATTTTATAAAAAATCCCTTATTTTTTTATTTTTAAAAAAATATGGTATAATAAATTAATATTATTAAGAAAAAAATATGACTAATAAAAAATGTTTCAAAAAAAAGAAAAAAGAAATAGTTGTTGCTGTTAGTGGATATTTTAACCCACTTCATGTTGGTCATTTAGAAATGATTGAAAAATCAAAAAAATTAGGCGATAAATTAGTAGTTATAGTAAATAGTGATTATCAGGTGGTTTTAAAAGGTAGCGTGCCTTTTATGAATCAAAAAGATAGACTTAAAATTGTTAAAGCTTTAAAATTTGTTGATGATGCTTATCTGTCAATAGATAAAGATAAGACTGTCTGCAAATCTTTGGCTAAAATAAAGCCAGATATTTTTGCCAATGGTGGAGATAGAAAAAATTTAAATGATGTTCCAGAATATGATATTTGCCAAAAATTTAAAATTAAAATGGTTGATGGCTTGGGTAAAAAAATTAGATCAAGTTCAATCTTAATAAAAAATGCGTCGAATAATAAAGAGAAAAAAAAATAATAAAATAAAAAATTTTTTAACAATATTGCAAAACATAATAATTTTTATTTTAGTTTTTATTGTGTTAATTATTTTTTATTATAATTATAGTATAAATTATTCTTCTAATAAAAAAGAGGATGTTTTATTTATAGTGGAAAAAGGTGATAGCGTTTCTAAAATATCTGAAAATTTGAAAAAATATTCATTAATAAAATCTAAAAATATTTTTAAGATTTACGTAAAAAGAAACAATCAGCAAACATTTTTTAAGGAGGGTTCTTTTAGTCTAAGCAGGGCTATGAGTACTAAAGAGATTGTAAAAACGCTGACAACAAACCCAAGTATTAAAGCTGAAAATAGACTAACCTTTATTGAGGGTTGGAACTTAAAGGATTATTCTAATCTTTTAATTGATAGAAATGTCATGGGAGCAGAAGATTTTTTTGATTTTTCTGGCACTCCAATGAAAAAAAACAGCAAGAGTAAATATTTAGAGCAGTTCTCATTTTTAAAAGATAAGCCCTTGGATCAGAGCTTGGAGGGTTATTTATTCCCTGACACCTATATGTTTTTTACCGATGCCTCTGTTGATAATATTGTTAAAAAAATGTTAGAAAATTTTGATAAAAAATTAACAAAAAAAATGAGAGAGGATATTGCTTCTCAGGGAAAAACCATTCATGAAATAATTACTATGGCCTCAATTATTCAAAAAGAGGTTCGTAGTGAGAAGGATATGAAAATGGTTTCTGGTATTTTTTGGAATAGAATAAAAATCGGCCAAGCCCTAGAGTCATGCGCCACTCTAGCTTATATTTTAGGGGTTAATAAGGCTCAGTATAGTTATGAGGATACTAGAATTAATTCTGATTATAATACTTATATAAATAGAGGTCTTCCGCCTGGACCAATTTCTAATCCGGGTATTAAGGCTATTGAAGCAGCGATTTATCCAATTGAAAATGATTTTTATTATTTTTTAAGCGCTAGTGATGGGGGTGAGACTATTTTTAGTAAAAGTTATCAAGAACATCTTATTAATAAAAACAAATATATAAAATAATTTAATTTTATTATGAGTGAAAATTTAAAAAAAATTATAGTTTTATTCTTTGTCCTATTTATCGCAATCGGTATCCCTGCTTTTTTTATTTTTAGGAAGAAAAAAGTAAAAGTAGAAGAGCCAAAGCAGACCGAGGTTTTAGAAAAAAAAGAAGAGCCAAAAAGTGAAATGGAAAACTTAATTGATTCTTCTAGGTTGATAGGCGGCCTACCTACTAGTGAAGAAAAAATAGGAGTTAATTTTAATGGTAGTGACGGAAATTCTTTAATTGAATATGTTTCTTTTTTAGATTTTTATGAAAAAATAAAAGATGATTTTAAATATAATATTAGTGATTATGATTTGCCGATAAATGTAAAAACAGAAGTGTCTAACTATTATGATATTTCTAGAAAAATTAATTTAGATAAAAATTTAGATTCTTTAAATAATAATGGTTTTGCTATTGTTGACAACCCTTTAAATGCAACCAATTTTTATGATATTTATGATGAGTTGTATAAAAATAAAATTCCAGCATTAATAAGTTCCGATTTTTTAATTTATTATTATCAATATACTTTTAAAAAAACTTTTAAGGATATAGAGGAAAATATTTTTTATACAAATTTATGGGAGATAAATAGAATACTTTATGAAAATGCTAGAATTCGCTATGAAGATTCTTTATCAAAAAGGGGCTTGGTAAATGATCGTATTTTAGAAGCACAAAGATTGGCGGCTGCTTACTTTGCCACTTCCTTGGAATTATTAAAACCAACAGAATCACAAATTAATAAAAGCGCAGACATCAGCAACCCCGAATTATTTAGTGTTTTTGAGATTAATAATTATAACTTTTCTTTGCCAGATTATTTAAAGGTTGATGTTGAAAAAGAGGTTAAATTAATAAGAGATTTTAGGGTTAAGGAAAAATCCCCAGTTTTATTATATGAAAGAGATTATAAAGAGTTTTTGATACCAAATGAATATAAGGCGCACGCTAAGTTAAATAATTTTTATTTAACAACTAAATGGCTTTCTTCAAATTTCCCTCTTTATCACAAATCAGAGGAATGCTCTTTATGTAGTTTAGATTTTGATGATTGGAGAATCAATATTATAAGCTCTTCTTTTATAGCAAAGGATATTTTTGATAGCCATGAATTAAAAAATAAATGGGCTAGAATTTATAAAACACTAGCCTTTTTTAAGGGGTTGAGGGGTGACCTAACCTATGTTCATTATCGGGATGCTTTGATTTCTGTATTTGGTAATGATTATAAAATTGAGGAAGTTTTTGCTGATAACAATCCAGAATCAATAAATAATTTATATAAATTTAGAAATAAAGTTTTAGAATATAATTTTTTTGATATTGAGGGAGCATTAAATAAAAACCTAGAAGAAAATAAACCAAATCTAGGAGTTAAAATGTTGACTGGATTTTATTGGCCGAACGACTATATTATGAACAAGCTTTCCTATCCCAATGTTTCTAATTATCAAGGAAGTGTTTTAGCGAAGAATAATATTACTTCTTGTGATGTAGGAAAGGATCAAAGAAATTCTCGTTGTAATGGTTTTTCTTTAGATATAATAGCGCTTATAAATGAAAAAAGTTTATCTGGAAATTCTTATTATTTTGAAAATTCAAATTATAAAAATTACTCAGAAGAGCTTAGTTCTCTCAAGTCACAATTGGAAAAGTTTCCAAATATTTGGCATTATAATAATTATTGGAAAACTCTATATTTAAATAGAGAATATCTTCAAAGCAATAAAAATAATATGCCAATTTTTGCTAGAAATTTAAATTGGAAAACAAAAGAACTGCACACTGCTGTTGGCTCTTGGCTTAATTTACAGCTAGCTCCAGATAAGTTAAAAATACATCAAAAATATCAAGGACAATTTATAACATTAAATGATAATAAATTTATTAGTAAAAACTATATCGAGCCCAATCTAAGTTTAATAAATGAGCAAATAGCCAATGTTAATATGGTATTGGAGATGTTTAAATTATTAAAAATAACAGATGAATTAAGATCAGTTTCTGTTAATTTAGAGGATTTAAAAAATAATTTAATTAGAGTAAAAGATATAATGATTAAAGAATTAAAATCAGAAGCTTTAACAGAAGATGATTTTCGATTTATAAGCCTCCTTTCTATGGAGTATAAGATGGATTTAGCAGAAAATAAAAATTTTATTATAAACAGTAATAATAAAAAGAGTATTAAATACGATATTAGCAAGCCCAAGTTAATGATTTTGGTTAGCAACGATGTTAATGGTGAAAAATCATTTTCAGTAGCGCCAGTGTTTAATTATATCGAATCTAGATAAATATATTTTTGGGGATAATCTATGGATAAATTGTGGATTGACAAAGCTTATTTATTATTATATTATTAACTTATAAAATTTTTAAGATTAATATAAAAGTGACTATTTATATTAAATAACCTTTAAACAGCTTTACAACCAAGCCAAGTATGGTATTGGATTTTTTTGTTGCTGCTTTTTTGTTGTATATCGAATTTTTGTTTTAAGAATACAATATATATTAATAAATTAATTCATATAAACAAGCTAAAACTTGTTTCTAAAAAACTATATGTCTAACTCTCCCAAGGCCTATATTAAAAACAATGATCGTAAATATTTTAACGATTTTTCTAGCGTAGCACCTGTTCCAGACCTTATTGAACTACAAAAAGATTCTTATAAATGGTTTCTAGAAGATGGTTTAGCAGAATTATTTGATGAAATTTCTCCAATAATTGATTTTAATAATAGGGAGCTAGAACTTTATTTTGGGGATTATTATTTAGATAAGCCTAAGTTTGATGAAGTTGAAAGTAGGGAGAAGAATATTACTTATGAAGCGCCTTTGAGAATTAAGGTTGTTTTGAAAAATAAAAAAACTTCTCAAGAGAGTTCTCAGGAGGTTTATCTTGGTGATTTTCCTTTAATGACTAAAAATGGAACCTTTATTATTAACGGAATTGAAAGAGTTGTTGTTTCTCAATTAATTAGAAGTGCGGGTGTAATGTTTACTTCAGAATATATTCGCGGAAAAAAATATTATGGAGCAAAAATTATTCCTAATCGAGGAGCTTGGTTAGAAGTAGAAACTGATATCAATAAAGTTATCTGGGTTAGAATTGATAGAAAAAGAAAAGTAGCCGTAACCTCTTTGTTGCGTGCTTTTGGTTATGAAAGTGATGATGAATTAAGAAGTTTATTTAAAGAAGTTGATTTAGTTAAAAATGAAGAAGAGGTTGGTTATATCGATGCTACTATTAATAAAGATTTATCTAAAAATCAAGTAGAGGGGTTACAGGAAGTCTATAGACGTATTAGACCTGGTGATATGGCAGACGACAAGAATGTTAAACAAATGATTGAAAATATGTTTTTTCGTTTTG
>CAZSRC010000029.1:0-365 GCA_964609365.1 uncultured Gammaproteobacteria bacterium | reverse complement strand
AGATTTAATGAGAGTCTTGAAATTAATAAAGAAAATAGAATTTTAAGAAAAGAAGATTTATTAAATATTGTTAAAGAGGTTATTAGATTAAATATAACAAAAGAAGCAGAGGATGATATTGATCATTTAGGAAATAGAAGAGTTAGGGCTATTGGTGGTTTAGTTCAAAATCGTTTAAGAGTTGGATTAGCTAGAATGGAAAGAATTATAAAAGATAAGATGAGTGTAGCAGATCTTAATACTTTAAGTCCAAATAAATTAATTAATGCTCGTCCTGTTATAGCAATAATTCGTGAATTTTTTATGTCTTCTCAGCTTTCTCAGTTTATGGATCAAACTAACCCCTTAGCTGAACTAGAGCATAA
>CAZSRC010000028.1:0-9080 GCA_964609365.1 uncultured Gammaproteobacteria bacterium | reverse complement strand
AGCTGGAAAACAAAAAAAGTAGACAAATTTTGTCTACTTTTTGGGGTACAGATCATTTCGTGTCTACTTTTTGGGGTACAGTTCAAAGTGTCCACTTTTTAGAATTAAAACCTTTTTAAGTCTAACTTTTAGCACTTTTCTGGCTTTTTACTAAAAAAATCTAATATCTACTAAACATTCTTTTAACGCTATAAATAAAAAACGAGGCAATGAATTTTTCCAGCTTTAAACTTAATCAACTTATAATTTAAGTTGTTTTTTCTTGTTTTGTTTTATTTTCCTTTTTCCAAATTTCATTACGAAGATTATAGGCCTCATATTTTAAATCCGATAATTCTTTAGAGTGGTTATTAAGTTTATAAAGTAAGGCAGAATGCTCTTCCTCAAGTTTAATTACCTCTGGAGATGATTTTATTTTTCTTAAGTATTCGCGCTCCTCCTTGGCGCGATTGCGATATTTATCGAGACGACCATTTATTTTTAACATACTTAACTGTGGTAGATAATTTATAGCGTCCTTTAAAAAAACTCTAGCGGCTAAGTCACCTGATACTTTACCATACGCATTAATATTATATTTCGTTCTATCAATAAGTTGTTGTAGCCATGATATTTGCTGTTCGCCGGAAATCCTAGATTGGCTTTTTTCTCCATTCCTAACACTTTTAACAAGCTCTACTAACTCCTTCTCTAAATTAGAAACTGCCGTCTCAAAATCTGGAGCAAAACTATCACAAAAATTTTTAAATTCTATAGATGAACCTCTTGCCGCATTTCTGAGAAGTATATCATCTAATTTTTTATCTAAATGACTATATTCCGCGCTTAAAGAATCATTCTCTGCTTTTTTATCCTCTATAAGAGAATCTAGTTTTTTTAGTTTATCTTCTTTTAATTGAGCATCAACAATCTCTCCGAGCTCACCCTCAGTTTCATTTTTAATCTCAGAAACTTTTTTATTTGTTTCATTTATAACCTCCTTAGCCTCTTCAAAATCTTCAGCATCAGCTCCAGAATGAGACTCGATTTGAGTTAGAGCCTCTTCATTTTTTTGATTAATACTTTCTAATTCCCCTTGAATAGCTTCTTTTCCCTCAGAAATAGCCTCATTTACCTCAAAGTTTTCTATTTCTAGCTCTATTTTTTCTAACTCTGCCTTAACTCTATTTTTTTCATTTCTTAGCTCATTTAAATTACCGGCTACTTCAGAAATGGTTGACCTATAATCTTCCTTAAAATCTTCATCCTTATCCAAGTCACCCTCTTTCATCGTGTCCCTGGTTTCATGAGCCTCATTTCTAGATATTTCAATTTGAGAATTAATGTCCTCTAATTGACTTTCTAAATCTTTTTTAGATGCATTAAGAAGCTCTAATTTTTCAGCTTTTTTTCTGTTTTCATCTTCAGCCCTGGCCTGATCCCTGGACTCTTTTTCCGCTTTTAGTCTTTTAGCTTTTTCGAGTGGAGATTCTTTTGTTTGATTTTCCAAGTTCATATTATTAATATTAATTTATTAAGTAAAATTAATCTAAATTTTTTATATCTCGTAAAATTTTATCAGCAATTTTTTTGTCCATTTTTTGCATTAAATCTTTTATTTTTTCATTCCTGTTTTTTTTAATTTTATCAATTTCATCAAGGGCTTGATTATATAAAGACTTAATTTCGGAGGCGATATCCTTATCAGGCCTTATCTTTTCTTTAATCATATATATTAGTATAAATTTATTTATATAAACCTTAGTTTTTTTAAAACTTATGATTTTAAAACTATTAATATTATGCCCAAAAAAAATTACTTTTGTCAATATTAGCCTCCTACATTCTATTCCTATATTATTTATTTTAATTTATTATTTTATTATACCTTATTTTAAATACAAAAAAAGCAGACACAAAAGTGTCTACTTTTTGGGGTACAGATCAATGGCGGACTACTCGAGTTAAGTACCACCACATAGCAATATTATAAGGGCTTTTTGAATATTTTTCAATACTAGATTTTAGGCACTCGAGTCGTTGTTCTATTTCTTTAATCTTAAACTTTTAGAATTTTTTGAGCTAATAACTGATTTTTTGGTTTGTGCTTCGATATTTTTCCGAGCATCTCCAGCTATTTTTCCTCCACGCTCAGCAATATTTTTATTTTTATCTATATTATCTGGCTTTAATGCCTTGCTCAATTCTGTAGTTGATGTTTCTGCTAGAATATTTAAAGCTAATTCTAGGCTAGTCATATTATCTCGCAAATTTTCCTTTTTTAAACTTTTGAATTTCTTATACTCTTTAATAGTTTTATCAGCCCACTCTTTGGTCATAATATTTGTTAAAATAGCAAACTCTGAACCCTCTTTGACCCCGGATCTTTTCCATTCATCAGTAAGCTCTTTGCGAAACTGAATTGATTGCAATCTAGTATTAATCCATTCTTCGCTATAACCCAAATTCCTATAAGAAATCATAGCTCTGTCTATAGCTAATTCTGGGTCTTGAGATTCATTAACTCGATCATTTCCAACTTCAGCTAGCCACAGTTTAAAAGGTTCAGCTTTTTTAGAGGGGATAGATTGAATTAAGCGTAAAACAGTTTTTGTGCTAGCGACATCTGTTTCTCTCATTTTTCCATCGGGAGCTAATAATTTCAACCGGTGACATTTTGTCACCACTTGAGAACCTTCATTTTTAAGCCTTTCTGCAAGCTTGTTCCAATATTTTCTTGCTGTCTGATAACTTGGTTGGTTAGTTAAAATTTTCACAACATCAACAACAGAAAAAAACCATTCTTCAAGATTCTCGTCCCAAATAGCCCGAACTTTTTGTTTTTGAAATAATTTTATTTTATTTTTCATAATATAAGCATAACATAATTAACATTATATTTCTATTACTTTATTCTAAATTAGAGATAAATTTGTATACAATATCTAAAACAAAAAAGCAGACACGAAAGTGTCCACTTTTTGGGGTACAGATCATTGGCGGAGAGGATGGGACGAACTTGGAACGTTGATATATATGTCTTAATAAAAAGAATAATATTTTCAAACTACATATTTAAATCCGCTTTTAATTTATTCATTCTCTCTGAAGAAAATTCTTTTTTTAAAGACTCATTTACGTTGTCTTCTGACTGTTCTTTTAAATTATCGCCAATATATTTAAAGGCTGATGGATTAGACCCCCAAATTAATTTTCCGCTTAAAGTTTTTGGAGTTTCGTCTGAGTCTAATTCCTTAAAAAATTCACTAACTGTATAAAAATCATTAGGCTCAACCTCAAAGCCGCTCTCAGTTTTATGGCTTCTTATATAAGCAACTAATTTTTCTACGAGCTTTCTCCCCTCTTCTAGATTAGAGGCGGTTAAATTACCCTCTTCTAAGATTAAAATAGTATCAACGTCGCTATCCTCTCGAGGAGTTTTCTCTTTATTAAGGCGACTACCATGAAGAAGCATTCCCAAAACAAAGGGATGCTCTTTTTTAAAATCATTTAAATAGGTTCTCATTTCTTGCTCAACTTGTTTAATCTCTGCTTCTCTTTTAGAAATTTCCGGGGAATTTATATCTTCATTTTTATTTTTTTCTAAATTTTCAGGCGTTTTTACTTCTTTTCTATTTTGATAAAAATTACTTTCTTTTAACATAAAAAATGCTTTAGGTATAAAACAAAATTATTTATAAACACCATCTAGTATTCTATTAAAAAATGGTAAATCTTCTTCGTGATAATAATTACTAATCATTTTAACAATATCTTCTCTATTTTTTCCCTCTTCTTTTAAAAATTGGAATTGCTTTGTAAAAGTTGCCTGCTCAACTGGATTATTAGGATAAGAATATTCCGTTTTTAAATCATCAAAAGCAAATTTTTCCGTATTCTTTTGATAATCCTCAGGAGTTGCCGAATCTAAAAAGGTTTGACAATGTGTTAACTCGTGAACCATCCAAGCGATCTCATCGGGATTTTCCTTTTTTTCAAAATAACTTTGTTTTATTAAGATTATATTATTTTCAGCGTCTGATTCTGATGGCTGACTGCCCTTTACCCATAAATCATCTGGAATTATAGCAATATTTACATCATCTAACCTTTTATCATTAAGTGCTTCACGTTGTTTCTGATAATTTTTTGGTAAATCTTTTGTTTTTAGCAGTCCCAGTCTTTCAATATCCCCATCTTTTAATTCTAAGTAGTTTTTTAAATATTGTTGCGTTTCTTTATTTGGATTAAATTTTTCCAAGCCAAGAGAAGCTCTTATTTCAGCAAGCTTAATAGCGTCCTCTTTTTTTATTATTTCCTGTTCTTTTTCTAAATCAACAGAAGATAAATCATCAAAATTTTCATTTTGAGCAATTGGTTGTTTTTCTAGTTTTGGTTTTTCTGATGAATTATCTTTTGTTATTAAACCTTTTTCAAAATTCATAAATATAATAATGTTACTTTTACCTAGAACCTTTTTTTAATATAGATAAATTATAACATTTTTGATAAAATATGTCAAAACGGCAAAAATAAGCCTAATTGCCCTAACTCCTATTTTATGCCAAAATAAGGCTATGACTACCGATAAAATCAAACAAAGGCTATTAAAGTATCTAGCCGAATATGAAGAAAACGCCACTCGGATGAAAGGGGTGGAGATTGTTTTTGAGTATGTTAATTTTCTTAAAAATGAACCATACACTAAAAAGCTATTAGCTGAAGAATTCAAATATGCTCAAAAGCAAAAAGAATTACTTCTAGCCTATAAGCCAGAGAAAGAAATACCGCCTTTAGATTTACTAACCAAGCCCTTAGAGATTAAAGATAAAGCGGATGTTGTTATTAATAAAGAAATATTAGAAATAGGTCTAGAACAAAGAGCAAAAAGCGAACACGCTCTAATGAAACAGGTTTTACCTCTGATGTTTACCAATCTCGTTTTATTATACGAGGGCATTAAAGATACCAAAGAGAAAGTCGCTAATAATGAGCCCATTGATGATGTCGTTGATATCTTAAAAGATTTTACCACCGCCACTGTTCAGGTAAAGTTTCTGGATGAGCCAGTCGCTAAAGAAACGACTTTTAACATCCTTAAAAACAGCTTTATTATCACTAATAAATACATCATTGATTCAATTGATAGTAAAGAAATGTTTAGCTCTAAAAAGACTAAAAAAGAGCCCTGGTTTGATAAAGACGAAAGCGTTCTACACTTCTATGGTAAAGATATTAAAATAACACTAAAGAACGACAAGCCGATAGATCATTATGTTCTAGAGGCAATATTTTCTCAAAAAGATTTAAGCGAACAAACTGATTATGTAGAAATAGCCGAAGATTTTATCAAAGACGAATATAATGGTAAGTGGGATAGATTCCGAAATGCAATTGATAAACTAAATCTTAAAATAGCAAAAGCCACAAATAACGAAATTAATGACTTTATCATAAAACACGATGGCATCACTGGTTGGTGCAAAATAAACCCTAAATACCTGTAAAAACAACTAAATTACTTAAAGAGCCTTGTATACAAGATGGTACAAGGCTCTTTTTGTAAACTTAGCTCATGAGGATATATGACCAACCATTACTAGACGACACCAAAGAATACTTTGGCGGACCGTATAAGAGAAAAATAACAGATGATGAGGCTGAGTCATTTTTAGATTCTTTAGTAAGTTTTTATGACTCCTTTAATTAAGGGGATATAAAGATTTTTTCTTTTTTGCGCCGGCTCGCCTTGGCGAGGCGCGAAAAAGAAAAAGGTTATCCTTGTTAAGAGAACTTCTAATTAGAACTAGAAATTAATAATAAACATATGAAACAAGAAGATAATAAATACCTATCTAACCGTAAACTGGTTAAATCAGGCTCCTTGCTTGAAATATATCAGTTTGGTCGTGATATTCACTTGGAGAGAAGAATCCGACATATCAAAACCGAGGAAGAAACTGAAGAGGCCAAGAAATTCCCCAAGCCTAAGGCTAGTCAAGAGGAGATATTAAAGTCTTCGGCTCGGCGTGCCAAGCGAATGATTAAACGATTGATTATGGCTAATTGCTTTTTGTGGTTTAAAAAAAAGAGTAAGCCCTATTTGCCGATTACCCTAACTCTAACTTTTAAAGAAAACATCGTTAATTTAAAACAGGCTAACTATGAATTTACTAAATTTATCAGACGGCTAAATTACGAAACTAATGGAATAGAGGGCAAAGATTTAAAACAAAGTAATCTGAAATATCTGGCCGTCTTTGAACTGCAAAAACGAGGAGCAATTCATTATCATATGATATTTTTTAATCTGCCCTACATTAAAGATGTTTATCGAAAAATGTATAAGATATGGGGACAAGGTCGGATAATGGTCGGCGGAAAAGATAAAAACTTTACTAAAGTAAAAAACCAAGCGCAACTGCAAAAGATTATTTTCTATTTCATTAAGTATATTCAGAAATCCGTCTTTGAAAATAATTGTCCAAGACAGAAAAAATATATTGCCAGCAAAGGACTACTCAAACCGCAAGAAAATTCTTTTGTGGAAGTAGTATCTCTCGTGGAATCTAAACTGCCCTCGGAAACTTTAGTCTATAAGTATGACGGCGAAACGGAATATAACAATAGTGATATTAATGACGCTATTGGAAAGCCAGTAAATTTTATGCGCTGGTTTAACTATCAGCAATATAACCTTTCTAAATTTCCTGAACTAGATAAAGAGATTAACCAGACCTTATCTGGCCTGTCTATTGAAGATATTGATTTTTAACCCGTTCTTTAGTATATTAATAGTATTCACCTAACATAATAAACAGACATGCCCAGGGTATTTTTTTAACAAATACCTTTGTCGCTCGAAATGGGCAGTTCTGCCAAACGATAAATTAACCTTTGGGCTAGTTTGTTATGTTGGGTGAATCAGGACTGCCCTTTTTGAATATAAAAAAGCCCTCATTGGATTAGAAGACTTTTTATTAAATTATTTATTTTTTATCAGACTCCTTATTTTCAACAATTTCTTGTTTTCCTTTTTTCTTTCTAAAAATTAAAACAAAGATAGCCCCTACTATAGCCCCGCCAATACCCTTTCCAATTGCATCTTCCCAAATATTTGACTGGTCATTCTGCTTTGCCTCCTCCTCATTATATTCATATCCCTGCTGATATTTAAACGAGTCAATTATTTCATTAAAAACTACTAAATTTTTAGAATAATCTGATTCCTTAGAATAAAAATTAAATTGGATAATATTTTCCTTTCCCAAAAACATAGCCATTAATATTTTAATTTTCCCTATATCATAAGCTCCCACTACCTCGGCATTCATAAAAATAATATTTCGTTCCGTATCGACAAAAGGTTCATTAAAATTAGAATTTTTTATTAAAGAAGAATAGTTGTCTATCGCCTCATTAACGCCCTTGGAAAATTTATCGCTTTTAAATGTATTAATTATTTCATTATAAGACGGAGTGTCAACCTCTTTACTCTGAACCAGTATATAAGGGTATTGAAAATCAGTATTTTTGTCTAGCTGAAAACCGACACTATAATCAATGAATTGCCCCTTTGTTGTATCTGCCATTTTTTGCATTGCACTATCGATAGTGGTCTTGGGGATTTCAACCCAATTATTAGGGATCATGACGGAATAATGATATTTATCGCTTATATAATCAGAAACTTCGGCCCCCGTTGTTGTAGGCAACACAAGAAATAACAGTGCAATAATTATAAATTTTTTCATAAAATTTCATTAAATTATAACTAATTATATTGTATATGGAAAATGCAAAAATCACAACTAAATACGCCCTCTACTGCCGAAAGTCTACCGAGGACAGCAGTCGGCAAATTCTTTCTCTAGATTCACAAGAGAAAGAAATGCTTAAATTAGCCGAAACTCTCAATTTGAGCATTGACTACAAATTTAGAGAAAGTAAATCAGCCAAGAAACCAGATAACCGTCCGCAATTTTCTGAACTTATCAATTTGATCAAGCGAGGTAAAATTCAGGGCGTTATTTGTTGGAAAATTGATAGGCTCTCAAGAAATCCGATAGACTCGGCCACTATTCAATGGCTCCTGCAACAGAATGAATTGAAAATAATTCAAACCATGGAAAGACAATATCTGCCAGGCGATAATGCTCTCTTATTTAATGTGGAAAGCGGAATGGCTAATCAGTATATTTTAGACTTATCAAAAAATGTAAAACGAGGTATTAAAGCTAAACTGGAAAAAGGCGGTTGGCCAAATTTGGCACCATTGGGATACTTAAACAAAGACAGTAAAATAATTATTGATAAAGCGAGGGGGAAATATATCGTTAAAATATTTGAGATGTATAAAACTGGGAAATATAGCGTTAAGGAAATCTCTGATACCCTATTCAAAGAGGGATTCCGAAGCCGGGCGCATAATAAATATCACAAAAGCAAAATTCATAAAATGTTATCCGATTCTTTCTATTGCGGAATAATGGAAAAGAATGGCCAGTTATACGAGGGCAAACATGAGCCGTTAATCTCTAAAAAGCTATTTGACGAGGTGCAAGAAATGCTTAATCAAAAAGCTCATATCAAAAAACAAAATATTCCTTTCGCTTTCAGGGGCATATTAAGATGTGCTAAATGTGGCTGTCTGTTAACAGCCACGAAAAAGAAAGGACGGCTAACATATTATTACTGCACCAACGGCAAGAATGTTTGCGAGGAGCATAAAGCCTATATCAAAGAAGAGAATCTATCAACGGAACTAAACGGCGTATTTGATAACTTAATTTTTGACGAAAAAATCGTTAATCTCGTCTATCGGGCTAAGCAAAGAGAAAGCGGAAATGTCTTGTCCTACTTGGAAGAGGCTATCCTCGGTCTTCAAAATAGGCTCAAAACGCTTGAAGAACGCAAGAAAGTTCTGATAGACGGCTACTTGGATAAAGTCGTTTTAGAGGGCGACTATAAGGCTAAAAATCAGATAATAGAAAATGAAATAGTGTTAATCAATAAAGATTTACAGGAGCTAGAAATCAAAAAACAGAGCCAAGATAATATTACTTTGGAACGGATAAGAAATGCGTTTTTAGAGCCTAAAA
>CAZSRC010000027.1:0-9084 GCA_964609365.1 uncultured Gammaproteobacteria bacterium | reverse complement strand
CACTACTAAGGGAATAATTATTATTCTCTTTTCCTCCGGCTACTAAGATGTTTCAGTTCACCGGGTACTCCCCCTTGCTAACGCAAGGGCATCCTGTCTTCAACAGGATAGGTTTCCCCATTCGGAAATCTACGGATCAAAGGTTGCTTGCCACCTCCCCGAAGCTTATCGCAGGCTGCTACGTCCTTCATCGTCTTTTTATGTCAAGGCATCCACCATATACTCTTAACGAGATTTTCTCACATTTTTGACTTTAAATTCAAAAATTTTTGATTTATAATTTTATTGTTGAAATTGCAAAAAAATAACAATAAAACATTTTTAAATTATTAATGATCATTTAAATATTATTATTTAAATATTACTAAAAATAACATTCAAAATTATAACATCTAAAAAATTAATTTGGCAAAGAAAAAACCGCTTTCAAAAGCGGCCACTAAAAAAGCTTATAAAAAGCTTGGAGCCGCTAACTTTTATTTATTAATAAATAATCAATAAACATATTTTTTTAACAGATCAACGTTCTTTATAAACTATTAAGCAGTATATATTAATTTAAAAAAAATGTCAATACCCATTAAATAAAGGCTAAGATAATGTTTTTAAAAAATAAAAAAAATAAAAAATAAAAATTTATAAAAAATTCATTTCAAAAAATATAAAATAAACTAATAAAATTAAAAATAAAAAAATGAATAAAAAAAATAGAAAAGTAATTGAAATAATGATCCTAATTTTTATTATTATTTATTTATATTTGAGTTATCAATATTATCAAAATAATTATAATCTAGAAGTTTCATTTATAGACGTTGGTCAGGGCGATGCTATTTTTATAAAAACACCAAACAAGAAAAAAATAATTATTGATTTTGGCGATCAAAAAGGAGTCAAAGAATTAAATAAAAAAATTCCCTGGTGGAGTAAAGAAGTAGACCTCCTAATAATAACTCATCCACATGATGACCATATTGCGGGAATTGATAATGTTATAAAAAAATATAAAATAAAAAATATACTACTAAGTGGCATTGAATATGATTCACCTCTATATTTAGATTTATTAGAAAAAATTAAATTGAAAAATATTCCAATTATTATTCCAAGTAAAAACTCAGAAATTATTCTAGACGAGAAATGCCTAATAAAAATAATTTACCCCTTTGAGAATCTTGAAAAAAAAGAAGTTGCTAATTTAAACAACTCATCTATAGTAACACAGCTAGATTGTAATAATTCAAAATTTCTTTTTACTGGTGATATTGAAAATGAAGTAGAAAAAGAAATTATAACAAAAAATATAAATATAAAAAGTGATGTATTAAAAATTGCTCATCATGGATCAATTAGCTCGAGTGATGAAGAGTTTTTGGAAAAAGTAGATCCAAAAATTGCAATTATTATGGTTGGTAAAAATAATAAATTCAACCATCCTAGCTTAAGAATATTAAAAAGACTAGAAAAGAGAAATATTTTAATATTTAGAACTGATCAAGATGGAAGTATTAAAATAATAAGCGATGGGAAAAATATTTATAAAAGTAATTAAATTCCTGTAACTACTTTATTACTTAAAAAAAGCTGAGCATCCTCTAATTCAATCAGACCCTTTTCATAAAGCTCCTTAACACTTCTTTCAAAACTAACCATCCCCTCTGATAAATGAGTTTCAATAACATTTTTTATTTGGCTAATTTTTTTATCTCTGATCAAATTAGATACAGCTGTATTATTAATAAGTATTTCTCTGGCAGCAACTCTTCCGCCACCCTTTTTTGGTATTAATACTTGAGATATTACTAAAGATAAAATTAATGATAATTGAGATTTAATTTGATCTTGTTGATAAGGGGGAAATATATCAATTATACGATCAATTGTTTGAGCTGCATTGCAAGTATGTAACGTTGCCAAAACTAAGTGACCAGTTTCCGCCAAGGTTATAGCTGTTGATATAGTTTCCAAATCTCTCATCTCGCCAACCATAACAACGTTCGGATCTTGTCTTAAAACATGCTTTAAACCGCTAGAAAAATTAGGCATATCAGTCCCTAGTTGTCTCTGGGTTATAATACTTTTATTTGATTTAAATACAAACTCAATAGGATCCTCTAGTGTTACTATATTACAGTTTCGATTAGTGTTAATATAATTAATCATAGCAGCTAAGGAAGTTGACTTGCCACAGCCAGTAGGTCCAGTAACTAAAATAAGCCCCTGTCCTAATTTTAAAAAATTATTAATATGTTTTGGCATTCCAATTTCTTCTAGACTTGGCTGTTCCTCTGTTATAATTCTTGCAACCATTTTCATATTTCCTTTCTCATAAGAAACATTAACCCTAAATCGATAATTTTTATATTGATAACTAAAATCATAATCTTTTTCTTCTTGGAGTCTTTCAATTTGCTCCTTGCTTAAAATTCCAAAAATAGCCTTTTTTAATTCTGCTGATTTTACAATTTTTAAATCATATTCCCTATCAATAAGCTCGTCTGTTTTAATTATGTCGCCATTGTCAGAAAAAATATATTTTTCAGCTCCGGCAAACTCATCTAAAACTAATGGTTTATCACTTTGAGTAAATTCAAAATTATCATAATCAACAGATGATAAATTAATAATTTTATTTGTAGAAGGTTCAATTACAAAAAGACCACCATTAATTCTAATTATTGGTGCTAAACCATGGACCAAGTGAACATCGGATGCTTTATTTTTTATAGCTATTTCAAATATTTCATTAATATGCATAATAATAAAATTAAGACCAAGATTTAATAATAAGACCCTTGTCGGCAGCATCAGTTTGTGCCTCTTGTTTAGATAGACCCTCTCCAGTTGATACTAATTCTTCATTTAAAAATAAGCCAACTGTAAATCTTTTAGCATGATCAGGACCATCTTCTTTCAAAACTCTATAAGATGGGGTTATCCCTGTTAACTCTTGAGAAACCTCCTGAAACTTAGATTTTGGATCTAAATAAGTTTTATTTGCAATAATATCATTTAAATTTACTATAAGGTTTTCAAAAATAAACTCCTTGCAAGAATTAATTCCCTTATCTAAATAAATTGCTCCTATAATAGCCTCTACAGAATTAGCCAAAATATATTGTCTAGCTTTAGAATCTTTATCTTTAGACTCTCCCTTTGACAATAATAAATAATCTTCAAAATTTAATTTTTTAGCAACCTGATAAAGCATTTTTGAATTTACCAAACTAGCCCTCCAGTTAGTGAGGTCTCCCTCTGGATTATTAGGAAAACTTGTATATAAATACTCCGTAACAACTATCTCTAAAACTGCATCACCTAGAAACTCTAATCTTTCATTATGTCCAACTTTGAAATCTGGATGCTCGTTTATATAAGATCTATGAACCATGGCCTGCTGTAAAAGATCTTTATTTTCAAAATTTATTTTTATTATTCTTTCTAGATTACTTAAATTACTCATACTATTTATAAAAATTTTTTGATTTAAATTTTATTACTCTTTAGATTTTTTATCATCATCTAGAAGATCTTCACTTTCAGTTATTTCTTTATTTTTTTCATTTTTATCATTCTCTGTTTTTTTATTTGATGAAATTTTTTCTCTTCTATTTTTTTCTTCTTCTGACATCTCGTTATATATAGATCCTAAAACACCATTAATAAATTTACCCGAGGAATCACCGCCAAAATTTTTTGCTATCTCGATTGATTCATTAATTGCAACTCTCGGAGGAACTTTTTCTGAAAAAATTAATTCATAAACTCCTAGTCTCAAAACATTTCTATCAATAACTGTTATTTGATCAATAGGCCACTCAGGAGCATATTTTTTAATATATTCATCTATTTCAGCTAAATTATTTAAAACACCCAAAGATAATTCTAGAGCAAAACCAGAATCATTAAAGCTTGGGGCAAAATTAATAAAATTTTCAGAAACTATTTCGCTTAAGTCTTTTTTTTGTTGATTAAAATCCCAAACAAACAAAGACTGCATAGCAATTGTTCGAGATAAATGTCTATTTGCCATATTTTATTATTAAAAAAATAAAGCACCAAACAGCACTTTATTTTCTATATTTATTTTTTAGCCTTCTTGTCTTTAATTTTTAATACTGTTTTATTTTTGTAATTTCCACAAAAACCACAAGCAGTGTGAGGTAAAACAGCTTGGCCACATTTTTGGCAGCTATTTAAAGTCTTCTTTTTTAAGGCTTGATGTGATCTACTTTGGCCAACTGATGACCTGGTCTTTCTCTTCTTTGGTACAGACATATCTTATATTTAGATTTTATTGAATATAAAAAATATCAAAAAATCTTTAGGATATTAATTGTTAAATCTTATGAATTTAAGTATAATTTAAAAATAAACATTAGTCAATAAAAGGCTATGCCACTATAGAGTCAAATTCTTCTTTTTCAATTGTTTCTTTTTCCATTAATACTTTAACAATTTTTTCTAAATAACTTCTTTTTTCATCTAAAACCAACTGTGCTCTCCTTTCCCCTTCTTTAATAAAATTAGATATTTCTTCATCTATCATTTCAGCTATTTTCTCACTATAATCTCTTTGCTCATGAATCTCTCTCCCTAAAAATATCATTTCCTCTTTTTCTCCAAAAGTTCTTGGTCCTAGTTTTTCACTCATCCCATAATCAGTAATAAGTCTTCTAGCCAAACTAGTTGCTCTTCTTAAATCAGATGTAGCACCAGTTGTAACTTCTCCAAATATATTTTTTTCCGTTAAATGACCGGCTAGTAAAACCCCAATCTCATCAAGAAAATAATTTTTTGAATACATTCTTTTATCTGACAAAGGTAATTTTAATGTATAGCCACCAGCCTGGCCACGAGCAATAATTGATATTTTATGAACAGGGTCAGAATTTGGCAAAAAATGAGCAACCAGAGCATGTCCAGCTTCATGATAGGCGGTAATCTTTTTTTCCTCGTCTGTAATAATTCTACTTTTTCTTTCTGGTCCCATCATAACTTTTTCAATCGCTTCAAATAAATCCAAAGGTTCAATTTTTTTCTTATTCTGTCTAGCTGCTAATATTGCTGCCTCATTTAAAACATTGGCTAAATCGGCTCCGCTAAAACCAGGTGCTCTTTCAGCAATTCTTCTTAAATTAACTTCTTCTGATAATGGTTTTTTATTAGCATGAACATTTAAAATTTCCTCTCTATCATTTAAATCAGGTAAATCTATTACAACCTGCCTGTCAAATCTACCGGGTCTTAATAATGCAGGATCTAAAACATCTGGCCTATTTGTAGCTGCTACAACAATAATATTAATAGTTGGATCAAAGCCATCCATTTCCACTAGAATTTGATTAAGAGTTTGCTCTCTTTCATCATGAGAACCACCCAAACCAGCTCCTCTTTTTCTCCCAACAGCATCTATTTCATCTATAAAAACAATGCATGGGGAGTTTTTCTTAGCTTTTTGAAAAAGGGATCTTACTCTGGAAGCACCAACTCCAACAAACATTTCTACAAATTCTGAACCAGATATACTAAAAAATGGTACATTAGCTTCTCCGGCAACAGCTTTGGCCATTAAAGTCTTTCCTGTTCCTGGACTACCCAAAAGAAGTACGCCCTTAGGAATTTTAGCACCTAAATCATGAAATTTTTTAGGGAACTTTAAAAATTCAACTATTTCACTTAGCTCCTGCTTTGCTTCTTTAGCGCCAGCAACATCTTTAAATGTTACTTTGTTTTTTTGATTATTGTCGAATTCACGAGCCTGAGACTGGCCAAACATCATAGCCTTAGAATTAGCACCAGTAACACCTCTCATCATAAAAAACAAAAATACAATGACCAATAAAAAAGGAATTAGGAATGGTAGTAATGATATTATTATAGCGGCAAAACTATCATCATCTTTAAGGTTAATATTTATCTTGGATAATTTCTCCTGATCAATTCCTAAATTACTAACCAATGAAGAAAAAGACTCTCCGCTTTCTTTTTTTGTAATTTTTTTCTCTCCTGATTTTAGGCTAATATTAATTTTATTTCCAGAAACTAAAATATCAGAAACCTGCTCATCTTTAATTAATAAAGATAAATCATTAATCCCTATATTTTCTGTTTTTACTGTTTTTTCGGTAAAAATAGTAAATAAACTAGCAATCACTAAAAAAACAAAGAAAAAAATTAGGAAATTTTTAAAAAAATCTTTCATATTTAAAACTTAATTATTATTTATATTTTAAATTATATACTAATTTATATCAAAAAACAAATTAAATATAATTATTTAAATTTTATAAAATTATAAAAACAAAAACGAAGCAATCACTAAAAGGCAACAACTTCATTTTGTTATATTTGAAATGAGAAAATAAAAATTAGAAATTTATTAATCTTTTTTTTCTTTCTTTTCTTTCTTTTCTTTTTTTTCTTTCTTTTCTTCTGCTTTAAGAGGCTCATCTTTTACTTCTTCCTCTTTGTTTTCCCCTGCTTCAACAATTTCATCTTTTACTTTTTTCTTTTTAGCATCTTTAATAATTTTTAATCCTAATCTATGATCATTTGGAGAAATTGATAAAATTTCAAAATCAAATTCATCACCAGATCTAAATAGATCAGTAATTTTTTCTTTAGGATTTATACCTAATTGAGTTATGTGAGCCAAACCATGAATTTCATTGTCTAGCTTAACGAAAAGACCAAATGGATTAATTTTTAAAACTTGCCCTTTAACAACATCACCAGTTTTATATTTTTCAACTGCTTTTTTCCATGGATCTTCAACTATTTTTTTAGCGCTTAAAAATATTTTGTTATTATCAAGGTTTACTATTTCAGCCTTAATACTATCACCAACTTTATAAATCTTTTCTGGAGATTCAATTCTTTGCCAAGCTAACTCAGAAATATGAATCAAGCCTTCCATGCCTTCTCCAAAACTAATGAAAACACCAAAATTAGTTACAGCTGAAATTTTTCCATCAACAACCATTCCAACTTTATATTTATCAATAATGTGTTTTTGTTTTTTATTCCAAACATCTTTTTCGCTAAAAATTATTTTATCTGACTCTTCGCCAAGATTAATAACATGAGCTTCAATTTCCTGACCAATAAAAGATTTTAATTTTTCTAGAATCTTTTGCTTATCACCACCACTAACTCTAGGATAGTTTTCTGGTGATAATTGAGATACTGGTAAAAATCCTGGGATTTGATAGTACTTTACTAACAAACCACCTTTATTAGCTTCAACAACTTTAATCTTAACAATTTCTTTATTTTTTAAAGCATTTTCTAGCTTCATCCAAGCTTTTTCTTGCCCTGCTTGTTTAAAAGAAAGCTCTAGCTCATCTCTCTCATTTTCCTCATCAATAACAGTTGCCTCTACTTCATCTCCAGCTTTAAGATTGGCGAATTCTTCTGCCTCAAAATATAATTCTGGACCACGAACAACTCCAATAAAAAAACCATTGATATCTAAGCGAACCTCTGACTTTGAAGCTGAAATAACTTTTCCAATAACAATATCGCCAACCCTAGGGATAACAATTTTGTCCTGTTCTAATAAAACTTCTAGAACGTGACTATTTTTTTTATCTTCACTCATATTAGTTTAATTCTATTTATAAAAATTAAAATTATAAATAAAAAAAGAATGAGTTAACCTTCTCTTTTAAAAAGTAGAAAGTTCTTAAGCGCCTTAATACTTAAGATTTTTATAAAAGGCTTATTAAATTTATAAAAATATTATAAATTATTTATTTTAAAAAAGCAATAGCTATTATTTTTTTATTTTTTGTAAAATATACTAATTTTTTAAAGTGGGATAATTATTAGGGTCTTGGAAATTCCAAATATTATTATCCCAGCCTGAATACATAGAATTAGATGATAAATTATCTGGATCAATAGAGCCATCTGCCAATATAAAACTATTTTCTATTCCTAATTTCATCTGAGCCGTTGTCCTAGGAATTCCTTTTCCAGTATCAGATTTTGTTGATAGTTCAGTATCATAATAAGAATTGCTTATAGATCCATTACCTCTGCTTCCACAAAAACCTCCATTAGGCATTGAATTATAATTTGTAACCACTGCATTTGAATAAGAGTTAAAAATTTTTGGAGCACCCGCAAGCATTACACCAACAAATCCTCCTACTCCTGGATAACCAAAATTATCACCATAAACAGAAACACTTGAATTAATAATAAAGCTATCCCTAATAACAGAACCGGATTCTCTCATAAAACCAACAAAACCTCCTATTCTTCTATCTCCTAAAGATGGAGATGTATTATAAATATTAGAATTAATAACATAGGAATACCTAATTAATGACTGCGTAGCAGAGCTTGATTCAGTTAACGCGCCCACAAAGCCCCCCATGTTACAATCACCACCACCACCAGACAAAGATCTTCCTTCTATTGTTGAATTTTCTACACCGGAATAAAGACTATTACTGGTTCTCATAAAACCAACTAGAGCAGCAACATAGGTTCGCCCCGAGACAAAAGCATTTTTTATAGAAACATTTTCAAAATTAGAATTAATAAAATAAGCAAAGGCGCCAACATTTGAGGAGCCCGTAATACTAAAATCACTTATTTTAACATTCTTTATAGAAGCTCCTGAAGAATAAGAAAAAAGTCCAACATTATTTTCCGAAGGTCTATTTATTATAAAATTAGAAATTGATAAATTAGCCCCATCATAAACACCAGAAAAAGGAGATGATGAACTTCCAATCATATTAAGACCTGCGCCATTTTGATACTGAGATAAATTAATATTATTAACTTGAACATATTTTTTATCTAAGCCTGGACTATATATAGCTTGCCAAGGAGTTCCTTGTCCCATAATTCTTGAATCAGAAAAGGAAATAGAATTAAATTCATCAGCATTAGCAACGGGAATATATGATTGATTTTGTATCAACTCAGTAATTTCATCTTCAGAATAAAGAGCTCTGGTAAAATTACCAAATAAAAGACCAGCACAGTTAGTTGTCAATATTCCGGCAGGAGTAGCACATTTTTCTCCTTGATTAATGTTTCCTACTTGGTTACCTAGACAGAAAG
>CAZSRC010000026.1:0-9333 GCA_964609365.1 uncultured Gammaproteobacteria bacterium | reverse complement strand
AACCGGGGCTACATGCACCCCATGCACGCGTACTACCATTATACTACACTCCGCTAAAATAACTTTTATTTTTCCAAAACAACTATCTCCCTCCAAACTTTTTGCCCCTCTCTGCCATAAACAGAAACCGCCGAAGACTTAAAATCAAATGTATCAGGTGAAATTTTAGCAAATTTATTTTGAGATCTAAAATTAGGCCAAATCATTACAACTCTACCATTTTTTTTCATTATTTTTGAAAAAATTTTAATAGCAGAAGAATAAAGTTTATTTAAATCAGCAACCACTAAATCAAAATCTTGATAACCTCTTTGTGGTCCCAGATAAGGCTCGCAGACAATATAATCAACAGAATTTTCACTAACTTTATCTAACAAATCCAGGGCATCTGATTGAAAAATATTAATAGTAGCAGTTTTATTTTCTTCTTTTAGCTTAACAATCCAGTTTATATTTTCCTGACTATCTAAAATTGCCCTTTCTGATAAGTCTGATCCGATAATATTTTTAAAGCCCATTAAATAAGCTTCCATTAAGATTGTACCCGAGCCACAAAAGGGATCTAAAATTATTTTATTTTTATAATCACCATCATCTCCCCTAGCTAGATTAATCATTATTTGAGCTAATTTTGGCGGAATCATGCCAGAGTGATCATCCCTTTTTGGTCTACCAAAATCTCTTTTTGATAAATCCTTAAAAGCTTGGACAGCCAAGGTTTTAGCCAAAACAACTCTATTATTAAAAACTATAAGACATAATTCAATTCCATTTTCCAGTAAATTATTTTGTTCAACGACAACACTAGATAAAATCAAATCTCTTGAGGTAACCATTCTGCTGGATATTCCTTCTTTTTTTAATTCTTTTTTAATAGCTAGGCCCATCTTAAAAAAATCACCGGGAACTTTTTTATTATAAAAAGAAAAACCAAAATTAAATTTTTTACTAACATTTTTCTCAGCAGAAACAAAGATTTCCTCTTTTATAGCCTCAGACAAGGCCCTTCGATTAGCAAGGCTAAATTCTTTAATTATTTCACCAATCTTAATAACTCCTCCCATTTTAGAAATGAGGTCTAGACTATCAATTTCTTCATTAAATTCAGAAAATGCGATATCCTGAGAAATTTGCCAGTCTTTAGATGGAAATAAAGCTTTAATTTCGGCTAAGGATAGTTTATGATTAGTGCCTAGGGCAAAAAAATATTTTTTCATTTATTTAAAAAATTTATTATATAAAAATTATATCATTAAAAATAAAATATAAAAAGAGATGGCTTTAAAACAGCGGTCCTCTAATTTACTCTTGATTTTTTAAAAATATGTGTTATAATAATAAAAAATAAATAAAAATTACCTTTCCCACGCTTTTTCTAAAAAGGCAATCCCATTAAAAATAATGGAATTAAAGGTATTCTCTGAAAACCCATATTTTCTTAGGATACTTTTGGGTTTTTTTATTTAATTTATAATTATAAATATGTTAATTAATATTTAGCTTTATTTAAAGATAAATTTAATCAACAATTGTTAAAATTAATTATGTCAAAAACAAAAGCATCAGGGCTAATTCATTATGAAATTCTTTTCATTATGCCCAACAAATTTACCGACGAAGAGGCTCAAGGAGTTTTCAAGAAGGTAGGAGAATTAATAACTTCAAATGATGGAAAAATCACAATGGAGAATTATTGGGGAAAGAAAAAGTTTGCATATCCAATAAAACATGAATATTATGGATATTATGGTCTTTATGAATTTGATCTAGAAAGATCCTTGATTAATGAAATAAACAATAAATTAAGATTGGACAATACTATCTTAAGAGTTTTAATTGTTAAAAAAGAATTAAAAAGCGAAGAGCAAATTAAAAAGGATCAAAAAATAAAAGCTAAAATAGAAACAAAAAAAGCTAAAGAAAAAGAAGAGGAAGAAGAAAAAAAAGAAAAAAATAGTAAAAAATCAACAACAAAAAAAGAAGAAGAAAAAGTTGATTTAAAAAATTTAGATGAAAAGCTTGATGATGTTTTAAATATTGACAATCTTTTATAAAAAAGATTTTATAATTAAACAAAAAAATATGTATTCTTTAAACAAAGTCATGATCATTGGAAACTTAACAAGAGATCCAGAAATTAGAAACACTCCATCTGGACAAACAGTTACATCTTTTTCAGTTGCTACTAATTTCGTTTGGAATGATCAAAATGGTCAACAACAAAGTAAAACAGAGTTTCATAATGTAATTGCCTGGAGAAAATTAGGTGAAATTTGTGGACAATATTTGAGTAAGGGAATAAAAGTCTATATTGAGGGGAGATTACAAACCAATGAATGGAATGCGCAAGATGGCAGTAAAAAACAAAGGACTGAGATAGTTGCTGATAATATGATAATTTTAAGCCCTAAAGGATCATCAGGATCATCTTCAAAAAACAATAACTCTGAAGAAATTGTCTTACCAGAGAATGAAGATGAAATTAAAATAGAAGATATCCCATTTTAATAACTAATAAAAAAAATATGAAAAACAAATTAAGCAAACAAAAAGAATGTCAATTTTGTAGCGATAACATTAATCCAGATTACAAAGATCCAAAAACTTTATATAGTTTTGTAAATTACTATATGAAAATTATTGGAAAAAAAAGAACTGGAGTTTGTTCTTGGCATCAAAGAAAGCTAACAACAGCAATTAAAAGAGCCAGAAAAATGGCCTTGATAGGATTTACACATAAATAAAAAATATGTTAAGTTTTAATGAAATAAAAACAGGAAAAGTTTTAGAGGTTAATAATGAGCCTTATTTAATAATAAAAACTGATCATCATAAAATGGGTAGAGGTGGAGCCGTTTTAAAAGTAAAAATGAAAAACTTAATAAACGGCAATGTTCTAGAAAAAACTTATCAAGGTAGCGATAAGGCTGAAGAGGCAAAAACAGAAACAAAAAAAGCTAATTTTATGTATAAAGACCAAAATGAAGCTTACTTTATGGATAATACTTCTTTTGAGCAATTCTCTCTTTCTCTTGAAAATATTGGAGAACAGCAAGAGTTTTTAAAAGAAGAGACAAATGTTGATGTTTTATATTTTAATGACAACCCAGTTTCAATAACCCTTCCTATAAAAATGGATTTTAAGGTAGTAAGTTCTCCACCAGGAGTTAAGGGTAATTCTAGTGGAAATGTTACTAAGCAGGTTGAAATAGAAACAGGAGCAAAAATAACAGTACCACTATTTATTAATGAAGGAGATATAATAAAAATAAATACAGAAACAAGTGAGTATGTAGAAAGAGCCTAGTTTATAAAAAATAAAAACACCATCTAAATTAGATGGTGTTTTTATTTAGACATAATACTATCTAGGCATAATTGGAAATGTCTGATCAGAAGAAATTGTCTCTCCTTGATCAAGCCCTAAAAAAGGAACAGCTATTTGGTTATTATTATTAAAAAAATCTTTTACTGCTGGAATTACTATATTTTTTTTATAAAAATAAGCTGTATCTGGCTCAGATAAAATTGGAAATACATAGGCTGGAACAAATAGTTCAGAACCACCAAGGTCTCCTTGATTATAGGTCCAAATTTTAACAAGTTCTAGACTTGGCTTTCCAATTTGAATATCAATATTTTTTACTTGATCATTTTCTGAATAATAATAATCTGGATAAAGACCTCCATTTTTTGCCATTTCTAAAATAACATCTTTATTTCTCTCTGTAGAATAAACTGAGCTTTCATAGTATTGATAGGATAAATTAACAAGACTTGAAACTTTTCTCTCTCTCATATCAACCTCTAAAACTAATCCAAATTTATTTCCATAGTCCTCGTAAACAGAAAAATTATTTATTTTTAATGGATAAATAACTGATATCGTATCTGGAATATAAAAAGAAGCTTTGTCTGTACTTAAAATATAATCTCTCATCCAATTTTTTTGAATTTCTCCTGGGCCATAATTAGAAAGCGGAAGCTTATAGTCAAGTAGAAATTTATTAGCAATGCTTAAAATTTCTTGATCAGGAAGAACATCGTTCATAGAAAAATTATAAGCATTAACACAAGAATATTCATAGGATGGACAAGCTTTCTCTAAACTAGGCCATTTTTCCCAATTTTTATATAAAGAAAAACTAGCATCTTTTAATCCTAAATATATTGAATAACCAAAATCAATATCTTCATTTATAGTCATATTAGCAACAGCAACATTGCTTAATTTGTTTAAATCAAAAAATGGAATATTTATGCTTTTTAAACTTGAAGAAAATTGTTTACTTAAGTCTGGATTAATCTTCTTTAAAACATCAACCTCTTCTGAAAATAAATCAAAGTCATCACCACTATAAATATAATTGTATTGAACTAAGTTATTCATTTCCGGCATAGAAAAATCCATAGAAGCACTGTCTAAGTCTCTATCTGATAAAGACTCACCCATTCCAGGCAAGGCTCCGGAATCACTAGAAAGAGAGCCCTCTAAAGAAGCACTAGAACTATAAGAGCTATATAAATTACCAAAATAAGCTTTATCTTTTTTTATTATTTTGATATCATTTAGGGTCTCAAAATAATTACCAGAATACTGTTTGTTTAGCTTTTTTTGACTTCCAACTATTACAAAACTAATTGTTAATAAAATAATAATAGCTGTAATAACGAGAGCTTGGGCTAAATCGCTTACTAAATTTAAAGTTTTTTCTGACTTTAAATAACAAACTTTTTTTGTCTTTTTATCCATAGGGATATTTTTTTTAATAACTCCCTTTTTAGAAGAAGACTTTTTTATTTTTTTATTTTCCATAATTTAAAAATAAATTATTATATATTATAATAATATTATACTACATTTAATCAAATAATAAAACAGCTATAAAAATAAAAATAAAAGTGTTATAATAACAATAAATATGAATTTTTTAATTATATTATATTTAATATTTTTTACTGGATTAAGCTATCTAAGATTAAACTTGGCAGTTTTGTTTTTAATATTATTTACCCCCATATATCTAATAAGGCTTTCAATTTTGGGTATTCCTAGTACTTTACTAGAGTTATCTATTTTAATTGCATTCTCTTTTTTAATCTTTAATAATAGAAAAAAAATATTAAATCTAAAAAACAAAAGTGGTCAGACCTATCCATTTTCTTGGGAAATTTTTCTGGTTTTAATAATAGCATCAATATCAATATTTGTTGGTGGTTTTAGTAATTCAGCCTTAGGCATCTTAAAGGCTTATTTTTTAGAGCCAATAATGCTTTTTATTCTAATACTAAACACAATAAAAGGAGAAAGGGGGATAAAACAAATAATAAACATGCTAGCTTTATCAGTTTTATTGGTTTCCCTAGTTGCTATTTGGCAAAAAATAACGGGACAATTTATATTTAATGAATTTTGGGCAAAAGAAGAGAATAGAAGAGTGGTTTCAGTTTTTGGCTATCCAAATGCCGTTGCTTTATTTATTGGCCCAATCATAGCCCTTATTGCTGGTTCATTTATGTCTCGACTAAAAGAAAGGGGTAATGTTACAAATTTTTTAAGTCAATTACTTTTATTTTTTAGTTTTTTTGCTGGACTATTAGCAATATATTTTTCTAAATCGAAAGGAGCATTACTAGCAATAGCGCTATCAATGATAATTACACTTCTAATAATTGCAGGAAAAAAAATAAAAATAATAGTTTTTTCTACTCTATTAATTGTCTCATCTATTTTTATTTATAGTCAAAAAAATTGGATAGAATTAAAATTAGAATCAAGTCTATCTTATCAAATAAGGCTAAGTCAGTGGAGTGAAACTATAAAAATGTTAAATGATGGAAATTTTATTTATGGAACAGGTTTAAATAATTATCAAAAAAAGATAAAAGAATATCATCAGGAGGGAATTTTTTTTAATAAGGATGCTGATCCTGACTTTAAGAGAAAAATAGTTCTTTTTGATGATAAATACAGAGCAGAAAGATGGCAACCTCTAGAAATATATTTATATCCGCATAATATTATTTTAAATTTTTGGACAGAGTTGGGATTTTTTGGAATGCTGATTTTTATTTTTATTATACTAAAATTTTTAATCCTCTCTCTTAAATATTATTATCAAGAAAAGGAAAATAAAAATAAATACCTAGGGCTAGGACTATTTTCTTCAATGCTTATAATATTATTACATGGGATTGTTGATGTTCCTTATTTTAAAAACGATTTATCGTTAATTTTTTGGATAATAATATCAATTCTAGCAATATTAAAATTACAAAATAGATGGAAAAAATAAATTTAAACAAATTAATAGCTGAAAGAAGTAGCTATTCTCGTAGAAAAATTGAAATACTATTAAGGGATGGTTTAATAAAAATAAATGGACAAAGAGCCATGCCCGGAGATAGAGTCGAGCCTAATTGTGAAATAGAGATATGTAATAAAAAAATAGATAATAAAAAAAATAAAAAAATTTACATTAAATTAAATAAAGCTAGTGGCTATGTTTGTAGTAATAAAATATTCCCAGGAGAAAAAAATATATTTTCTCTTGTTAAAATAAAAGAAAAATTATCCTCTATTGGCAGGCTTGATAAAGATAGCTGTGGCTTAATAATATTAACAAATGATGGTGATTTAAATTATAAACTAAGTCACCCAAAATTTGAGCATAAGAAAAAATATTTAGTAAAAATAAAGGACGATAAAAGACTAAGAGATATTTTTTTTATTAAAGATATTATAACAAATTTTAAAAATGGAATTGACATTGGCGAGAAAACTCTAGCCAGAGCCAAAAATATTAGCTATTCTAGAATAAATGAGTTTGAAATAATTTTAGCTGAGGGAAAGAAGAGACAAATAAGAAGAATGTTTTCTTTTTTTGATTTAGACATACTAGAATTGAAAAGAATAGAATTTGCAGGAATAAAATTAGGAAACTTAAAAGAAAAAGAGTGGCAAGAATTAAGCTCAGAAGAAATTAGTATCTTAAAAAAATAGCCCAAAAGGGCTATTTTTAAATTGAAAAATTATTTTTTATTATTAATAAAGTGATTATTTACTATCCTTAATAATATAAACAAAATAAAAACTATATAAAAATAAAACAGCAATAAATAAAAATAGATACTGAATATCAAAAAAACTTAAAATTAGTACCCCTAATCCAGATCCAACAAGATAGCCCAAGGGATGTGAAGTTCTCAAAAAATTTATATAACTAACATTTTCAGCATCAACAATTTTAAAAAACCTAGACTCTCTCATAGATTCAAGAAGGGCGGCACCTATTCTGCTAAAAAATAAAATAAAGCCCCAAACAAATGGATTACTTGACTTAACAAAGAAGAATAATAATAAAGAAATAATTAAAATAATTAATCCAGCGGTCATCATTTCTTTTTCCCCTATATATTTATCAGCAATTATTCCAGCTGGAACCTCTATTAAAACAAAGGGTATTAACATAACAGAAAACATAATACCCAAGACCGCCCAATCAAACCCCATTGTTTGGTTTAAATAAATTGGAATATAAACGACAGCGGAACTAAAAAATAAATTAAGAAAAAAGGAAACAAAATATATTCCCCTTAAATTTAAGTTTTTCCAAAAATCTTTAATGGTATTAATTATATTTAATTTGTCATAAGTAATTTTTTTATCAACCTTCTTCTCATTAAATACAATAATCAAATAAAATAATACCAATAAAAAGGCCGCAAATAAATAAACTAAATTAAAATAATTTTCAGCAATTACTAATTTTGAAGCTAACATTGGTGACAATATCCAACCTAAATTCATAAATGTAAAATAAACAGCTCTAGTTTTTCCGGTATTACAATTTTTTGTAAAACTTTCTACAAAAATATCCATATTTATCCAAAGCAAGTTAGAGCTAATCCACATTAAAATAAAAAATAAGAATAAATAAATAGGTGCTGGAGAAATTATTAGCGCCATTAAAGATATTATATTTAAAAGCATCATTAATTTTGCAGAAAGAAGATTAGAAACCTTTCTGATTAAAGCGGGAAAGCTCAACATAGTTATAAAAGTGGCTATATTTGCTCCAATAAAAAATAAACCAACATATCTAGCGCTAACAAAATTTTCTATAAAACTAGAGTTTATATAAGCTGGCACAGCAGAGGATATAGCCAAAATAAAACCAGCTAAATAAAGTATAGTTAAGTTCTTATTAATTTTTAATTTTGAAATACTTCCAAAAAGATGAAATCTATACATAATTTTTATTTTAATTTTTTATATAATATTTTAAAAACAATAGGTAGGGAAATAAATAACACCAATAAACTAATAACTTGTGGCCATCGCAAAGAAAGAAACTGCGGACTAAAATCTATTCTAACAAATTCTAAGAAAAATCTCAAAAGAGAGTAAAGAATAAAATATAAAAGAGCTACTAATAAAAGATTATCCTTCGTATTCTTTTTACTTTTTATTAAGTATAAATTAAGAAAAAAAAGTAATAAAAAAATAAAAAAACAGCCAATTGATTCATACAAAAAAGTTGGGTAAAAATGACTTTCTTGAAAATATTTAAATGGCCTATTTTCTGGAGATATGAAAATTGATAAAAAAGAGTTGCTTGGCAATCCAAAAAGCTCTTGATTAAAATAATTTCCCCAGCGACCAATAGACTGACCCAGTGCTAATCCTGGACTAATAATTGCAAGCAAGATAACAAAGCTTTCAAAAATGCTATTACTTTTGAGCGCTTCTATTTTTTTATATTTAATAAAAAAATATAAACAAATAATTCCAGTAAAAATAGCCCCATGAATAGCTAGACCTCCTTGCCAAATTTTAAAAATATCTGACAAATTTTGGGCATAATATTCCCATTCTAAAAAAATATCATAAATTCTAGCGCCAAGCACACCAAAAATAAATAAATAAAAAAATAGGTCAATAATATCATCTCTTTTAATTTTATATTTATCAGCTAAAAAGGACACCACAAAAAAAGCTGAAAAAAGCCCCAAAACAATAAAAAATCCGTACCAATGGATTTTTAAAAAGCCCCAGGAAAACATTATTGGGCTTGGGTTGTAATAATTCAAAAAATTAAACATAAAACTAGTGCGGGCGGAGAGACTCGAACTCTCATGGATTGCTCCGCTTGCTCCTAAGGCAAGTGCGTATACCAATTTCGCCACGCCCGCAAAAACAATATTATAATAATACAAAAGTAAAATAAGTTCAAGGGTTTTAAAAATATCAATAATGTAAAAATATATTTTCAATTAATGTTCCAATTGCAGCAATTAGGGTTACATTCTGGGTTTAGATCTAATATAATA
>CAZSRC010000025.1:0-9883 GCA_964609365.1 uncultured Gammaproteobacteria bacterium | reverse complement strand
CCGTAGCGGAAGCTGTGGATGGATCACCTCCTTTCTAGGGAGATTAGGTTTTTAAGTCATGTACTTTAAAACTTAGGTCGGCTCTTCTATTTATAGAAGAGACCTTATTAGCGATAATAAGGAAAAAAAAGAATTGATGCCTGTTAGCTTCAAAAAGCCAAAAAAAATATAGAAAAAGAAGTACTTGTAAAAGTGCTTCTTTTTTTTAGGGCTTTAATCTTTTCTATTGTTATGCTATAATTTAATTTAGCTTATTATAAAAAAATGAAATATAAATTATATACAAGTTCAAAAAAATCTTGGCGAGCAATGATAGACGAGATAAATAAAGCTAAAAAATGCATCTATATCGAGATGTATATTTTTATGGATGACACCTCTGATAAGTTTGATTTTTTAGGCGCTCTAAAAGAAAAAGCCTCACAAGGATTAGAAGTTGTTATTGTTGTTGATTCTTTCGGTAGCATGGACATAAAAAAAGAGACAGTTAATGATTTAAAAATAGCGGGCATTGAATTTTTATTTTTTTCTAATTGGCTAAGAAGAACTCATCGAAAGATATTATTAATAGATAATAAAATAGCATTTCTTGGAGGAGTTAATATAAAAAAAAATAGCAGTGACTGGATAGATTTACAAGTAAAATTAAGTAGCAATTCTTTAGTAAAAAATATTTTAAGATCATTCGCTTATACCTATCAAATGAGTGGAGGAAAAAATATAAATATTTTAAATAATAGAAAGAGATCTATATTTAAAACAATTAGAGCCCAGTTTTTAGAGCATTGGCCAAATCATAAAATATACGCATTACAAGCATATTATCAAGAAAAAATATTAGCAGCTAAAGATAAAATAGTTATAGCAACCCCTTATTTCACACCACCTAGATGGTTGATGGCCCTTTTTGAGGCGGCTATTTCTAGAGGGGTTAAGATCGATATTTTAATACCAGGAGATACAGATGTTAAATTTTTAAATAGAATTAACAGAATTTATATTAACAAGTTATCTGGACTAGGTATAAATTTTTATTCACAAAACAAGATGAACCACGCAAAAATTTTACTAGTTGATGATAGCGAGGCTCTTATTGGTTCACAAAATTTAGATATTTTTTCTTTTAAATTAAATATTGAGTCAGGAGTTTTTATTAAAGATAAAAGACTTAGCGAGGAATTAAAAAAAATTATTGAAAAATGGAAAAAAGATTCAAGTTTTTTCTCAAAAAATAAAAAGAAAGAATCTTGTTTTGATAAAATATATTTATGGCTTATTAAAATTTTCTATTCAATTTTATAATATTAATTAAAATGAAACAATTTATAAGTATTAAAGGGGCTAGGGTTAATAATTTAAAAAATATTGACTTAGAGATTCCAAGAGATAAGTTTATTGTGGTTACTGGTCTTTCTGGCTCAGGAAAGTCTTCTTTGGTTTTTGATTTAGTTTATGCCGAGAGTCAAAGAAGATACATGGAGTCTCTCTCTTCTTATGCTCGTCAATTTGTGGGCTTATTAGAAAAGCCAGATGTTGATTTAATAGATGGATTAATTCCAGCGATATCTATTGATCAGAGATCTGCCAGTAATAATCCTAGATCAACTGTTGGAACTATAACTGAAATATATGATTATTTTAGATTACTTTTTGCAAAATTAGGAGTTGCCCATTGTCATTTATGCGGAGATAAGCTTACCAAAAAAAAATTGGATGTTAAAGAAAAAAATAAAAAAAATGAAGAAATTTTATGCTGTACTAGATGTAGGACAGAAAGACTTGTTTTTAGACCAATTGATTTTTCTTTTAATTCTGGACAGGGAGCTTGTTTTGAGTGTGGCGGATTAGGAACAAAAATGGAAATAGACCCCATTGCTATTTTAAATTTAAATTTAAATATTTTACAGGGCGCAATAAAACCATGGATGCATTATAATTTTGAAAATCAAAATAGATTAATTAATGAGGCGGAAAAATTAGCAATTCGTCACAAATTTGATTTTTCTCTCCCTTTAAAAAACTTATCAAAAAAAGAAATAAACCTTATTTTGAAGGGTGATTCCTTGTTTCCTGGCGTTTTACAAGAAATGAATAAAAAGTATCAGGAAACAGACTCTTCTTATATTCGTCAAAAAATAGGTCAATATATGAAGATAGTTAAATGCCCTGCTTGCTCGGGTAGAAGGTTAAAACCAGAGGTTCTCTCTGTTTACTTCGAGGGCTTAAATATATATAATTTATCTGAAAAAAACTTCAATGAATTAAATATTTTTATTAAAAATACTGCACTTAAATTTAAAAATAAAACATCTGCAAAGATGATTTTTGATTCAATCTCCAAGGAAATCTTATTAAGGATCGATAGTGTTTCCAGGGTTGGTCTTTCTTATTTAACGGTTAGTAGGTCGGCAACAAGTTTATCTGGAGGCGAGTCACAAAGACTTAGACTGGCTCATCAAATTAGTTCTAATTTAGTTGGGCTAATGTATGTTTTAGATGAACCATCAATTGGGCTTCATCCAAAAGATAATGAAAATTTAATTAAAACTCTAAAAGATTTAAATGTTAAGGGTAATAGCGTTTTAGTTATTGAACATGATTCAGAAATGATGCTTTCATCTGATTATATAATAGATGTTGGGCCATTAGCTGGTGAACATGGGGGAGAGATTGTTTTTTCTGGAGAGCTTTCAAAATTTAAAAAAGAAAAAAAATCTCTAACAGCTCAATATCTTTTTGGCGATAAAAAAATACAAGCACCACAAGAATCAAGAAAGTTAAGTGGTAAATTTTTAAAAATAATTGGAGCAAGTGAAAATAATTTGAAAAATATTGATGTTGAAATACCTCTAGAAAGCCTAGTTGTTATCAGTGGTGTTTCTGGTTCCGGAAAATCAACTTTAATGATAGATATTTTAGCCAAAGCTTTGAATAAAAAATTTTATCGAGCTAAGGATGAGCCAGGTGAGCATAAAGCAATTATGGGGGCTGAGTGGATAGACAAAATAATTGATATTGATCAATCTCCGATTGGTAGAACTCCTAGATCTAATCCAGCCACATATACTGGAATGTTTTCTTATATTAGAGATTTATTTGCCTCCTTGCCTGATTCAAAAAAAGCGGGCCTAAGAGCTCGCCACTTTTCCTTTAATTTAAAGGGTGGAAGATGTGAAAAATGTCAGGGTGATGGTCTTTTAAAAGTTGAAATGCAATTTTTACCAGATATTTACACCAAATGTGATGAATGTAATGGTCAAAGATATAACGATGCCGTCTTAAAAATAAAATATAATAATAAAAATATTTTTGAAGTTTTGGAAATGACTATAGAAGAGGCTTTGAAGTTTTTTTCTGAAGAAAAAAATATAAAAAATAAATTAGAAATTTTAAACAGCATTGGTCTGTCTTATGTTAAGCTTGGACAAAGCGCCACCACTTTATCCGGTGGGGAGTCACAAAGAATTAAATTGGCTTATGAACTTTCTAGGCCATCAACGGGTAAAACTTTGTATATATTAGACGAACCAACAACTGGGCTTCATTTCGAGGACGTCAAAAACCTCTTGAAAGTTTTAAATGGATTGGTCGATAAGGGTAATACGGTATTAACAATTGAGCATAATCTTGATATAATAAAATCAGCTGATTGGGTGATAGATTTGGGACCAGATGGTGGAGATGCTGGCGGAGAGCTGATAGCATCAGGAAGGCCTAAGGATATTTTAAATTTAAAAAATAGCTATACGGCTAAATATTTAAAAAAAGTATTATAAATTAACATCAGTTTTGCAAATTTTAATATTGAAAGATAAATATAAAAAACCACATTAGTATATATGTGGTTTTTTGTTTTTATAATTAATTTGTTTTAGTCTTCTAAGCTTTTTATAGTTTTTATTAATTGTTGATGAATGCTTTTATTGCTAGCTAAAATATCTACACTTTTTAAATTCCATTTTTTTCCATAAAAATCAGTAACTTTAGCGCCTGCCTCATTAGCTATCAAAGCTCCCGCTGCTACATCCCAGGAGTTTGCCCCAGGTATTACTATTGAATCAACTCTACCCATAGCTACATAAGCTAATTCTATTGCAGCGCTACCAAGTTGCCTACAATCAAGATTGTTTATTTTTTGTTTTGTATAATATTTGATTGACCTTTCAATATCCTCTTTTTTGCTTCCATGGCAAAATGTATTAATAATTTTTCCTTTATTTATTTTTGGTGTCTTTATTTTTTTTCCATTTATAAAAGCGCCTTTATTTATTTCAGCAATATATAATTCATTTAAAATAGGCGCTAAAATCAATCCTAGTATAATTTTATTCTTATAAGCTAGGGCTATAGATATAGACCATAATGGATTATGTATAGAAAAATTAGTTGTTCCATCAATTGGATCAATTATCCATAAATATTCAGAATTTTTTTTATTATCCCCACATTCTTCTGACAAAATTTGATGATTCGGAAATTCTGACTTTATTTTATTGATAATTATTTTTTCAGATTTAATATCTAGCCTGGTAACTATTTCATGTTTTGATTTCATTATAACTTCAGATCTATTAAATTTCTCATATTCTTTTTTTAAAAAATCGGAGGCTAGTGATGCCGCCTCAATGGCTATTTTTTTTATTTTTTTATTATCCATTTTATTGATGTAAGATTTTTAATTTAGCTTTTTTTGTCTGTGTGTCAAAGATGGCGAAGCTTGGTTTTTGAAAAACCCCGCCTAATGTTCCTGGGTTTATCAATGTTGCCTTGTTTTTCATAGATATCCATGGTTTATGAGTATGTCCATAGAAAATAAAATCTAAATCTTTATTTTCTGTAAATAAATCTCGCATAAATCCGGGTTCATGACAAATTCCAATATTTAAGGAGTCTATTTTTTGTATAGAAAACCTACCCAAATAATTTATATTAGAAAATTGTGACAATTCTTTTTCGTTATATACCTCAGCATTCCCAAAAACTAAAAAAATTTCCCCAGGAAAACTAGAGCTTATTTTTTCTATGCTTTCAATATTACTAACATCACCACAGCAAATAATTTTTTCAATTTTTTCATCCTCGATTAATTTAAAAAATATTTCTAAATTAGCCAGGTTATCATGAATATCTGAAATTATTGCAATTTTCATAAATTTTTTAAGGATATCTCGTAGTCAATTTGTTCTATTTTTTTTAAGTTTCCCCTAGCTTGATCATACTTGGTTCGAAGATATCCAGTAACATCAAAATCAATTAATTCATTAAGTATTTCATTAATTATTTTTTTGATATTTTTTATTTCAGAGAAATTCTTATTAATTGTTTCATTTATGGCTCTTCTAACAAGCTCTCCAGTTAAATCACATAAACCACCTAGATATGACTCCATTGGAACCTTTATTTCTTTAATTTTATTTATTTTTCCATTTTTTACAAAATTAAAAAAAAGCTTAGCCTCTACATATTCTTCTAATGCTGCCATAAAAGAGCCCTCTTCTTTTGCTCTATTCATGCTAAAATTTTTACTTATTTTTTTTATTATATTTTCGCTTTCTTGAAGTTTTTCTTCTGCCAATTCTATTTCTTGTCTATGGGCAGCAAATATTGATTTTTTTGAGTTATTTAAAACTATATTAGAAAGACTAATAATTTGCCTTCTCTCATTTGTTTTTTTTGTATACTCAAGCCTTAATGAATTCATTAATTTTTTATCCAGCATTTTTTTATATTTATTTTTTATTTAGTTATTTTTAAAACCTCGTCTATGGATGTTAGTCCCTGAAGTGCTTTTAGGACGCCATCTTGTAGCATTGTGATCATTCCATTTTCTATAGCTATTTTTTCTATTTCTTGGTCGCTTAGATTTTGCTTAATCATGGCATCTTGTATATTTTCATTAATATTCATAATTTCATATAAACCAACCCTTCCCTTATATCCAATATTATTACATTTTTCACAACCTTTACCTTTAAAAAATTTTATTTCTGAGGGCATTTTAAAGTTTTTATTTTTTATTTGAGAAAGTATTCTGATAATAAGTTCTTTATCAACTTCTTTAATTTGGACTTCTTCTTTTTCGCAAAATGGACATATTTTTCTAACCAATCTTTGACCAATTGCACATTCAATAGCATTAGCAAGCATTGATTTTTCTATTCCTAGTCCCATAAACCTAGATACAGCACCAGCAGCGCTATTTGTGTGAACAGTAGATAAAACAAGATGTCCGGTCAGGGCAGCTTCAATTGATATCTTTGCTGTTTCATTATCTCTAATTTCCCCAATCATAATAATGTTTGGATTTTGTCTCAACAGAGAGCGAATTGCCGCTGAAAAAGTGTAACCACTTTCATTATCTATTTGAGTTTGAATTATTCCCTCCATTTGATATTCAATGGGATCTTCAACTGTTATTATTTTAACATCTGGCTTGTTAATTGTTTTTAATATGCTGTAAAGAGTTGTTGTTTTACCGCTACCAGTTGGACCGGTTGTTAAAATAATTCCCTTAGTTTTTTGAATAGAATTTTTTAACATTGGTAATGAATACTCTGAAAGACCTAATCCCTCTAAATCAAGAGCTTCTCCTCCTCCGGAAAGCAACCTAATAACAATAGTCTCACCAAAACCACCAGATATAATAGATATACGACAATCTAATTTTGTTTCCGGTAAAAATACACTAAATCTTCCATCTAAGGTAGCTTTTTTTATGTTTGTTTCAAAGCCACTAAGTATTTTTATTTCACCCAAAAGAGGTAAGAATAATTCTTTAGCCAACTCAAACATATCGTGCAAAACCCCGTCTATTCTAAATCTTATTTTTACATTTTTTTCAGTTGGCTCTATATGTAAGTCACCAGCGGCGCTTTCTATTGCAAGTGATAAAAGTAATATAATAATTTCTCTGCTTGGTATTTCTTCTAATTTTTTATTTATTAAATCTCTGTCGTTGATCATTGATCTTGATTCTTCAAGGCTGGATTGTTTTATTTTTATTCCCCTACCGATAGTTTGGGATACAGCAACATTATAAAGTTCATCTATATAGTCAAAATTTCCAATAACCCTATAAATCTCCTCTAAACTTGTTTGCCCTTCTAAGACTTTCAAAACTCCATCTTGTAGCATTGTTATCATTCCATTTTCAATGGCTTGTTGCATAATCTTAAAAGAGGGGGCATTGTCTATTGTTAATTGTTTTAATTTATCATCCATGGTAAATATTTCATAAATACCAGCTCGACCCTTATATCCAATTTCATTACAAGTTTTACATCCAGGACCTACTTTATAAATTTTTGGTAAAATACTAGGAACATTAATTCCAGCCTTTGGTGACATAACTGCTAATATTTTTTTTACTAAAAGCTCCTCTTCTTCATCTAAGATATGCTCTTTTCTACAATCTGGGCAAAGTTTTCTAATTAATCTTTGTCCAATAATAGCATTAATAGCCGGGACTAAAAAATATGGCTTTATTCCCATATCAATTAATCTTGGAATAACACCAGATGCATCATTTGTATGCAATGTTGATAAAACTAAATGACCAGTTAAACTAGCCTGAATAGATATTTCGGCAGTTTCTAGGTCTCTAATTTCTCCAACCATAACAATATCAGGATCTTGTCTTAATATTGATCTTAAACCAGAGGCGAAAGTATAACCTCTTTTGCTTTCTATCTGACTTTGGCTTATCCCTTCTAATTGATACTCTATTGGATCTTCCAAGGTAATTATTTTAGTTCCCGGTTGATTTAATTTATTTAAAATAGCATATAAAGTGGTTGTCTTACCACTACCAGTTGGACCCGTTGTTAATACTAGTCCATTAGGTTTTTCAATTTCTTTTTTTAGCACTGAGTATGCCTGAGGCCTTATTCCTAGATCATCAAAAGACAGGCCAACGGAACTAGACTTTAAAAGACGCATAACTACACTTTCTCCATAAGCAGTTGGAAGAAATGATGATCTAACATCAATTCTTTCTTTGCTTAAAAATATAGAATATCTGCCATCTTGAGGCTTATCTTCAATATTTATTTTTACACTAGCCAATATTTTCATTCTGGAAATTATCTTTTTCCATTTACTTTTTTCTATTGTAGCAGCTTCTTGCAAAACACCATCTATTCTAAGTCTAACAACTATTCCATTATCTTCAGCTTCAATATGAACATCACTGGCTCCAGATTTTAATGCTGTTGCTAAAATTAAAGTAACAACATCAGAAGTATTAACTTCATTTATTTGCTCATTTAAACTTTTATAGTTATTTATAGCGCTCTTATATTTTTCTAAATCTTCCTCACTTATCTCAACCCCTTTAACCATTTTTTTGATTTTTGGAATAGTTTTGTAAATAGATAGAGCATTTTTTAAGCTATTTTGTGATATTAAATAAAGATTACTTTTAGTGAAGTATGTTTTATTTATAGAGTCAATTGTTTTCTGAATAAAAGGGTTCTCGGGATTGGTGGTAGCAATTCTAACATTTTCTCCATCATAATAAAAACAAACAACTCTTTCATTAATAGCATCATCTTCTGGTATTAGAGTAATTGCTTCTGGGCTTATAGGAAAGCCAAATAAATTAATATAAGACAAGCCAAGAGCCTGCGCCTTGACCTGTGTTTGTCTTTCCACTTCTTTGTTTTTTATTTCCTGTTGTTTTTGTGATAATTTAGATTGGGCACTATTATCATCATTTGTGGTTTTTTTTAATAAACTGGAAATTGAATCAAATCCACTCATAAATTTTTATTTTTGGAATATTTTTTCTAGCTTGCTACTTAATAATCCGCTTTTATCTCTAAGTTGAACAAATAAATCAGTCCAAGTGCTTATTTGGAAAACATTTAAAAATGAGCTTATTAGTATTAATACTGCCATTATAACTATTACCCCTATAATCATTATTCCCCAGAATAGGAAGCTTGATGATGTTAAAAAGACAGTTGATATTGCCAAGCTAAAGAATAAAAAGAAACCAATAACTGATATTATTGATGCACCAATAATTATAAATAAATTTATAAAAAATAAAATTATAGCCATTTCAATACTTATTAGCCAATTTTTAATAAATAAATTCCAGGCCTGTTTTATAGAGTTAATAAATTTTTTATTTTCAATAACTGAATAAGCTATGGCATATTTAGCTATAAATGATAAAAATAAGGAAATAGGTATGAATAAAATAAAGATAAATCCATACAAAAGAGAAGTGCTAAGCTGATTTTTCATTATCACTAAAATGAATAAAAAACTAATTAATAAATAAATCCCATTAATTATTATTGTTGTTAGTATATTAATAAAAAATATTGGCCAAAATCTTTTATTAGAATCATTTATTGATTTTTTGATAAATATTTTTTCTCTTTTTCCTTTTAAAATATTTTTTACAGATCTAATTATTGATATCTGAGAAACCGTTGCTAGCCATGCAAAAAATAAACTTATAAATAAAACAGTGATTAGTATGATCAAAATTAATAAAATTGAAGCAGTATCAGTTTTTAAAAGTTCAAAAAAGTTTTGCAATGAATTTTTGGAAAATATCCCAGTATCCATAAACATTTTAAAATTATTTAATGATTTTAAGCCACTTCCTTGATTTAGTGTTTTTGAGATAACCTTAAATTCGGCAGTGAAACTAAGCAAAGAAGCAAAGAAACCAAAAAACCACAAAATTTTGTTTTTTAGAGAAATTTTCCAAGCCCGTTTTAATATTGTTCGATAAGATAACATAATTTTTAAATTTAAATTAGTAAATATTATTTATCAAAATTATAACATATTTTAAAAAAATGTAAAAGCATGTACGGTTGCAGAGTTAATGTTACATTCTGTGGATAATTAATATTATTTAATG
>CAZSRC010000024.1:0-11952 GCA_964609365.1 uncultured Gammaproteobacteria bacterium | reverse complement strand
TAGAGGCTGTTGATTTGAAGTCGGAGGATGATACTAAATTTAATGGATATAATATAGTTAGGCAAACTTATTTGGTAGAATAATTTTTTATTTAAATTATTTATTTAATATTTTTTTAAAAAAATATAATTAATATATTTGTTTTTTATTTTTTGTAAATATTTAAGCTACAAAACTATGAGTAAAAAAATTGAGATTGAAAAAACTTATATTGCAAAAAGACTTCCTAAAAATATTGGTAATTTTAAATCTAAAAAATAATTGACATTTATTTGCCTGCAAATAGTAAACATGCAAAACTCAGAATTAGAAGAAGTGGTGATTCTTACACCATAACTAAAAAAAGTTTAATAAGTGAAGAAACTGCATCAGAGCAAGTGGAGGAAAATATTTCTATAAATAAAGAGGAATTTGATGCCTTTCGAAATATTGAAGGAAATAAAATAGAAAAAATTAGATATTACTATAAATATTTAGATAGATGTGTCGAGTTTGATGTTTTTTGTGGTAAATTAAGGGGTTTAGTTTTAGTTGACATTGAGTTTGAAAGTAGTGATGATATGAAAAAATTTATTATGCCAGATTTTTGCTTAGCAGATGTAAGTGAGGAGGAGTTAATTGCCGGAGGAGTTTTAAGTAGGCAGTCATTTAAATCTTTGTCTGATTTTTTTAAAAAATATAATTATAAAAAAATAATATTATGATTTTAGATAATCATAATAAAAAAGAATTAACAATAAAAAAATTTACAAAAAATAAAAATCCCTTTATACTTAAAAAATATTTTATTTATATTTATTAAATTTATTTATGTGGTTAATCTATGCTTTAATGTCTGCTATTTTTGCTGCTGGGGTGGCAATTGTTGGTAAGTTGGGTTTAAAAAATATTGACTCAACCCTTGCTACAACTGTTCGATCCATTATTATGGCTCTTTTTTTAATAATAATAAGTTTTTTATTTAAAAAATTTGAAAATTTTAATTTTTCTTCTTTTTCCTCTAGAGATTGGTGGTTAATAGCTTTTTCTGGTATTTTTGGTGCATTATCTTGGCTATTCTATTTTTTTGCATTAAAAGATGGTCCAGCAACAGCAGTTGTCGCCATAGATAGATTAAGCATGGCCTTTGTTTTTGTTCTAGCGCTTATTTTTTTAGGCGAAACTTTTACTATTAAATCCTTGCTTGGAGTTAGCTTGATAGTAGCTGGAGCTATAATTTTTTCGTTAAAATAAAAATTAATTTGACATAATTATAAAAATGTGTTTAAATTAAATTTAAATTAATCATAGTAACTTAACAAAAAAAATAAAAAATGGTAGATTTATTAGAGTTAAAAAGTTTAATTGAATTAGCTGAAAGTAAAGGTATTTCTGCCTCTCAAATTAGGTCATTAATAGAAAGCTTTCCTTCTTCTTGTAAAAATAATGTTGAAGAAAGTTTTTATACTGAATTGAAGTCAAAAGATCCTGCCTCCGGAGAATTTTTTCTTTTAGAAGTAGAATATTCCAAGCCGATTAGAGAATTAATTAAGCTAGCCTCTTTTGATTGGATTAATAATCAAATCAATTTTGAAGGTTTTTGTAATTTAGGGAGTAGTTATATAGTTGGCACTTCCAATATTAAGGCCAAGCTTTTTCACTTCGATAGAAAAATATCAGCTAAAGAATCTGAGAAAGAAATTTTTTCTAATTTTTGTCGTCCTTCCAATTTGCAGGAATTATTATTTCTAGCAATCAGGTATCCGGATCTTCAAAAAATGTATCCAATTAATGCAACTTATTCTTTTTGGCTAAATTATAGTAACTTTAAAGTTTTTCCCTCTCTAAGGCATGCTCCATATGGAACTTGCTTAGACTTTGAAAGAAGGAGTAAAATGCATTCTAAAGATACTAGGTTTTTGGCTATTAGCCTTGAATAAAACTAAATCAAAAAAGCTTGTAAAGAACAAGCTTTTTTTATTAGTTTGCCAAAATAGTGTTCCAATTGCAGCAACTAGGGTTACATTTGAGTTTAGATCTAATATAATAACGTAACATTAACTCTGAAACAGTATAATTTTTGCTTTTTTTGAATTTTCTTTGTATAATGAACATATTAAATATTAATATAAATCTTATGTATGATGTTGATATAAAGAAAATATTTAGAGAAAATGATAAATATTTAGGTCAAAAAATTAAAATTGGGGCTTGGCTTAGAACAGTCAGAAGCTCTAAGGATTTTGCTTTTATGGAAGTAAATGATGGAAGTTTCTTTAAAAATTTACAAGTTGTTCTAGAGTCTTCTCTTCCTAATTTTTCAGAATTAGAAAAATTAAATATTGGATCTTCCTTGGAAATTATTGGAACATTAATTGAGTCACCAGCTTCTGGTCAAAGTTTTGAATTAAAAGCTGAGGAGGTAAATATAATTCATGTAGCTGAAGAAGGTTTTCCTCTACAAAAGAAAAGACATAGTTTTGAATTTTTAAGAGAAATAGCTCATCTTCGTTCTAGGAGTAATACTTTTTCTGCTGTTTTTAGATTAAGATCAGTTTTAAGTTTTGCTATTCACAAATTTTTTAATGAAGAGGGTTTTTCTTATGTTCATACTCCAATTATTTCCTCTAGTGATTGTGAGGGAGCTGGAGAAATGTTTACAGTTACAGCTTTTGATTTAGAAAAAAATATACCAAAAAATGAAAAAGCCGAAGCAGACTATTCCAAAGATTTTTTTGCTAAAAAAACTGGCCTAACAGTTTCTGGTCAATTAGAGGCAGAAACTTTGATTAATGGTTTAAATAAAGTTTATACTTTTGGGCCAACCTTTAGAGCAGAAAATTCCAACACAACTAGACATGCTTCTGAGTTTTGGATGATGGAACCAGAAATGGCTTTCTCTGATTTAAAGGACAACATGGACTTAGCTGAAAAAATGTTAAAATATTTAATTAATTATGTGCTAAAAGAATTACCAGAGGAGATGGAATTTTTTAATAAATTTATTGACCCAGGATTATTAGATCGCTTAAATTTAGTTGCTAATTCAGAGTTTAAAAGAATAACTTATACTGAGGCTGTAGAAATACTTGAAAAGTCAGGTAAAAATTTTAATTATCCAGTAAAATGGGGAATTGATTTGCAAACTGAACACGAAAGATATTTATCAGAAGAAGTTTTTAATGGTCCAGTTTTTTTAACTGATTATCCCAAGGATATCAAGGCTTTTTATATGCGTTTAAATGATGATGGCAAAACTGTTGCTGCTGTAGATTTATTAGTTCCTGGAATCGGAGAACTACTCGGCGGCAGTCAAAGGGAGGAGCGACTTGATTATTTGGAAAAAAGAATCAAGGAGATGTCTTTGCCTATGGAGGATTATTGGTGGTATATTGAATTAAGGAAGTATGGCTCAGTTAAGCATGCTGGATTTGGCTTAGGTTTTGAAAGGGCTATTATGTATTTATCTGGTATGGCCAATATTAGAGATGTTATTCCTTTTCCTAGAACCCCAAGAAATGCCGAATTTTAATTTATCTATGTAATGGAATATATAAAAAAAATAACAAGCTAGAAGCTTGTTATTTTTTTGTTATTGTTTTTAGTTTAAAATATTGAAGTTTAAAATCTCGATATTATTTTCATCTATATATTCAAATTGAACTTCAGCTAAAAAAGAGTTATGCCCATCCTCGTAGGAAACTATTAGACTAGCTGAGCTTAAAAAATCAATTGAATTGATATAAAATTTTCCACCTAAAACTTCTTTTTCTGGTGATAGTTGTGAAATATTTTCGCTAACATATCTAATAATGTTTTCTTGTTGCTCTAATTTTAGTTGATTGATTTCGTAAATTTCTTGATTTTCGATAGCATTATTATTGGTTTCGGGATTATTTTCTGTATTTTTATCTACGCCTAATTTTTGATAATTCAGTATTATTATAATTATCAAAATAATTGAGATAATACTGGAAACAATAATTAAATTTTTGTTTTTCATATTTTTTTTATTTAATTTTAAAAAACATTTTTAAACTAATTATATTATAGCATATTTAAATAAAAAAGAAAAAAGGGGATCATTACGGTGATCCCCTCGTGATAGACTTCTGGGCTGGATTCTAACCAACAATTCCGAGCAGAGTGCTGATATTTTTATATCTACTTTTTTTACGAAGTATGCGCTCATGATTGAAAAAAATGAATTTATTCCTGCTACAGAAACCACTCTTTTTTTCGCCCTTAATCTCGGCGTTTTTCTTTTAAACTATATCAAAAGTCATAAATATATTATATCATATTAATTATATTATGTCAATAGCTTTATTAATTGCTTATTATTTGTTAAAATTAAGATAATAATAATTTAATAAATAATATATGAAAAGATTATCCAAACATCAGTATTATATGAATATCGCTAAAGAGGTTGCTGCTAGGTCAACTTGTTTTAGAGCCAAGCACGGAGCTATTATTGTAAGGGATGATCAGATTATTTCTACTGGTTATGTTGGAGCACCTAGAAAAACTAAAGATTGTTTTGAGAGAGGCAATTGTCTGCGTGATGAATTAGCTATACCTTCGGGGCAAAGATATGAAATGTGTCGCAGTGTTCATGCTGAGCAGAATGCCTTGATTAATGCTGCTAGGGCTGGCGTTAATTTGCTTGGTGGAATTATGTATATTTATTCAGAAAAATTTGTTAAAGAGAAAAATGAATTTTCTCCAATTGATTCTTATCCTTGTTTTATTTGTAAGAAAATGATTGTTAATGCTGGCCTAGAAACTCTTGTGGCCAATAATGCTAATGGTGATATAAAAACTTATCAAGTTTCTGACTGGACTGAAAATTGGCAAGCTAATGATCTACTGGATGATGTAAATTGTTATGGAGAAAAATTTAAAAAAAATAATTAATTTTTAAAATATCTTTATGAAAATATCTTTTCATGGAGCTTGTCGAGAGGTAACTGGTTCCTGTGTATTAATAGAAACAAATAAAGTTAAGTTTTTATTAGATTGCGGAATGTTTCAAGGTGAGCATTTTGCTCAAAGTAGAAATTTTGATGATTTTTCTTTTGATCCAAAATCAATTGATTTTGTTTTATTATCTCATGCTCATATTGATCATTGTGGAAGAATTCCAAAATTATATAAAGATGGTTTTAGGGGAAAAGTTTATTGTACCTCAGCCACTAAAGATTTAACAGCTTTGATGCTCGAAGATTCATCCAGGATTATAAATAGAGAGTCATCAGAAATTGGCAGAGATCCTTTTTATAGTGAAGAGGATGCAGCTTTATCTATAAAACTTTTTCATGATCTTCCTTACAATGAAGAAATAATTATTGCTAATGGGGTTAGGGTTAGACTTAAAAACTCTGGTCATATTTTAGGCTCTTGTTTTTTTGAAATCTGGATTAAAGAAGGAAATATAGAGAAAAAATTAGTTTATTCTGGTGATCTTGGAAATTCACCAGCTAGAATTATTAGGGATTTAGAAAATACCGATGGAGCAGATATTGTTTTTATTGAATCAACTTATGCAGGCTTAGTTCATGAATCTAGAGATGATGGTATTAAAATGATTCGTAAAGCTATTATTGAAAGCGTTGAAAGCAAGGGTGTGTTAATGATTCCAATTTTTGCACTAGAAAAGGTTCAAGAAATTCTTTATGAATTAAATGATTTAGTAGAAAATAAAAAAATACCATATGTCCCAATTTTCTTAGATAGTCCCTTGGCTATTAAGGCTACGGAAATTTATCGTGATTATGAGTATCTTTATGACAAAGATTCGTTAAAGCTTATATCTATGGGCGATGATTTATTTGACTTTCCTGGTTTGGAGTTTACTCTTAGTGCCGATGATTCTAGAAAAATAAATAATATCCCAGCACCAAAAGTTGTTTTAGCTGGTAGTGGTATGTGTAATGGCGGTAGAATTCACTATCATTTAAAATTTAATCTAGCCGATGAAAATAGCCAAGTTCTATTAGTTGCTTATCAAGTTCATGGTACTCTAGGTAGAAAAATATTAGATGGTCATAAGACTGTTAAAATAGATCATCAAAATATTCCAGTTAAAGCCAAGGTTTCCGTTATTAATTCATACTCAGCTCATGCTGACCATGTAGCCTTGATTAATTGGTTGAGAAAAATTAAAAAACCTAGACCTAAATATGTTTTTGTGATGCATGGAGAGGAAGAGGCTAATAATATTTTGGCTCAAGATATTTCTAATAAAATAAAAACAAAACCTATAGTCCCAGAATTTGGGCAGGTTTATGAATTTTAAACATGAAAAAAATAATTAACTATAAACCATTTTTAGTTTTCTTAATAATCATAAGCATTTTAGCTATTATTTTTTTATTCCGACCTTTTTTAATTGAAATAATTATTTCTGCTGTTTTGGTTTCAGTTTTTTATTCATATTATGAAAAATTGGCAAAAATTTTATGGAATAAAAAATATTTAGCTTCTTTTATAATGTGTTTATTATTACTTTTAATAGTGATAATTCCTATAACCAATTTATTAATTTATTCTGCTAAAAAAGCCTCACTAGCCTATGGCAGTATTAATGAGATTATAGAAAAGGCCGACATTATTCAATATAGTTTTTTAGAAAAACTAAATATTGGCCAAACTGGAGAAGAGGCTGTAAAAAATTTAATTATAGATGCTACAAAAAATATTAAAAATTTAATAGTTGATGGAACTGCTTTTGTTGTTAAGGGTACAACTAGTTTTATGTTTTCTCTGGTTATTATTTTATTAACTATGTTTTTCTTTTTTGTTGATGGTAAAGCTATGGCTCAAAAATTAATAATTTGGTCCCCACTTCCCAATAAATATGATATAGAAATTATTAGAAAGTTTAGGATGGTTAGTAAAACAACCTTAATATCTATTTTTGTTACAGCTTTGTTTCAGGGTGTTTTTGGAGCCCTGGGATTTTTAATGATTGGCTGGCCCTTTATATTTATTTTTGTGATTATGGCATTTTTATCCCTAATTCCTTATATCGGATCTTCTATTTTTTATATTCCAGCCTCTATTTACTTGATGAGCTCTGGTCAATTTTGGCAAGGTTTGTTTATTTTATTATGGTGCTGGTTAGTTGTAAGTAATGTTGATGAAATAATTAGGGCCTATATTATTAAGGGTAAATCTCAAGTTAATCCTATTTTTATAATATTTTCAATTATGGGTGGAATTACTTTTTTTGGTTTTTGGGGAGTAGTTATTGGTCCATTAATCATTGCACTCGCTACTACTATTTTTTATATTTATGAATTGGAATATAATGGAAGTCTAGATATTTAATTTATTATTCAATTTTTTAAATAAAAAAAGCGCAGTTTTGCGCTTTTTATTTTCTAATTAGAAAGCATTTTTTCTAATTAGAATTGAGTTAGTGTCGATTATACCTTCTTCTAATTTTGTTTTTAGAACCTCCTTATTTGTAGATTCTATTTTTAATATTCCATCAGCGGAAAAAGTTAATAGATCATTTTTTTCAATTCTAATTTTTTTGTCATTACTTATATATTTACCACCATCACAACAATGATGATAGTTTACATAAGCATGTCGGTGTTCAAATAGAAAAATATTGATCAAGATTTCTGTGGCTTCTCTAATATTGGCAATTCTCCATTTTTCAGGAAAGGCCTGTTCCTCTGGCAGAAGATTAAAGTTATTGGCATCGATTAATTTTACCAAATAATAACCGGGCAGATCCTGCTCATTAAGTTTTGATCCATAAATTCTTTTTGTCTCAAATTTAAAAAATTTTTTTAGAATACTTTCTTGCTGATTTATTGAGGATCCACTTAGATATGTTATGTAAATATTTTCTAAGTTGTTCTTGTCCTCGTTTAAAGCTTCTTCATAGGCTGTTTTTGGGAAAAAACTCCTAATTTCTTTTTCATTTGGTAGGGCGCACTCTCCGGTACTTTTTTTCCAAAACCTAGAAATATCCTGCTTGGAAATAATTGTAATTTCTTTTGTTGCCATCTTTATATTTTTAATGTTCTGTCTAATTCTTACTATAAAAATGTAAATAAGTCAATAGTTTTATTTTTTCCTTATAAATTTTTATTTTGCTTAAATTTTATAAAAGATTTATAATTAATTTATATTAAGTTTATAATTAATTTATATTAAGTTTATATTTAAATTATAATTAACTTATATTTAGATTATATGAAAATTAGAAATATTTTATTAATTATTCTACTTTCTCTTCTTTTAATTTTTTTAATTCTCTGGAATTATCAGCAATTTAGAGAGGATTCTATTTATTATTCTATTTTTAATAAAAATTTATCTCTAGATTTGAATGAGGATGAGCAAAATATTGAATTTCAGCAAAATTACCCAGAAGAACAAGATTTTCTAAATGAGTTGCCTTCTAATAAAAATATTAAAATGCTTTTTTTTGGTGATTTAATGCTTGATCGCTATGTTCTGGATAGAATTAATAGACATGGCCTAGATTATTTATTAGAGAAAATCAATCAAGATAATTTTAGCTCCTCCTTTGATATTGTTTCCGCTAATTTAGAAGGAGCTGTTACTAATAAGGGAGCTCATTACAAGCCAGATAATGCTTATGATTTTGCCTTTTCTCCAGAATTAATTAATTCTTTAAAAAAATATAATTTTAATTTTTTTAATTTAGCTAATAATCATTTGTCTGATCAGGGGCAAAGGGGAATTGATGAAACTTATCAAAATTTAAGTTCATTGGGTTTTTACTATAGTGGTTGTAGGGATGCTTTTTTGTCTAGCTCTTCCGATTTTATGAGCTTGGATTTCTCTGAAGAGATGCCAATTTTAAGCAATGAAAATTGTTCAAATATAATTTTAAATATTAATAATAAGAAAGTTGCCTTTTTGGGAATTAGCTTGGTTTATAAGGATATTGATAGTGAGAAAATTGAAAAAAGAATTAAAGAATTAAAACAGCAAAGTGATTTAATAATTGTTAATATTCATTTTGGCCTTGAATACCAGGCTAAAGCTAACTCTAAGCAGGAAATTATCGCTAGAAAAATGATTGATGCTGGTGCTGACTTAATAATTGGTCATCATCCTCATGTTATTCAAAATTATGAAGTTTATAAAGATAAATGGATTTTTTACTCTTTGGGTAATTTTGTTTTTGATCAATATTTTTCAGCTGAAACTCAAGAGGGTTTAGCTATTTCTATTGAATTTATTTTTGATGAAAATAATAATTCAAAAATAGATTATCAGATTTATAAAATTAAAAGTAAGGGCTCTAGAATAGAAGAAATTTTAAAAATGCCTTAAATATTGCCATATTTTTTAAAAGTGCTATAATATAAGTAATAATTAATTCTTTATCAATTAGTTATTAAAATTAATTAATTTAGAATTGACTAGAAATAAACTTCTATAAGCTTATTTTGGCCAATCAAAAAATTATGACAAAAGCACAATTAATGACAACTCTAGCCGAAAAAACAGGCTTGAGCAAAAAAGATGTTGTTGGTTTAATGGAGACATTAACTAACATGGCTTACAAAGAAGCCAAAAGTCATGGAGAATTTGTATTACCAGGATTTGGTAAATTAGTTCGCGTAGACAGAAAGGCTAGAATGGGAAGAAACCCAGCCACTGGCGAACAAATTCAAATTCCAGCTAAAAAAGTTGTGAAATTTAAAGTTGCAAAAGCAGCTAAAGATGCTATTTTGTAATTCTAATTGATCGAAGAATAAAAAAGAAAACGACCGAGAGGTCGTTTTCTTTTTTATTTAGTAAGAAAGTTTTTTTTGAATTTTTCTACATATTGTCCTAGTCCTTGGCTGTAAAATTTATTTCTTATTTTAGGACTACCATGAGAGAATTCAATGATAGAAGAGAGTTTGATGGCATAGCGATTTCCCGACACTTTATATCTGATGATTTTACTCTTGATAGCTCTTCGAATTGTTTTACTTTCTACGCCAGCAAATTTAGCTGATTCAGAGACCGAGAGCCAAATTTGTCTATCCACTTTCTTAATTTTTTCTTTTATTTCCTTGATTTCCATAATTTAATTTTTTAAAAATTAGAGACATTAAGGTCTTTTTGTCTTTTTATTTTATATTATAAAGTGCCTCTGGTCAAGCTTGTTTTTTCTCCTAACTTGTGCTATGATTATGAATATGAATATTATGAGATTTTATCTCTAGTTTTTGTTGAATATATGATTTTGAATTTATTCAAATATCTTATATTTTATTTTTTTTAGAATAATTTTTATATAAATGAGTTTTAGTATAATTGAAAAATATAAAGAAAATAGTCTGAAGGATCGCCTCAATAAAAAAGATCAAACAGCTTTTGCCGAGGTTTACGATAAAAATATTGATGATATTTATCGCTTTATTTATTTTAAAATAGGGAAGAAGGATGAGTCCAGTGATTTATCATCTTTGGTTTTTTTGAAAACTTGGGAGCATATCCAAAAAAATAAAATTAGTGACAAAGAAACTCTCCGAGCCCTACTTTATAAAATTGCTAGAAATGTTGTTGTTGATCATTATCGTAATCGTCGCCCGGAAAATTTATCTCTAGATGATGAGCAAAATCCTATTGATTTGGTTGATGAGAGTTATGACTTAGAAGGGGAGATTAGTAACAAAAGTGATTACGAAAAATTGATCTCCAAAATGATGGAATTAAAGATAGAATATCGAGAGATTTTATTGATGCGTTTTGTTAATGATTTATCGCTAGAAGAGATCGCTGAAATTAGCGGTAAGAAAAAAATTAATGTTCGAGTTTTATTGCATCGAGCAACCAAAGCTTTGAAGGATATGATGGATGAGAAGTAATATTAAATAGTAAAAATAAGGAATTAAAAATAGTTATATATTTATGATAAGTCCACAAAATTGTGGACTTATTGTTATTTAAGTCAATAATATCAAGGTCTTTGTATCTTTTTAGTGTAACATTTTTCATTCTTTTGCGTATACTATAGTAGAGAGTAAAATTATGACAGAAAAAAAATTATTACAACAATTAAGCAGTCTGAAATCTATTGAACTTTCCGCTCAGGAAAAAAAGGCCAATAGAGATATTTTATTTTCCCAAATTAGTAACACTTTTAATAAGGAAGATATCAGAAATAAGGATTCTTTTTTCTTTATGTTTAAGAATCTATTTTCAGTTTTATCCCAGCCACTTTTAGTAGTCGCTGGTTTTTTTGTTTTCATTTCCGGAACTATAGTTTTGAGTTCTGGTTTTTATCAAAAATCAAAACCAAATGATTCTTTTTATATTGCTAGAATTATTTCTGAGAAGGCTAGAATAAATACAACTTTTTCTCAAAGCGAGAGAGAGGCTTTGGCTTTAAAATTTGCTAGTGATCATGCCAAAGATATTGCTACAATTTTAATGGATCCAGAATTTAATATAGAAGAAAATAAAGATAAGGTAGAAAAACTTAATACTAGTTTTAAAAATGAAATCTCTAAAGTTAGAACGCAAATAGAAAAAAATGAAAAATCAAAAAATGAAATAGTTTTAGAAAACAATTCTAGCTCTAGTGATGAATTAGTTTTTTCTGCATCTTCTTTGACAGAGGGAAGTGCTTTACAAATTTATATTCCAGAAAATAATCAAAGTACTTCTTCAGAAAAAAGTGAAGCAGAATTATTAGAGGAAAAAATAAATAATAGTTCAAGTGAAATTATCAAATTAAATGGCGGACAAGAAATAATCGATGAAATAGAAAAACTTTTTGCAGAGGGAAAATATCAAGAGCTTATTGAAAAGTTAAAAGAGGTTGAAAAAAATACAAAATAATTTTTGTTAGTAGCGATTGAAAGAATTATAATAAATTATATTTCTCTCAATCTCTATTATCAATGATAAAAGAGGTTCGTTGAGGCCAGCAAGGTCGACTCTCGCAAGGGAGGGTTCAACGTTTAAAACAAATTCGTT
>CAZSRC010000023.1:0-12198 GCA_964609365.1 uncultured Gammaproteobacteria bacterium | reverse complement strand
ATTTTAGGTACAAAAAAAGTAGACAAATTTTGTCTACTTTTTGGGGTACAGATCAATGGGTGGCTAGAGGGAATCGAACCCTCACTACTGGTACCACAAACCAGTGTTCTAGCCGCTAAACTATAGCCACCATAAATCGAAATTAAATTCGATAAAAATAAATATTATTACTTCCATCTTTAATTACCTTCTCATATTCAAATTCTTTTATTTGAAAAATATAACTAATAATTAAAGTATTTGGACGACACTCTTCTTTAAATTTTTTAGCCAACTTGTTCATGGTTTTAGAGTTCAAAAAACAATAAATAATATCCGCCTCCTTTAAATTTACCTTAAAAATATCATTCTTTATAAGTTTTATACTGCTTGCAGATAGACTTATTTGTATTTTTGTAAGAAAATATGGCCAATAAGAATTTTCAACTCCAATTAATTTTTTGTTTTTAAATTTTTGTTCAATAGCCCTAAGAAAGCCAGCGCTTCCAGCCCCAAGCTCATAAACACATTCATCTCCACTTAAATCAAGTTCTTTTAAAATAGAAATAATTGCATTAAACTTGGTAGAAATAAAAGGGGCAAAACCTTTAAAAACTATATTATAAAACTGAATAATAACAAAAAATAAAATTACCAAAAGAACAATTTGAATTAAAACTAAAATATAAATCATATGTGTCCCCGCTAGGAATCGAACCTAGATATTCAGCTTAGAAGGCTGATGTTCTATCCATTAAACTACAGGGACTCTTATATCAAATAATTTAACAAACTAAAAAATAAAAGTCAATTTATTATAATTAAAAAGACTTAAAATTACCAAAATCATAATTTATAATCTTCTTTTTAATTGGCCCAAAAATTAAAACATATAAAGTTGAATAAACTAATTTAAAAAATAATCTCCAAGGACCCTCTTTTTCAAATCTTCTTGTAGAAAAAAATATTTTTGTATTTTTTATTAAAGAAAACTTACCAAACTTAGCCGCTTTTTCACAATAAAGCTGATCCTCTCCTATAAAGACCTCCTGATCAAAGCCATTTAATTTAAAATGAATATCTTTTTTAATAATAATCCCAGCCCCTAGTGCTAGTGGCTTTATTTTTTGAGCTAAATAAGCCAAATTATTATAAACAAAATAATAAAAGCGATAAAAAAGTTTCTTATTTTGAAAATCTATAAAAAAACCAGCTATTACTAAATTTTCTTTATAAAAATAATCAACAGTTTTTTTAATAAATTCCTTGTCAAAAATTCTAGTATCAGCATCTAAAAATAAAATTAAATCACCTTGAGCAATTTTGGCGCCATTATTCCTCTGAATAGAAGGATGTCTATCTTCTTTTTTAGATAAAATAAACTTGCAAGAGTTTAATCTTGCCACGTCTCCCGTCTTATCCTCAGAGTTAGCATCTGAAACAATAATTTCAAAATCCTTAAAAGATTGTTTTTTTAAGTCATTTAAAATATTTGGTAAATATTTTTCCTCATTTAATGTTGGGATGACAATAGAAATCATAGTTATTTAAAAAGTGTTTTAGCAAAATTCCAATAATCAGAATTAAAACCTAATTTATGTTTAAAATACCACCACTCTACGCCCCATAAATAAGCTTTATTAAAACCAGTATTAATAGCAAACTGAGCATTAGCCTTAAATTGTTGTAAATTAAAAGATTTCTGATACTCAGTATTATGAATATTAGCAATATCTTCTTTTGAAATCCAGGGTTCTGCCTGTAATTCAATAATAAAAGATTTTTCTTTATTAATATTTACTAAATTAGCTTTTAAAGGGTAAAACCAATCAGGAAAAGGATATTTTATATAAGAAAGATACTTATTATGCACAACCCTATACATAGTTGTTCCAAAAAAATCAGCCAAAGAAGCCTCTTTTTTCCAAAAACTTAATTCACCAGTAGCTGTTATTATAATTGGTTTATCACTTTTAGTTCTCACAAACTCAACCTCTTTTTTTAAAAAATTATAATCACTTTTTGGACAAATACCAAAAGAATTTAATAATGGCTCATTTTCAACTTGCAAATATTTAATGGAATCATATTTTTCAAAATTATAAAGAACAGCATCAATCATAGAAATAGTTTTTTCTTGTAAGTTTTTTTTATTTTGAATATCTAGCCAAGAAGGAAAATGACACTCTGGCCAACGAGCAACCCTCATTCCAAAATTTAAAATAAATTCAACATCTCTCTTTTCACCTTCTTCGATTAAAAAATTATATTCATTAAAATCAAAAATACCTGGCTCTTTTTCTATATCATTCCAATAAACCGGTATTCTAACTTGCTTAACATTTAATTCATCTAAAATATCAATATAAGCCTCTCTCCAGTCTAGTCCAATTTCTTCGGCATATTTTTTTGAATAAGTTACTCCAAAAAAATTTTTTTCATATTGTAAATTAATTTTTTTGGGATAATGATTAAAAACTTTAAAAAGCAAAAAAAGGTAAAATAAAACCAGAATTAGCAAAGACAAAAAAATAATTTTTTTATTTTTAAACATATTTTTATATAGAAATAAAATATAAACCAATGGCTATTAAAATAATTGCTAATATTTTTTTAATTAAAACACTTTTTGATATATCCTCTTTTAATATTTTTGGAAAAAAAATAGAAAAAAATATTCCTAAAATCAACAAGAAGGCATATTGAACACCTTGCAAAGCATTAATAATGGCAACCGGACCTAGGTAAATAGCATAACTTTGAATCAAAGAAGCGGCAGCTCCTAAAAACTGATTTATAAATACAAAAAATTTATTTGGTCCATTTTTTTTATTTTTCTTTTTAAAGTTATTTAAAATTTCTTTTTTACTTTTTTCATCTAATAAGAAAAATAAAGAAATAAAAAGTCCGCCAATTTTTATCCAAATAAAAGCGCTAAAAAATTCTTGATTTTGATAAGAATATTTACTTCCAATAAAAAATAAAGAGTAACAAAGAGCAGATAAAATTGCCAAAAATATCCAATTTTTTTTATATTTTAAAGATAGTACGGAGTATATTTTTTTTAGAAAAAGTGGGATCTTTTTTTTATTACTAATTAAAAAAGAAATTATAAGCATTCCAATTATAAGAAAAAAAATACCTATCCATTGATTAATAGAAAAATTTTCTTTTAAAAAAAATATTGAAAAAATAATAGTAAAAACAGGTATAACGCTTCCGACAACCACAACAACCCTAGAAGCATCGTCCCTTTTTAAAGCCTCAAACATTGACCATAATGCCAAAATAAAAAAAATTCCAGAAAGAATGCTAATAAAAAAAACAAAAAAACCTGGCCACTCTAAAAACCATGGAGAAAAAATTAAAACAAAAGAGCTTAAAAATCCAACTATAAAAGCATAGGCTTTCCCATCTTTTAAAAGTTTATCAACTATAAATTTATCGCCTAAATTAACTATAGCCAACATCAAATAAGATAATATTGTAAGTATTAACCAATTCATAAGCTTCTTTGCCTTATAGCTTCATAAACAATAATACCAACCGAAACAGACACATTTAAAGAATCCACTCCTTTTATCATTGGTATTTTTATTTTTTTAGACTTAGTACTTAACCATTTTTCACTAAGACCAAAAGCCTCAGTCCCAAAAATAATAGCTGATGATTTTTTTAAATCTGCGGAAAAATGATTAGAGCTAGAATCTATTGTTGTTAAAAAAATATTTATATTATTTTTATTTAACCAAGAGATTGTATTATCAATAGAATCAATAACAACAGGCATGGAAAAAATAAAACCAGTGCTAGCGCGAATAACATTAGGACTATAAAAATCAGTTTTTTGATCATTTAAGATAATAAGATCAACACCCGAGGCATAAGCAGTTCTAATAATTGCTCCGAGATTGCCTGGCTTTTCAACTGACTCTAATACTAAAATTAATGAATTTTTTTTAAGTTTAAAATCATCTAAATTATTTTTTTTAAAAGAAATTATTGCCAAAAAACCATCTGGGTTTTTTTTATAAGAAATTTTTTCAAAAACTTTTTTATCTAAAACATAACTACTCTTTGCTTTTATTTTAATTTTTTTTAAAAAAACATCTTCTTCGTTTTTTATAAAATCTAAACAATAAAAAAATTCTAAAATATCCCAGGAAGAATTTAGAGCCTCTTCTATTTCTCTTTTGCCATCAACAACGATAAGGCCTTCACTATTTCTAAGACTAGAATCCTTAATCATTTTTGATATTTTTTTTATTTTTGGATTGGCCGTGCTAGTTATCTCCATTTTTTTTATTTTTTATTTTTTTATTTTCCTTAAGATAGATAAGATAAGAATAAATAGTTGTTGAAAAAATAATTAAAAACAATGCGATGATAAATAAAAATATTTTATAAGAAGAAGAAATAAATGCTGTTAAGAAAAAAAGTAATGCTGAAAACATAAAAATTTTACCAGAAAATTTATGGGTTTTATCCCAAACATATTCAGAAGAAAGAGTCCATGGGTTTTTAACGCCAACAAACCAATTCATTTTTATTTTTTTCATATAAAAACCAATTAAAAAAAATAAAACCCCTATAGAAACTGGCATCAATTTGGCGATGGAAATATTATAGCCCAAATTATTAAAACCAGAAACAAGATAAACAAACAACATAAAAAATATAATAAGGGATCTAAAATAATTATAGATTTTAGAAAATTCTGAATATCTTTCTTTTTTTGGATCAAGATTTGGTAAAAATGTTAATAAAAAATAAATTAATAAAATTATAATCGGAATAGACAATGCTGCTAAGTATTTGTTACTAAAATTATCGGGATTTCCATTTATATCCCAATGAATAGCGACTATATCAGGAAAACTATTTATAAAAAATACAGAAAAAGCAAAGGAAAGCAAAATTAAAAAAACTGGTAAAAACTCTGTTTTGTAGTTAATTTTTAAAACATTTTTTTTCATAAAATTATATATTATTTTTTCTTTTTTTATATACAAATATCCAAGAAGCTATTAAAGTGCTTATCGGAACTGATAAAATTAAGCCTATACTTCCACTTAGAGCTCTTACTATTTCAGTAGAAATTGCTTCATTATTTATTATTTGCTCTAAATTATTAAATGGATTTTCCGGACTAACAAATAACATTAAAAGAGGTAGGGATGCTCCGGCATAAGCTAAAAACAAAGTATTAGTCATTGAACTTATATGAGAAACGCCTATTTTATAAGATTTTTTAAAAACCTCTTTCCAGTTTTGATAAGGATTAGCCTCTATAATTTGTTCAACGGAAACAACCTGAGAAATTATAACATCATCTAAAACGCCAATAGCACCTATAATCATTCCTGCTAATAACATTCCCTTTAAATTGACTGCTTGTTGTCCAATATTTATTAAAACAAAAACATCCTCATTAAAGGCTCCAGTTAATTTTGTTAGATAAACAAAAAACCAAGAAATAAAAACAACCAAAAATAAACTAATAATAGTTGAAAAAAGAGCTAGATGCGACTTTAAATTAAAACCCTCTGTTATATAAATTACAAAAAAGAGAATAAAAATTGAACCAACTAAAACAATCATAACGGGATTTACACCAGCCATTATTTGAGGAATAATAAAATAAAGAATAATCAAAAATGTTAAAAATAAAGAAAAAATAGATCTAAAACCTTTAAATCCGCCAACTAAAATAACTGACAATAAAAAAACTAAAAATACAAAAAACAAAGAACTACTTCTGATATAATCTATAATATAATAATTATAATCATTTTTAGAATCATCAAAAGAAGCGTTAACTAAAACTTTATCACCTTTTTTAAAAATTTTTTGACCTATTAATTCTATATCACCTATTCCGTGAAAAATAAAAACTTTATTTTCGAAGGAGGAATCTAGACCAATTAATTTAATATTTTGTTGTAATATTTCTTGATTATTTTCATTTATTTTTTTATCTTCGGCAATAATATCTAAAATCTTTGCTTTAAAAATATGATCCTTTTTAATAGAAAAATCCTCTTGCGCCAAAGAGGCAAAAGGTATTAATAAAAAAACAAAAATAATTAAAAATATTTTTTTAAAAATCATATTATTGTTATTATCTTAATATTATACATAAAAAATAAATAAAAATCCAATTTAAAAAATTAAATTATAATTTGTAAAAATAGCCTTATTTTGATAGAATAATATTATAATTAATGTTTTTATAATATAAATATATGAATCAATCATTTAAAAGAAAAGAAATAAAATCAAATTATTATAGGCCAAAAACAATAAAATCAATGCCTATTAGTAGAAATAAAGCCATAAAAACAAAGCAAAAACCAAATAATATAAAGGGTAAAATATTATCTATTATTTTAAATAAAAAATTTTTTAATTTTATATTAATTTCTTTTTTAATTGTTGTTATATTAATTTTTATATTTATACTATCGGTTTCCCGTGATTTACCTAGTCCGAATAGTTTAATAGAAAGAAATATAGCCCAAAGCACGACAATATATGACAGAAGTGGGGAAAATATATTATATGAATTTCATGGAGAAGAAAAAAGAACATTAATAAATTTATCTGATATACCTAGTCATGTAAAAAATGCCACCATATCCATAGAAGATAAAAACTTTTATAAACATAAAGGCTTTAGTATTACGGCTGTTTTAAGAACAATTGTTACAAATATTATTTATAATAAAAAAGCAGGAGGATCGACACTAACTCAACAGTTTGTAAAAAATGCCCTTCTTTCATCTGATAAAAAATATTCCCGAAAGATAAAAGAAATAATAATTGCCTATAGAATTGAAAAAAAATTTAGTAAAGATGAAATATTACAAATGTATTTAAACGAAATACCTTATGGATCAAATACTTATGGTGTTGAGGCTGCTAGTCAAAAATATTTTGGAAAATCAGCTAAGGACCTAGTTTTAGCTGAAAGTGCTACTCTAGCGGCACTTCCTCAGGCTCCTAGTAGGTATTCACCGTATGGACCGAACAAAGATCTTTTAATGGGCAGGCAACAATATATATTAAATTTAATGGAAGAACAGGGATATATTAGTTCACAAGAAAAAGAGGAGGCAAAAAAATATGAGATAAGCTTTAAGTCGCCAGAAACAAACATAACAGCTCCTCATTTTGTTATGTATATTAGAGAAATTTTATCTGAAAAATATGGAGAGCAAACACTAGAGCAAGGTGGTTTAAAAATATATACCACGATAGATCTAGAAAAACAAAAAATAGCTGAAGAGGCAGTAAAAAACAGGGCAAATGAGAATGCTGATAAATTTAATGCAAACAATGCCTCTCTTGTAGCAATTGATCCAAAAACAGGACAAGTATTAGCAATGGTTGGATCCAAGGATTACTTTAATCAAGCAATTGATGGACAAGTTAATGTTGCTATCAGACTAAGACAACCAGGTTCATCATTAAAGCCATTGGTTTATGCTTCTTTATTTACTAAAGGATATAATCCAAACACAATTCTATATGATGTAGTCACAAATTTTTCATCCTCCAGAAAAGCATATGAACCAAGAAACTATAACAATCAAGAAAGCGGACCAATATCAATAAGGAAGGCCTTAGCGGGGTCCCTGAACATTCCAGCAGTTAAAGCTATTTATTTAGCCGGAATAAACAATGTAATAAAGTTAGCAAAAGACTCAGGTTATACAACTTTAAATGACCCGGACAGATATGGTCTCTCTTTGGTTTTAGGTGGCGCTGAAGTAAAATTATTAGAACATGTTAATGCTTATAGTGTTTTTGCCAGAGAAGGGGAAATAAGCCCAATTTCTACAATATTAAAAATAGAAGATAAAGATGGGAAGGTTTTAGAAGAATACAAAGAAAGAAAAAATAAAGTACTAGACTCAAATGTTGCAAAAATGATAAATAGTATTTTATCAGATAATGGGGCTAGAAGTTTTGTTTTTGGTGAACAAAATAATTTAGTTATTAGTGGAAGATCTATTGCTGCAAAAACAGGAACAACAAATAACTTTAGGGATGCTTGGACTGTTGGATACACACCATCATTAGTTGCCGGAGTTTGGGTTGGAAATAATGATAACACCGAAATGAATAAGGGAGCTGATGGAAGCGTTGTTGCAGCACCTATCTGGAATGAATTTATGAAAAAATCACTAGAAGGAACAAAAAATGAAGGATTTAATGAGCCATTAATAGAAAAAACTGGAAAAGCTATAATTGATGGTGAATTAAATGGAAAAAGTATAAAAATAAATAAAAGTGATGGCTCCATAGCAACGGAAAATACTTATGAAGAATTAATAGAAGAAATTTTTTTCACAGATCATCATTCAATTTTATATTATGTAGATAAAGATGATCCACTTGGACCAATACCAAATAATCCAGAAAAAGATCCTCAATTTAAAATATGGGAAGAAAGGGTTTTAAATTGGGCAAAAAATAAAGATGAAAATTATAATCCAGAATTAATAAATAAAATAGGTGATGCTTATAATCCCGAAAATGTTCCTGTTTTTTCAATTACAAATATAGAAAATAATCAAAATATAAGCGACCCACAATTAAAAATAAATATAGATGCTAGTTCTCCTAGGGGTATTTATAAAGTAGAATATTATATAAACAATAATTTACTGGACAAAAAAACCTCATATCCATTCAATTTAGATAAAAATATATCATTTTTAAACAATGGTTATTATAATTTAAAAATCAGGGTTTGCGACGATGTTTTAAATTGTTCCGAAAAATCTCTTGAATTTAATTTAATCTTAGATAACAATCTTAATAAACTTCCTGCTAATTTAAATTTAATTTACCCCACAAGTGGGATAGCATTAAATCCAATTGATTTTCCATTAAATATAAAAATGTTAAGTACAAATCCAGAACAAATAATAAAGATAGAGCTAATAATAAAAGATAAAAATGGTAATGATATAAAAATAAAAACAATAGAAAATATTATTAGTAAAACTATAGAAAGTTCTTGGGAGAATCCACCAGAAAAAGGTGTTTATAAACTATATGCAAACTTTTATGACTGGAATGGATCTATTAAAAAAAGCAATCAAACAACAATTAATATAAATTAACTTTATATTTATATTAAATAAAAAAAGAGTATTAATACTCTTTTTTTTATAATTTATTATTTAATAAACTACTGCTTAATAGGCATAACAAGATATAAAAAACTATCATCATTCTCAGCACTTATTATACAAGGAGTATTATTATCTATAATTTTTAAAATAATATTATCAGAATTTATATTATTTAAACCCTCTAATAAATATTTATAATTAACATAAATCTCATTCTCATCTCCAGTTACAGAACATTTTATTTCTACTAAATTTTCACCTGCCTGACTAGAGCTTGAAAATATTTTCATTAAGTTATTGTTAACACTAACTCCTATATCATTTATTCCTGTTTTTGAAAAAATTCCAGCAACCTTAACCGCCTTAACTAAATCTTGTTTTAAAACAGTAATACTAGTTCTTTCTTTTTCTGGTATTATTTGTTTATAGTCTGGGTAATTTCCCGTTATTATCCTAGATACAATATCAGTTGAAGCAAAGGAAAAAAATATTTGACTCTCATTTATATATATTTTAATCTCATTATCATCACTTAATTGCTCCTCTACTTTAAAATTATTTAAAATTCTAATTAACTCTTGAACTGTTCTAGCCGGAACTATAACAGATCTCTGATCTAAAATATCATCTGTTTTAAAATTAATAGTTTTTTCTGATAATCTATAACTATCAGTTCCCGCTAATGTTAATTTTTTATTTTCAAAATTAAAAAATACACCAGAAAGCTCAACCCTGTTTTCATTGTTTGAAACAGAAGATATTACATTTGATAGAGCATTTTTAAAATCTAATAAATTTAATTTATAAAAAATATTTGTGTTCTTTATTGGTAGAATAGGAAAGTCATTTGCTATATTTCCTTTTATTTTTGTTTTATAATTATTACATTTTATTTTTAATTCATTTTTATCATAATCAGCCTCTATTTCTATTTTATCCTCAGGTAACAAAGCTATATAATCATTTATAATTTTAGAATCAACTATAAATTCGCCGTCCTTTTCAATTTTACCCCTTAAAAAATGACTAATACTTATTTCTAGGTTTGTGGATATTAATTCTATGCCTTCTTTTTTTACTTTAATTAAAATATTATTTAGAATTGGTAAATTAATATTTTTAGTTGTTAGGTGAGCAACTATTGAGAGTGCTTGTTTTAAATTTTCTTTTAGACTTATAAATTTCATATTTTTGATTTATGTTTTTGTATTATATTTTTATAATATATAAAATAGTAATAGCAATAAGGATGTTGATAAGTTTTTAATTTTTAATTTTTATATTATTTTTATTGTGTTTTATTTGGTTTTTTACTGTTAATTAGTATGTTGATTTTTTGTAGTTAATTTTTTATTAAATGTGGATATTTTTTAAAAAGTAAAACTTATAAACATTTTATTAAAAATTATTAATAATTTTTACACAGAATTATTTAATTTTATTAACCACTTATTAACATTTTTTTAAACACTTTTAACTTTTTATACACATTAAAATGAACCATACAAAAGTTGTTTTATTGATTGAATATCTTGGTTTATTTTTTCATTCTCCTCTTTTTCCCTTTTTATTTTATTATAAGCGTGCATTGCTGTTGTGTGATCTCTTCCACCTAATTCATCTCCTATTGTTGGATAGGATGTATTTAACTCCTCTCTCATTATATATATAGCTATTTGCCTTGGTGTAACTAATTCTTTTTTTCTTTTTCCTCCTAATATATCTTTTGAACTTATATTATAAAATTGACAAACTATATCTAATACATCTTTTGGTGAAACAGATTTTATTTGATTGTTGTTTGTTAGATCATTTAAAATGTTTTTTACCATTTTTAAACTAGGTTTTAAATTATGAAATTCGTGATAAGCTATAATTTTATTTAAAGCCCCTTCTAGTTCTCTAATATTATTTTGGATACTATTTGCTATGTAGTTTAAAATTTCATCCTCAATTAAATAGTTTTTTTCTTTAGATTTTTTTTCTAGTATTGCTATTTTTGTTTCTATATCTGGCCTTCCAACGTCGGCAACCATTCCAGACTCAAATCTAGATATTAATCTTTTTTCTATCGCTGGTATTGCTTTTGGTGGTCTATCTGATGATAAAACTATTTGTTTATCTCCTTGTTGAAGTTCATTAAATGTGTGAAAAAATTCTTCTTGTGTACCATCTTTTCCCCCCATAAACTGAACGTCATCAACTAATAATAAATCCACGTTTCTATATAAATTTTTAAACTCTTTAGCTTTTCCACCTCTTATAGAATCTATATAGTTATTAGTAAACTGTTCGCTGGTTGTATACAAAACCTTTTTATTATTTTTTACTAATTCATTTCCAACCGCTTGAAGTAGGTGGGTTTTTCCTAAACCAACGCCACCATAAATAAAAAGAGGGTTATAAGCTTTCCCTGGATTATTTACAATTGCCTGGCAGGCAGCATAAGCTAGTTCAGTGGCTCTTCCTACAATAAAATTTGAAAATGAATATTTTGAATTAAGGCCAAATCTACTAACATTAACCTTAACCTCTGAGGCACTATCCTCTGTTAATCCTTTTTCTTTTATTTCTTTTTTTACAAATCCTTTTATTGATAAGTCTTTTTCTTTTACTATATTTATTTTATATTCTATTTCATTTATTTTCTCTCCGCTTATTTTTTCTATAGAGCTTTTTATTGCTTTGTAGTATTTTTGTTCTAACCATCTTTTAGTGAATTCATTTGGAACAGAAATTATTACCTTTCCATTTTCAATAGAATGAATAAAAGTATTTTTAAACCAGGTTATAAAATTAACCCTAGATATTCCTATCTCTAACTCTCCTAATACAGCCTGCCAAATTTGTTCATTATTCATAAAATTGAAATAAAATTTAATTTTTGTTTTATTTTTTGATTATTTTATTATAGTAAAAAAAACAAAATAAAACAATTTTTATTTTGTTTAAAACCTGTTTATAAGTTGTTAATAAAAAAAACAACCTCATATAATTGAGATTGTTTTTGTGTGGGCACACAAGGACTCGAACCCTGGACCCCTTCGGTGTAAACGAAGTGCTCTAACCAACT
>CAZSRC010000022.1:0-12901 GCA_964609365.1 uncultured Gammaproteobacteria bacterium | reverse complement strand
ATAGTATTTAAATTAGTATTAGTAATACCTAATGATAATTCTCTCATTAGCTTTAATGCGTCTATTGGTCTTCCTAGATAATATCCTTTTAGGTTGTCAGGATTAATATAATAGGCTTCTCCGTTTTTTTCTACAGCTAGAAGTATTTTACCTGATAATCTAGTTGGGAATTTATTAGTATTAGTATTTAGATATCTATTTAGATCATTATTGGATATACCTAATCCTAATGTCTTCATTAGACAATGGGCTTCAGCTGGAGAGCCTAGATAGATTCTTTGATTATCATTATCGGCAGATACGTACCAGGCTTTACCATTATCTTCTACTTGTAATAGTATTTTACCTGATAGTCTAGTTCCTAGAGGAGAACTGGCTTTAGAGGAGGTAGTAGTTAATATTATTATGATAGCTAGAAGAGAGATGGCTATGATTGAGAGAGCCAAGGATCTCGGAGAGAAAGATTTTTTCATATTATTTTTATATATATTATATATGTTTATATATATTATATATATAATTTAATTATTTATATTATTAAAAAATAATATAATATTCTTTATTATTATTTATTATATTTAATTAATTATTTATTTATATCTATATTATATATTATTCAATCGCTTATATCAATTAAATATCTAATTTATATTACAATTATACACCCCCCCCGGAGAGAGTCAATAATTTTTATTATTTTATCTTTAAAATATTAGATATTTTTTTACTATCTTTAATATCTCCAATAATAGCTAAATTTAATCCATTATTATTAAATAATTTCTTAGCTACTCTCTGGATATCTTGTGCTGAAACTTTTTTAAAAGATCTCAAAGTTTCTTCTGGTGATAAAAATTTATTTCTATTTGCAAACTGCTGTCCATACCAAGAAGCAAAATCATCAGTGCCTTCCATTCCCACAACAATTTTACCAGCTAATAAATCTTTGGCTTTTTTTAATTCCTTGGGGCTAACTAATTCATATTTTAATCTTTCAAATTCATTTAAAATAACCATAATTGATTCTTCTAATTTTGGTTTTGGTACTCCAGCTGAGGCGACTATATAACCACTATCAGAATAAAATTCAGTAGAGGATCTAATAAAATACGCTAAACCCCTCCTCTCTCGAAGCTCTATAAATAAACGAGAACTCATAGAGCCACCTAAAATAACTGACAATAATTTTAAAACTGCTTCATCTTTGTGATTAGCAGGAAAAGTTCTAAAACCTAAAGACATGGTTATTTGATCAGTTTTTTTATTTTTTATTTTTAAAGCTGCTTTACTTTGTTTTTCTACTACCTTAATTTTATTTTTATAATTATTTTTAGGTATTTTAACAAAAGCTTTTTCTAGTGTCATCTTAATTTCTTTTTCTGAGAAATTACCTGCTAAAAAAACAGCCATGCTTTTACTTCCGTATTGGCTATTAAAATAACTAACAAAATCTTCTCTAGTAAACCTTAAAATATTTTCCTTAAAACCAATTGTATCCCAACCAGCCGGAACATCACCATAGAGACAACTTTCAAAAACATCCTCTATATGCATACGAGGATTATCCTCATACATATTCATCTCTTCAATAATAACACCCTTTTCTCTTTCTATCTCCTCACTATCAAACTTGGAGTTTATCAACATATCACTCAAAACATCCACTGCAAGTGAAATCTTATTCTTTGGTGATTTAACATAATAACCAGTATACTCCTTGCCTGTGAAAGCATTGAACTCGGCTCCGATAGAATCTAATTCGGCTGACAAAAGCAAAGTATTAGGTCTTTTATTTGTACCCTTAAAAAACATGTGCTCTAAAAAATGAGACAAACCAGAAATCTCTCTACTTTCATACTTGGAGCCAGTTTTGCACATCACTAAAATGGTGGCGGTTTTAGATTGGGGCATTTTAATTAAAAAAACTGGCAAAGAATTACTTAATTTTATTTGATTTAGTTTCATAAAAATAATAAACAATAAAAATTAACAAAAATCTATTGTTTTTAAATAATTTAATAATTTATTTTAATTCTATCATATATTTGCTATAATTAAAATATAATAAATAATTTAAAAATATGAGCTATCAAATTAAAAATCATAATATAATTATCAATCGTAATAAAAGATATAATATTCTTTCAATTAAAGATCGGGAGATTGAAGATAGACCTCGAGAAAAAATGCTAAAATCTGGCGTAGAATCATTATCCTCAGCTGAACTTTTAGCTATTATTTTAAATGCCGGCAGTAAAAAGGAGGATGTTTTAAATATGAGTAATAGAATATTAAAAGAATATGGCCAAAATGCAATTATTAATGAAAAAAACCCCACTAAATTAGAGAAGGAATTTGGCCTACCATTAGTAAAATCATGTCAGATAGTAGCCTGTTTTGAATTAGGTCGTCGCTTTTTCAAAGAGCAAAAACAAGGGTCTATTACTATTAGAAATGCTAAACAAGCCTTTGAATATCTAAAAGATATAGGTAAGTCAAATAAAGAACATTTTAAGGGTTTGTATTTAAATAGTCGTTATAAATTAATTCATAGTGAAACTATTTCAATTGGAACTATAGATGCTAATATTATTCATCCTCGAGAGGTTTTTAGACCAGCAATTGAGCATGGGGCTAGCGCTATAATAGTTGCCCATAATCATCCATCTGGAATAATAAAAGCCAGTGAAGATGATTTAGAGGTAACAAAAAAACTAAAAGAATCTGGAGATCTTTTAGGAATTGAACTACTTGATCATATAATTATATCAAAAAATAAATTTATCAGCCTGATATAACTATGAGCAAACTTTATAAAATAAATAAATTAAAAGGCATTTTAAATATTAGCGATAAAGATGATACTGATTTTCATATTAAAAAAAATGATTATTTTGGAACACTAGCAACAATACTGGAATTAATACAAGAAGACAATATATTAAAAGATAGTAAAAAAATTAAAACAATATTAAGTGATATAAAAAATGATTTAATTTATCTGCAGGAAAATTTTATTATTAAAAAGAAAACTAAAAAATTTATTTTTGATCAGAAAAATCAGAAAAGTAAAAAGTTAAAGAAAGAATAAAAAATAAAAACAATAAACCAAAAGGGAGACTCCATAACCAATGATCAAAAAACATAAAAACAAAAAGACCCATAAAAATAACGACAGCGAATATATTTTTGCTGTTTTTTTTAATTAGAAAAAAAAGAAAAAAGATAAAAAATAAAAATGACCAAAGTCCAGTCTCTGCTAAAACTAATAAAAAAACATTATGAACTGGTTGGGCCTGATAAGCCTGAAGGGATGGATTCAAATCTAATAATTTTTGATGATAGGCACCAATGCCCGTACCTAAATATAAATTATCTTTAATAATAAAAGTAGCCTGATTTAATTGAGAGCCTCTTTCATTTAAAGAGATTTGCTCTAAGCGAGAGCCCGTATCAAGTCGAGATAAAAAAAGAGGTTTTAAAATAATAAAAAAACTTATAAAAAACACAAATAAAATAGTTATTAGAAAAAGATATCTTTTGAATAAAATTTTATTTTTGAAAAATAAAAAAAATAAAAATAGAGAAGAAAGGGCTAGCACCAGGGCCAGAAAAGCTGACCTAGAAAAAGAGACAATTAAAGCTAGAGAAAATAAAAGTAAAGAAAAATATGATAATATTTTTTGATAAAGTTTTTGCTGATAATTTAAAATAAAAAAAATTGTAAAAATAATAGCAAAAAACATCAAAGCCCCAAAGATATTAGGATGATCCAACCCGCCATAAGACCTAATAAATCTACCTCCAGAGCTCTCTATAACAGAGGCGCCCAAAACACTAGCATCATGAAGTGCTAGGCCAAAATATTTACTTTTTATAGCAATTTGACTAAAAAATTGAAAAATACCCAAAACAGCCTGAAGTGATAAACCTAGTAAAAAGGATAGTAATATTTTTTTAAAATTAAATTTATTTTTAATTTCTACTAAAAAAAAGAATGAAACAATAACAAGAATAAATAATAAATATTTATAAATTGAAACACTTTTATTTAAAGAAGCTATGATTGAAAAAAAAATAAAAAAATCCAAAGCTATTAAAGCCCAGAGATAGGAAGAAAAAGAAAAATTATCTTTAAAGTTTTGATAATTAAATTTAAAAAAATAAAAAATAACTATAATTAAAAATAGAACTAAAGCCAAATAATTTAAATATAGCGAAATTTCATTATAGTTTGTTGAAGCTGGAATAATTATTAATTTTGTTTGCCAGGAAAAAATAAAAACAAAAAAATACAATAAATAATTAATCCATTTCTCTAATAATACTTTCATATTTTTCAATAAAATAAAATCTTTTATCTTCTAAAAATAATTTTATCATCTTATCACCTAAAATCACGCCGGAGCTAATTTGAGACTGCTCTCTTAACTTTTTTGGCATAATTTTAATTTGGAGCTTCTTTAAAATTTTTTCCAAAAAATTAAATAACAAAAAATTTTTGGATTTTTTATTTTGACTTAGAGGAGTAAAATCATTTGAAAAAAAACTAAAATTGGGAAGATATTTTTTTATCCATTGATTTTCTTGATAAAAAAATTTATCTATATTATTTTTGGAAAAAATTAAATCTAGGCCAGACAACCAGTAAATAAAATAAAAATCTTTTTCATTTAAAATTTGATTTTCAAGATTTAAAGCATCTTCACTAATATAAAAACTTAGGCATATTTTATCTTTTTTAGTCTTTTTATTTGGTCTTAAGCCTAAAAACTTAGCAATAATAGTACAAAAAAATCTGGCTAACCAAATTCTTTTTGATGATGTTATTATAAGAAAATCTATATCACTAGAGTTTTTTAAATTATGATCACCTATTATATTTGAAACAAAAATAGCCCTAACAAAAGGAAGAACAGATATTAAATAAGAAAATTTTTTGGCTTTTTTTATTTTTCTTTTGAAATAATTGAACTTTTTAAATCTTTCTGAACTTAAATTATCTTTGCCCTGCAGAAACCAAAAACTACTATATTCTGATATTTTATTTTCCTTTTTTAAATCCTCTAGTACATCTAAAATATCTGAATATGTGCTTTTTATTTTTAAAAATTTAAGAATTTGGAAAGAGCTTAATGGATAAGAAAAAATATCAAAATAAGCCAATGTTAATAAAATTTCTTTTTTCAAAACATTTCTATCTGTCATATTAAAAAATTAAATCTGAGGTCTGTCTATTTCTAATACTTCTAATTCTGATTTACTATCACTAATTCTGGCAATATCTTTGTCTATTTTTTTAAACTCTTTATAAGCACTATTATAATGATTAACTGTTGTGGACATACTTGATCCTAGTTTTTTCATAAAATCATCATAACTAAGTAAGTGTCTGCCCAGGCTCTCGACATTTTTTCTAATATTTTTTGCTCCCTCTTCTATTTGAAGGGACCTTAGTCCTTGTAAAATAGTTTGTAAATAAGCAGCAAAAGTAGTTGGAGAGACAATTATAACTCTTTTTTCTGTATAAGCATAATCAACCAAACTTCTAGTATTAACCTTCACGGCGCCAACTTCATTTATTAATAAATCATAATAAATGGCCTCGGCAGGAATAAACATTAAAGCAAAATCAAGGGTCCCCTCTTTTGTTCGAATATATTTGGATGTTTCATCAATTCTTTTTTTGAGATCATTTTTAAAATCTTTCTCTAGCGATATTTTTTTATCAGCATCATTTTCATTTAAAATTCTATTGTAATTATCTAGCGAAAACTTAGCATCTACTGGTATTAAACCATCCTTTGTATTTATAACAGCATCAACCATATCACCATCCTTAAACTGATATTGCAATCTATAAGCAGTGGGAGGTAAAATATTTTCTAAAACCAATTTTAAACCAGCCTCTCCCAAGTTTCCTCTTTTTTTCTGATTAGTTAGCACTTTTTCTAGATTATTTAATTGCTCAGAAAAACTTATAACCTGCTTATTGGTTTCGTCTAATTTGGTTAATTTTTCAGTAATTTCTGAAATTAGCCTAGATGATTGATTGCTAATTCCCTGAATTAATTGCCCCGATTTATAAGAATTTTCCTGATTAAGCTTATTAGTCTCGCTCAATTTACGATCCAGTTCTTGCCGTAAGTTTTCGTTTTGCTTACTTAGTTCACTTAATTTTTCAGCTAATATTAGTAATTTTTCATCGGAATTATTATTTTTTATATTTTTTAAAAAAATATAAATCAAATAAATCACTGCAAAAACTAATAAAAATAATAAAACAACGAATAAAATATTGAACATATTTTAAAAATTAATACTTATATTATTATTATACTATAAATATTTACAAACATAAAGAAAAAAATAAAAACCCCTAACGAGGTTTTTATTAATTGATGCTATGAGAAAATTTTAGACATAAGTAACTCCAGAAACGCTATCATTCTTATCTTTAAAGCGCATAATTCTAACACCTTGAGTATCTCTGCCCAATTCATTAATTGATTTATAAGGCAATCTAATAACCTGACCCTTGTCAGAAATAATTATTAAATCCTTGTCGTCCATATTATTTTTATTTAAAATAAAGGCATTGCTAATTTTTCCAGTTTTATCAGTAACTTTGGCAGTCCTGATACCACTTCCGCCCCTACCCTGAACTTTATATAAAGACAAGTCAGTTCTTTTTCCATAACCATTTTCCATAATAGTCACTATCTGATAATTTCTTTTGATTTCCTTTTCATTTTTAATAATACCCATTCCAACAAGTATATCAGTAGACTTTAACTTAATACCTCTGACTCCACTTGCATTTCTACCCATATCCCTCACTTCCTTTTCTTCAAATCTAATTGCTTGGCCGTTAGCGGTTATTAAACTAATATGATCAGATCCAGAAGTTGGTTTACACCAAATTAGTTTATCATCATTTCTTATTTTAATTGCAATTAGACCACTTTTGCGAACATTAGAAAAGGAGCTAATTTGAACCTTTTTAACTAATCCCTTTTCTGTTGCAAAAAATAAATAATTATAAACCGCAATTTTATCTAATGGTAATGTTGATGTAACCTTTTCTCCGCTAATTAACTGTAAAAAATTTACAATTGGAGTTCCCTTGGCAGTTCTAGATGCTTGGGGTATTTCATAGGCCTTTAATTGAAAGACTCTTCCTTTTGTAGTAAAAAATAAAATATCATTATGAGTTTGAGTGATAAACATAAAATCAACAGAGTCCTCTTCTTTTGTACTAAGACCAATAACACCCTTTCCTCCTCTGGCCTGAACCTTGAAAGTATCAGGATCTAATCTTTTAATATATCCATCCTTAGTCATCATAATCATTGTTTCTTCGTTGGGAATTAAATCTTCTACGTTAAAACTTTTAACTCCATGAGCAACAACCTGAGTTCGACGATCATCACCAAATTTATCCGATAATTCATTGATTTCAGTACTAATTATACTTTTAATTTTTGTTTTGGATGCTAAAATAGATTCTAATTCTTTAATTATTCTTAATTTTTCCTTTAATTCATCCTCTATTCTAATTCTTTCTAAGTTAGCTAAATTTTGGAGTCTCATTTCTAGGATAGCAATAGCCTGTCTTTCTGATAATTTAAATTTTTTAATCAAACTCTCTTTAGCTGAATCCTTATCTTTTGACGCCTTAATAACTTTGATAACTTCATCGATATTTTTTAAAGCAATCATTAAGCCCTCTAAAATATGCGCTCTATCCTTGGCTTTATTTAATTCAAATTCTGTTCTACGACGAATAACCTCTTGTCTATGTTTAATATACTCCTCTAAAATCATTTTTAAAGTTAAAACTTTAGGCTGTATTCCGTCAATTAAAGCTAACATATTAACATGAAAAGTGCTTTGAAGAGCGGTATTTTTATAAAGACTATTTAATATTTTTTTAGGATAAGAATCTTTTTTTAAATCTAAAACAACTCTAACACCATCTTTATCTGATTCATCTCTTAAATTTTTCACGCCTTCTAGTTTTTTGTCTTTTACTAAATCAGCAATTTTTTCTACTAATGTTGCTTTATTTACTTGAAAGGGTAATTCTGAAATAATTATTTGAAATGTGCCACTTTTTTCCTCTCTAATATCTGCTCTACCACGACAAACTATTCCCCCTCTTCCCGTAGCATAAACATTTAAAATATCTTTTTTGTCATATATTATTCCACCGGTTGGAAAATCTGGCCCTTTAACAAATTCCATCAAATCTTCAACAGTAGATTCTGGTTTTTCAATTAATAAATTAATTGCTCCGATTAATTCTTTAAGATTATGAGGTGGAATATTTGTTGACATACCAACAGCAATACCCATACCTCCATTTAATAACAAATTTGGCAATTTGGCTGGTAATACCTGCGGTTCTTTTTGAGAGCCATCATAGTTTGGTAATAAATTGACAGTATCTTTTTCTATATCAAATAATAATTCTTCAGAAATGGCAGTTAGTTTAGCCTCGGTATAACGCATAGCAGCTGGACTATCTCCATCCATTGACCCGAAGTTTCCCTGACCACGAACCAAGGGATAACGCATGGAAAAATCTTGGGCCATGCGAACCATAGAATTATAAACCGCACTATCTCCGTGAGGATGATATTTACCTAAAACTTCTCCAACTACTGTAGCAGATTTTCTAAATTTTGCATTTGCTCGTAAACCAATATCCCACATAGCATAAAGAATTCTACGATGAACTGGTTTCATTCCATCACGAACATCGGGCAAGGCACGAGAAACAATAACACTCATAGCATAATCTAAATAGGAAGAACTCATTTCCTCGCTAATAGATTGATTTTGAACCAAGCCAAATCTAGTTTGCCTACGACCGTTAATCATAGGTTCTTCTAATTCTTTATTGTCAAAAAGGCTCTGATCTTTTCTTTCTTCTGTGCTTTCGTTATTTTCGCTGGAGTTGTTTTTATTTTTTTTCATATATGTATACTTGAATTAATTTTTTAAAGCTCCTTCTAATTCTTGAATTCTTCTTTTTAATTCTACTATTTCTTGCTCACTATTATCTAAATCATAAGAAATAATTGGGTCAGAAGAACTACTTAAATCAATTTTATTATTTGAAATATTTGTACTACTAGAGGATAGCTCTCGATTTAAAGCATCTTTTATTTTTTCTAGATCAAGCTCATCCAATTCTTCAGTGCTAGAAGAAGTATTTTTATCTAATTCTTTGTTTTTTTCTATCATTCTCATAAAATCAACAAATGCTTGATTGGCATCTTCTTTTAAGGCAACAACATTTATATTGTCTGGTTCAGTAGATGAGTTTGAACTATTTAAAAATATTTTATCCAAATTAATTGCCCATAAAATAAAAATTGTAGAGGTTGATAAGATAATAAAAATCATTAACCAAAAACGATTATCTTTTTCTTTTATAATTTCTTTTAATCTCTTTAAATAATTTTTATTATCCATAAAATTTACTCTCTAATTCCATCCAAGTTTACATCATATAAAACTTGCTCTGAGAATAAACGGTATTTTAATATTTCCTCTGGGCTAAACCATAAATCAATCTCCCTTAAAGCTTCATCAGCTTGATCTGAACAATGAATTAAATTTCTAACCGCCCTAGAGTCTAAATTTGATAACTCATAAGAATCAACAGTATAATCACCCCTGATTGTTCCAACATCTGAAGATAGTGGCTCAGTTCCTCCAACTATTTTTTTAACTATTCCAACTGCCTGATTTCCTTCAAAAATCATAGAAATAACTGGTCCACAAGTCATAAATTTAACTAAAGCATCTATAATTTCTTTACCATATTCGATAGCCTCTTTTTCAATAGCTAGGCCAGATTTTTCTCTATTTTCAATTATTTTTTGGCCTTTTTCTAAAAACCATTTTTCATCTTTATTATAATGCTTCCAACATTGCTCTTCTGTGGCCATTACCATTTTTAAGGCAACCATTTTTAAACCAGTTCTTTCAATTCTTGAAATTAAATCTCCTATTAAAGTTCTCTGGATTGCATCTGGTTTTAAAATAACAAATGTCTTTTCTTTTCTTGGATTCATTGTGTTCATATTTTTTTTTATTAAATAAATTAATTATTAAAAACTACTAATAACATATCTTCACTAGGAAGATCTTTTTTAGAAATCTTAAGTTTATCTTCATAGTTTGGCTCAATTCCTATTTCTTTGATAAATTTATCCAAAGTATCAATATCATCTATTTTTAAATCTTTAGTTTTATAATGCATAGGAATAACTATTCTAGGTTCAACTTGAGATATAAGCTCTACTGCTTTTTTAGCATCTAGGGTATATTTTCCGCCAACAGGAACAAATAAAATATCAACACCAGCTAATTTTTCTAATTGCTTGTTATCTAGAATATCTCCTAAATCACCCAAATGAGCTAAACTTATACCCTCGATATCATATCTAAAAATAATATTTACTCCTCTTTCTGAGCCCTTTTTTTCATCGTGATAAGATCTCACACCCTCAATTATCACCCCCTTAATATCAAACTCTCCAGCAGTATCAACAATAAATGGATCACCTCTAAAAGCATCTTTATTGTTATGATCATAATGATCATGGCTAATGGTTATAATATCTGCTTCAATATTTGGAAGCTTTAAACCAATCTCCTTGGAGTAAGGATCACTAATCAAGGAAATATTTTGACCATTAATTTTTTCTTCTATCTTAAAACATGAATGGCCCAAATAAGAAATTTGCATAATTTTTTTATTTTTAAATATATAAAAAGCCAATTTCTTAGCTTTTTTTATAAATTTTTAATCTATTTTAACTTTAATAATTATAACAAATAATAAAATTAAGGTCAATAAATTTTAAAATTAAAAAAGCGCTAGATTACTCTAACGCTTTAAATTTTTTTTGAAGCTTACCAGCCAATAAGGTGGCTTTGGTAGCTTTTTTGCTCAATTCGGATATCCTTCAATTCCGCTCTCTTGCCAACAACCACAACTCTTACTAAAGAGACCAGCATGTTGATCTTAACGGAACTTCCAGCTTTAATGTTTACGGCAAAGAAATTGGCTGTTTTATCAGGATTAAGATCTCCCAAGGGAACAAGACCTGTTTTTGCTAGTTTTTTAGTGCTAACAAACTTAGCCGGAACAATGATTGTAACATCTTCACTTCTGGTGTTAACAAATCTTACTAAGGTTTTTTTACCAGAAAAATTAATATTATCTCCAAAGCTTAATGGATTAGCTGAATTTTCAGCTAGGCTTATTTTACTATTTGAAATAAATAAATCAACGCTTGTTTCTGGTGAAACACCCGTTGCTAAATCCATTCTGCAGGTAAAAGTATAAACCCCATCAACTGGTTTTTGCGGAGCTAAAACCTTAATCTTCTTGCTATCCTCTCCATTCAAAACAATTGATATTCCTAATTTTTTGTTTTGCAAAAAAGCTTTCGCTTTAGTTTCATTTTCGATTTCCATTTCAAAAACATTAAGACCCAAGTCTTGATCACGAAGGGTTACCTCAAAAAGAAGTTTATCTCCTCCCATTTCTACAACCGACTTGTCGTCTGTAGCAATTGGAGCGATGTTCATAATAACTAACTTCTTTTCGGTTCTCCCAGAAATTGGATCGCTAAATTCCGCGATACAGCGAAGTGATCTGGTATTGCCGGTTTTGAGTTCTAACTCCATCATTTCCAAATCTCCATCCCTGAAAGCAAAAGCTTGATCAAGGGTTGTCGTTCTGATTGCGAAAAAAAATGGCGCAATACTAGAATTGGAATTTTCTGTAAACTCTATCTTTCTAGTAGTGGTTGCCCAGTTCCCACTTAAAAAAACATTTTTATAACCGGGATCTGGTGTTAAAACGAAATCTTTCAAAATCGTTTCATTTTTAACCAAGATATGCCCTTCAAACGCTTTTACCTGAACTGGGTAATCCGCAAAGGATTTAGACGATCTTTTTTCAATCTGGGCCAAAAGGCCACTAAATGGCACTAATGCCAACAACATTATTACTGCTAATTTTTTCATGATATGTTCCTCCAGGTTTATTTTTAATTTTAATGAACTTTATTTTTTTATTAAACTTTTAATTTAATATAGAATTATAGCATAATAAAAAATATTTGTCAATAGTACTGAGTAGGACCAAAAAATTAATAAATCTAAGCCCATTAATTCGCCAGCAAAAAAAGCAATAAATAAAAAAAGCAGATTTGATTCTGCTTTTTGTTTTTTGTCAGAATCCGAAATCGAAGTCGAAGTCGAAGTCTAGATCATCCAAACCTCCGCCTTTTTTTCTTTTCTTTTCCTTTTTTTCAGGCTCTGGCGCTTGAACAACTTCTGGATCTTTTTTCTCGGCTTTAATTTTTTCTACATCAGATTTAATAACTCTGATGTCTTTAGAATTTCTTACTGAACGACCTTCTACGGCTTTAATCCTCTTGTTTGCTTTCTCAATTTCTACAAAGAGAGAGTCTTGGCTTATCTCAACCTGAGTCACTCTTTGATCCAAAGCCTGGTCTCTCTCAAGTGAATTTTCGTTTACCTTCACAATGTTCTTGCCCAAGCTAGAGACATTAGAGTTTACGTTGTTTAATCCAAAAATCATAAAAATCCCAAGAATAGCAAATGCTATCCCGACCCCGAAGAGAATTACAACTCTGTCAGAGATTTTTTTTGGTTCACCACCATTTGTACCATTTGTGTTCATGATTCCTCCTATTGTTTATTTGTTTATTGTTAAATTACTATTTAATTTAATTAATCAAAAATTTAATTAATAAAAAATTATAGCATAATAAAAAATATTTGTCAATACTGGCGCAATGGTTCAATAGCTTGGAAACACTTAGGCGTAAAAATGATATAATTATAG
>CAZSRC010000021.1:0-14225 GCA_964609365.1 uncultured Gammaproteobacteria bacterium | reverse complement strand
AATATCTTAAAAGTCCTAACAATCTTAACAATCCTATTATAACACCCCCCCCGATGGGGTCAAGAGATAAAATAAAAGTTTTTTAATTAATCTGGTCTGGCCTTATACTGAAGAGCCTCTGCCACATCATCAAATCCTATATTTTCTGATAATCTTAAATCTGCTATTGTTCTAGACAAACGTAAAATCCTAAAATATGCCCTAGCTGATAATTTTAATTTATCAACAGCCTCTCTTAATAAGTCTCCAGTTTGAGGATCAACTTTGCAAAAATTTTTTATATTTTCAATACTCATCTCTGAATTAGTAAAAATTTCGAGACCAAAAAACCTTTTCAGTTGTATTTTTCTAGCAATTTCAACTCTTTTTTTTATTTCTACTGAGCTCTCCTCTTTTTTATTACTAAATAATTTATCAAAGTTAACTCTTGGCACTTCAATAAAAATATCAATTCTATCGCTAATTGGCCCTGATATTCTTTTTTTATAATTTAAAAGTTGAGAGTTAGAACATATACATTTTTTATCTTTATCTCCAAAATAACCGCAAGGACAAGGATTCATCGCCGCAACTAGCATAAATTTTGCTGGAAAAAAAACAGAATAAGAGGTTCTACAAATATTAATAATACCATCTTCTAGCGGTTGCCTTAAGTTTTCTAGAATAAATCTAGGAAACTCAGGAAACTCATCTAAAAATAAAACACCCCTATGAGAAAGAGAAATTTCACCTGGTTTTGGCCAAGAACCACCACCCAACAAAGAGGCAGAGGAGGCGCTATGATGAGGTGATCTAAAAGGTCTTTGAGAAATTATTTTTTCATTATTTAGCTTACCAGAGATACTATATATTTTTGTTAACTCTAAAATTTCTTCATAACTTAAGTCTGGCAAAACAGATACTAAAGATTTAGCTAAAACCGTTTTACCTGATCCGGGCGGTCCAAACATTAAAATATTATGAGCACCTGCAGCAGATATTTCTAGAGCTCTTTTAGCTTGAGATTGTCCCTTAATATTTGCTATATCAAAAGAAGTATTATTTTTAATAAAATCAATAGAAATATTTTTATGTTGATAAATTAATTTGGAGCCCATTAAATGTTTAAATAAATCTTTAATATTTTTAACTGGAAAAATTTTAATATCTTTAATTAAATTAGCTTCAAAAAAATTTTCAAAAGGCAAATAAACTTTTTCTATTTTTATTTTTTTTAAATAAGAGAGCATAGATAAGATACCATTAATAGGCCTAAGATCTCCGTTTAATGCTAATTCACCTAAGAAAACTGAGTTTTTAAAATCTTCTTTTAATTCATATAAGTTAGATAAAATACTAATGGCAATGGCTAGGTCATAACCCGGGCCCTGTTTTTTAAAATCAGCCGGAGCTAGATTTACTAAAACTTTTCTTCTGGGAAATTTTATATCCATACTTTTTATAGCACTACGAACTCGTTCTCTGGACTCTGAAATAGATTTATCTGGAAGCCCGACTATAGAAAAAAGTCCTAGGTCGCCACCGCCAATATCAGCCTCTACTTCTATTAATTGTGCGTCCAAGCCGATCAATGCAACTGATAACACTTTTTCTGACATAAAAATATTTTAATTATAATTATATTTATTATAAATTATAATTAATAAAAATTAAGCAAAAAAAATATAAAATTAAAATAAAATCAACCCTTAAAGAGTTGATTTAAAATTTGAAATTTTTATAAAAATATTAAGAAATATTGTCCTCTAATTTAACACTTAAAAGCTTACTAATTCCATCGGATTGCATAGTTACTCCATATAAAATATTGGCCTTTTTCATAGTGGCTCGATTATGGGATATAGCTATAAATTGAGTTTTACTAGATAAATCATCTAAAATTTTTGCCAATCTTTCAGAGTTAGCTTCATCTAGGGCTGCATCAACTTCATCTAAAACTACAAAAGGTGATGGATTCGCACTAATAATTGCACATATTAAAGCAATTGCTGTTAAAGCCCTCTCTCCACCAGATAACATATTTACTGAGGATATTTTCTTTCCCGGGGGAGTGGCACTAATATCAACACCAGAAAGGCCAATCGCATTATATTTTTTTAAATATTTTATTAATTTAACATTTTTTAAAGCCAAAGAGTCTCTTGTTTCAACAACTTCTTTTTCAGAGTTTTCAGAGGAAGAATTTTTTTCAAAATCAGCTAAGGATTCTTCTTTTAGCGGAAAAATTTTAGCATTTCCACCATTAAATAGAATTTTAAAATATTCGTTAAATTTCTCTGAGATAAGTTTAAACTCTAAATCAAATTTATTTTTAATAACTGTGTCTAGTTCAATTATCACCTTCTCTAATGATTTGATAGTTTTATTTAAATCATCGGTTTGTTCAGATAAAAAATCAAATCTTTTTTTAGTTTCCTCATATTCTTTTTCTGTTTCAGGGTCTATCCCCCCAATCATTTCTAATTGATTTTTAAGTTTATATATATCATCCTTTAAATTATTGTTAATAAAGTTATCATCTACTTTATAGCTTTTAATTTTTTCTAATTCTAGCTTATCATCTAAAATATTACTTTCTAAGTCTTCTACCCTAGTCTCCTCCCTTGCTAAATCTATTTTAAAAGATCCTAACTTAGAGTTTATTCTAGACAGAGATGAACTTAATTCATTTATATTATTTTGTAAATTAATTAAATCTCTTTTTTTATTTTCTTGCTCTTGATTAAAGTTGTCTATTTTTTCTTGAAGAAAGGTAAGCTCTTCTTTTGTTTTTTCTTGAAAACTATTTATCAAATTTGATTCTTTTTCTAATAAATCATTCCAGTTAGAATTTTCATTAAGGGATTCTTGCTTTAAAAAAGCATTGTTCTTAATTTCATATTCCAAATCCTCTAGCTTAGATTGAACTTTAATAGAGTCTGTTTTTATTAAATTTAGTTTATTATTTAATTCATTTAAATTATTTTGGCTTCTTTGCAAAAGAGATTGATTTTCTGATTTTTTATTTTGCCATTCATCTTTTTCTAATTTAATTTCAATAATCTCTTTTCTTGTTAAATTAATTTTATTATTTATTTCCGCTAATTCTTTTTCTATTTTTTCTTTCTTTTTTTTATTTTCAATAAAATCATCGCCCTTATCATCTTCGTTTAAGGTTATCTTATCAGATAAATCTATTAAATCTCTTTCTTTTTTTATTAATTCATTTTTAAAATTATTTTCTCTACCTTTCTCTATATTGATTTCTAGTTGTAGGGATGATAAGTTTTTAGTTATATTATTTTTTTCATTTTTAAGGTCACTTATTTTACTGCTTATTGATTCTATTTTGTGACGATAACTATCCCCTGAAGAAAAACTTAATAGTTCTTTTATTTCTATATTTATATCATTAACAATTTTTTTAAATAATGAAAACTCATTTAAATCAATATTTTCTTCTATTTTTTTTATTAAATTTTTTAATCCTTGATTTATTTTCTGGATATTAGAAGGGCTTTCTTCAATATGAGCCCTGCTTAATTCTGACTCTAATAAAGACAATTCTTTTTCAATATTAAGTTCTAAGGATTTTAATTCTTCTAATTTTTTCTGTTTATTTAAAGTGGAGTCAAGCAACAAAGCTAATGAATTTTTTAATTCTGGTATCTCTAGGTTTAGCTCTGATTGTTTATTTTTTAAGAAAGATAAATCAAATTTTCCTTGTTTTTCTAATTTTACTTCTATCCAGGCTTCTATTTTGGAAAGCTCTCTGTTTTTTTCTTGATAATCCCTTTCTAGAGATAAAGCAAGAGACTCTTTATCCCTTAGCAGTTCATGCTTAGAAAAATCTCCACTAAAAAAATCTAAAGATTTATTAGTTTTTTCAATAATTTCTAATAAATTTTGTTTTTCCTGGTTTAAAATAGAAAAAGATTCTTCTCCATTTTTACTTGCCTCCTCTTTTTTTATTCCTTGCCATAAAGAAATTCTCTCTAACTGTTTAAATGCTCTTTCCTGCTCAGATTTCAAAAATAAAAATCTTTTTTGTAGATCATAAAATTCTTCACCAACTGTCTCTCCTTGATTTATATATTCTAATTTTTTTCTTTTTTCAGATAAAGATGTTTCTAGTTCCTTTTTCTCAAACTCTAATCCTGAAATATTTTCTTTAAGGCTTGAAATTTTTAACTCTATTTCTTGCCAAATTTTACTATAATAATTAAGCTGACTTATTAAGAGTTCCTCTTCCAGGGATTGCCTTTTTTTCAACTTACCAACTTGTCTTGTTAAGCTTTTCAACCTTGGCTCAATTTCATTTAACAACATCTCTATTTTTGATAAGTTTTCTTGACTAAGCTCTAACTTGTTTAGAGATAAATCTCTTTTTATTTGATATTGTTTTACTCCGGTTGCTTCATCAAAAAAAGCCTTCCTTTCTGCTGGGCTAGTATTAAGAAAATTTTCAACCATGCCCTGCCCAATAACGCTATATGTTTTTTGACCAAAGTTAGCTTTTGCTAAAAAAATCTGAACATCACTAAGTCTAACTTTACTATTATTAATATAATACTCGCTATTTCCATCTCTAAAAATTTTTCTAGTCAAAACTATCTCAGGCAACATTAATAAAGCGTCAATATTATCACCTTCTCTATTTTTTTCTAACTCTATTTGAGATTGAAGATCATCTTGGTTATTATTTTTTCTTTTAAAAAACCCAAGATCTTCATTATTTAAAAATAATGAAACTTCAGCCATATTTAAACGACCTTTTTTATCTGATCCAGAAAAAATAACATCTTCACTTTTTTTACTTCTTAAAAGTTTACTGCTTTGCTCTCCTAAAACCCAGCGAATAGCATCAGCTATATTAGATTTACCTGAACCATTAGGGCCAACAACAACAGTAATACCTCTTCTTTCTTTATTGTCAATAATACCAGAAAAAACCAACTTATTTTTGTTGGCAAAAGACTTAAAACCCTGTATTTCTAATTTTTCTAAATACATAAACTTATTTTAAATTTGTTTTTATTATACAAAACTTTTTATTATTAATCAATTAATTTTTTATTTTACTATACAAAACAAAAACACCCTCATAATAAGGGAGTTTTTGTTAAAAAAGTTTATTTCTTTTTTGCTACTGGTTTTTTCTTAGCTACTGGTTTTTTAGCAGCTGGTTTTTTAGCAGCAACCTTTTTCTTTGCTACTGGTTTTTTAGCAGCAACTTTTTTCTTTGCTACTGGTTTTTTAGCAACTGGTTTTTTAGCAGCAACTTTTTTCTTTGCTACTGGTTTTTTAGCAGCAACTTTTTTCTTAACTACTTTTTTCATATTAGTAAAAAGTTATTTTAATACTAGAATAGGAACCGACCAATTCCTATATAAAACTAATATAATTATATCATAAAAAAAATAAATCAACAATATAAAATTACAAATTATTTTAAAAAAAATTTTAATTCTTGGCCAACTTTTAAATTATTTTCTTCGCAAAAACCAGCATTAAATTCTAAAACTTTATTGACTGGAATAGATGATGAATAGCTTATATTTTGATATTCTTTTTCAAAAGGAAGTCTTTCATAAATATCGCTTATAATATTTTCATCAATAAAAACAATATCAATAGAAAATTTCATGTCTCTCATTACAAAAGATCTTATATTTTTTTCAGGGAATAAAAATAACATTGCTGAATTTTTATCTAAAAAATTTCTATTACTTAACCCTAAATAATGTTCAAAAGAATTTTCTGCTAATTCTAAATTTATAAAAATTTCATTAACTAAAACTTTATTTTCATTTTTTTTAAAAAAGTTATCAACAAGCAAAAATAAAATTAATAAAAAAATTAGTAAAAACAAAATAATAAATATTTTTTTGTTTTTTAAAAAATTAATTATTTTATTTTTCATCCTTGTTAAATAATTTAAAAATTTCCATAGCTAATAAAACAGTTGATGAAAGTAATAATAATATTCCCCACTCTTTAAATGTCATTGGTGAAATTTTTAAAACCTTTTGCATGAAAGGGTTATAGGTCATTGCAACATGAAGTAACTGAGCTGAAAGCGCACCAAATAATAAAATTTTATTTCTTTTTAAGGGCATTTTAAAGGCTGAGGTTTTTTCTGATCTACAATTAAAAGCATGGATGTTTTGGAATAAAACCATTAACATTAAAATAATATTTCTAGAGACATCCTCTTCCCATTTTAAAATATCAACCAAATAAAACCAAGAAGCAAAAGTAACCAAACTAATAACAGCCCCTGATAAGACGGTCTGTTTTATCATTAATTTATTAAAAATACTTTCCTTTGGTGATCTAGGAGGATTATTCATAACTCCCTTTTCCCCTGGTTCAAAAGCAAGTGAAATATCTTGAATTCCATTTGTAACAACGTTCAACCATAAAAGCTGAGCTGCAAAAAGAGGCAAGGGTACTCCTAATAATATTGCTAATACAAACAGAGCTATCTCTGCAACTCCACTAGATATAACAAAATAAACAACTTTTCTAATATTATTATAAGCAAAACGACCCTCCTCAATACCGCTAACAATTGAAGAAAAATTATTGTCAGAAACAATCATAGTGGAGGTTTCTTTGGCAACATCAGTTCCCGAGCCCATAGCAACACCAATATTAGCTTGTTTTAATGCCGGGGCATCATTAACTCCGTCACCAGTAACCGCAACAAAATGACCTAATTTTACTAATGCTTTTACTATTTTTAATTTTTGTAGGGGAGAAACTCCAGCAAAAACTTTAGTACTTGCAACTATTTTTAAAAATTCAGGATTAATCTCATCATGGCCAGGGTCCAATTTATCTCCACTTATAACATCTTTTTCTGAATAAGCTATAGAAAGTTCCTTTGCTATAAATAAAGCAGTAGCTGGATGATCTCCGGTTATCATTGAGACTTCGACACCAGCTTGTTTACATTTTAAAACAGCTTCTTTTGATTCTGGCCTCAAAGGATCAATAAAACAAACAAGAGACAAAAATTCTAAGTTTTTTATTTTTTTATCATTAAAATTTTCTATACTGAGACCATCCTCTAGTTCATAGTCCCCCTCGGCGACTGCCAATACTCTGTATCCAAGAGAAGCTAATTCAACTCCCTTTTTTCTTATCTTTTCTCTGTCTATATTAATAAATTCTTTCTCACTTTTAATATGTGAACAAAAACCTAGAATCTTATCAACTGAACCCTTAATAGAAATTTTATTTTTTTGTAATTTTTTATCAAAATAAATTTTTGCCGCATATCTTCTTTCTGACTCATAACTAATATCTAAAATATTAGTAATAGAAGATTTTATTTCATCTATATTAAATCCAGCCTTATAAGCGATTGCCAAAAAAGCAACATCCATTGAATCTCCGTGATGGTGCCAAACCTTTTTTGATCGCCAAAGTTTAGCCTCATTAGCTAAAACAACTGATCGAACAACTTTTTCTAGATTATTTTTTTCAAAACTACTGAGTTCATCTTCTTTGTTTATTTTACCAACACCATTATACCCCTGACCACTTAATTCTAGTGTTTTGCCTGATGCTAAATAAATTTGCCTTGCTGTTTGTTGATTTAAGGTAAGCGTTCCGGTCTTATCACTTGCAATCATGGTACAGCTACCAAGGCCCTCAACAGCTGTTAATTTTCTAACAATTACATTTTTTTTAGACATTCTGGTTGTAGCAATAGAAAGTGCAACTGTCAGGGCAACTGGCAGACCCTCTGGAATAGCTGAAACAGCAAGGGCGACAACTAAGAAAAAAGCATCCTTTGGTTCAAATCCTTTATAAATAGCAATAATAGCAAAAACTAAACAAAAAAATAAAATAATAAAAGAAATTTTTTTATTAAAATTTTCCATTCTAACTATTAGTGGTGGTTTACTTTTTTGAGCAGAGCTAACTATTTCGGCTATTTTTCCAACCTCTGTTTTTAAACCTATTTCTATAACAACGCCCCAAGCTCTACCGGAAACAACAGATGAACCAGCAAAAACAATACTAGTTCTGTTATTTAAAGATTCATTTTTTTTATTCTTTTCAGAAGACTTATTAACTAACTCTGATTCTCCTGTTAAAAAAGACTGATCAATATGTAAATTTTTGGCATCAAAAATTCTCATATCAGCAGGAACCTTGGACCCAGACTCCAAAAAAACAATATCCCCTATAACTAATTCTTCAGCATCAACATCCTTTTCAAAACCATGTCTTTTAACCCTAGCTTTAATTTTTAAAAGATTTTGCAAGGCTGCCGCATTTTTCTCAGCTTTATTTTCCTGCCAAGTGCCTAAAACAGAATTTAAAATAATAACAGCAAAAATAAAAATAGAGTCAATATATTCTTTTAAAAATAAAGAAACTATTCCAGCAAAAATTAAAATATAAATTAAAGGGCTTAAAAATTGATGAAAAAAAATAACAATAATACTTGGAGCTTTTTTAATGGGTAGTCTATTTAAGCCAAATTGTTTTTGTCTCAAAAAAACATCTTCGGATTTAAGACCCTGCTCCGATGTATCAAGTTTTTTAAAAACATCCTCTATATTTAAAGAATGCCATTCTATCTGATCTTTAAAATTTTTTAAATTATTATTCATTTTTTTATTTTAAATATATTAATATTAAATTATAAATAAGCCTCTTGAATATATTGTTGTAACATTCTTTCTGTGTTAAAAAATGAAGCATTAATAGCAATAGTATGTCGCATTGTCTCTCTCCATCTATTAGGAAAATTATAATATCGTGGTAATATTTTTTCTTCTAATTTATGATACAAGCTTTCAGCATCTTGTTTATTTAAATCTTTTAAATCTAAATGATCTCTTCTAGAGCCTATTGACCACCCTGTCTTTCTATTAATAAAACCCTCTATCCACCAACCATCAAGAGTGCTAAAATGAGGAACTCCATTATGGGCAGCTTTCATTCCACTTGTTCCAGACGCTTCATTTGGTGGAAGAGGAGTGTTTAACCAAATATCAACACCAGAAATCATAAGCTTTGCTAAATCCATTTCATAACCCTCTAAAAAAATAATTTTTATCTTATCTTTGTATTTTTCTTTAATTTCATGAATATTTTTAATCATATCCTTGCCATCTAAATCACTAGGGTGAGCTTTTCCAGCATAAACTATTTGTATTTTACCTACATTTTTATTAATTTTTAAAAGTCTATCAATATCATAAAAGAGTAAATTACTTCTTTTATATCCAGTAAATCTTCTAGCAAATCCAATGGTAAAAACATTTAAATTTAGTTTAATTTTTTGTTTTTTATAAATATAATCTATTAAATCTTTTTTTGCTTTCTGATGAGTCTTCCAAATAACTGATAGCGGGATATTGAAAGCATTTCTAAGGGACAGACTTGAATTTCTCCAATTTGGTATATACTTATCATAAGTTTCTTTAAAATTATTGCAGGTCCATGTCTCAGAGTGAACTCCATTAGTAATTGAATAAATAGGATAATCTGGAAACATTTTATGAGAAACATCTCTGTGACTAAGCGCAACCCCATTAATATAATCACTAAAAAATAAGGCTATTTTTGTCATATTTATTTCTCCATTTTTAACCAAGTCTTTAATTTTAAAAGGGAAATCCTTTTGAAGTTCTTTAAATAATTCAATAGAAAAAATATCATGGCCAGCCTGAATAGGAGTATGTGTAGTAAAGACACATTTTGACTGAACTTCTAAAATTTTTCTTTTTAGATTTTTTTCTTTTGAATTTAAAAATAGTTCAATAGAAACTAAGCTAGCATGTCCCTCATTTATATGATATTTTTTAATATTTTTATAACCTAATTTTTTAACCATTTTAACGCCAGCCCTTCCAAGCACTATTTCTTGCATTAATCTGTAGTCTCGATCAGACTTATATAAATTTCCAGTTAATTTTTGATGAATAATATTATTGCCCCTTATTTTGGTGTCCAATAAATAAACAGGAACTATATGTCCATTTTTACCAATAATTTTATAAAGCCAAACCCCTACCTTTACTGTATTTTTTCCTATTTTTATAAAAACAGTTTCCTTTAGCTTTTCTAATCTGGAAAAATCATAATTAGCCGGAAGCTCTACTTGCTCTCCTTTTTTATTAATTTTTTGCTTAAAATATCCCTGATCATTTAAAAGAGTTATTCCGATCATGGGAATACCCATATCCGCAGCAGACTTTAAAGTGTCACCAGATAGAACTCCAAGACCTCCAGCATAAGTTTTTATTCCGCCCTCTAGTGCTATTTCCATGCTAAAATAAGCGATCTTAAAAACATCCTTGTTTATATTATTCATATTAGATAATTTTTATTTAAATAAAATTTGTTCATATTTTAGCATAAATTTTATTTTTTTAAAAATTTTTGCTAAAATATAGTTATAAATTATGATGAGCAATATAATTAAAAAAACTTTAACGGAAGGAGAGGAGATAAAAAAATACTTCTCTGTTTGCAATCGTTATATAAAAATAAAAATAATAGGATCCCTACTTAAATATTTTTTTATATTTTTGGCGGTGTCTATTTTTTTGTTTTTTGCTGACAAGGCTCAAGTTTTTGGTTTTTCCAGTACTCAAAAAATAATTGAAAAAAATAGTGAAAGTTTTTCAGAATATGGAATAGAAAGCAATAAACTAAACTTCCCTAAAATTAATAGCATGGAAGTAAGTGAGCAAATAACCAAAATATGGATAACTATATTACTAATATTTTTGTTAATAATAGTTCCTTTTATAATATTTTTTAATATCTTTTATTTAAAAATATCCAATGAATTTATTTTTACAAATAAAAGAGTTATAGTAAAAAGGGGTTGGATAGAAACAAATGTAAAAACTATTTATTATGATAGAATAACAGATATTAGTGTAAGTCAGTCTTTATTAGAGAGAATTATTAAAACAGGAACTATTTCTATTAGCACTGCTGGAAGCGATGGTTATGAAGTGGTTTTGTGGCATATTAAAAATCCCTATGAAATAAAAAATATGCTGTCTTCTCAAAAGAATAAAAAAATCATGTAAAAATAATACTATTGACAAAAATATAAAAAAATAGTATAATATAATAATATATTTTAAAAATTAATTTTAATTTTATGGAAAAAATGACATTCGGAGATATTCCTTTTTTCAAAGAAAAAATTGAAAAATCAAAAACATTTCAAGAAAAAGAAGATTTAAAAAAAATGATGGAGGATCCAAATTATGATCCAATTAATAAAAAAAGCTATTCTAGTGAAAAATTTGTAGCCAAAGAAGAGCTTGTTTTAAATCGCTATACTGAAGAGTTTGAGGAATTAAGTGATGATAATGAATTTGAAAAAATTGAAGAAAAAACAATTGATTCTTTTAGTAATGAGGAAAGTTTTTATGAATATATTAAAAATGGATCAGAGGTAGAAGAAACGGAGGAAAAAGAAGATATTAAAGCGAAAGAAAAGGTAAGTATAAAAAAAGAAAAAAGAATTATTGATATTAAGCCAGAATATAGCTTGTCCGAAATTGAAGCATTAAAAAAGTTTACAAAAGATTTTATTGACAATAAAATCAACAAAGAGGAATACTCAGAAAAACAAATAAATGAAGCAATGGATGAATTTAAACAAAACTTTCCAGAAAATTTTGCTGAAATGATAAACAGAAGAGTAATTTCAGGTGATTTTAAATGGAAAAAAGAAAAATTTAATAATAAAGAAATATTGGTTAATTATTATCCAAGTATTAAAGATCCAAAAATAAAATATATTAGTTTTTTAAATAAAGAAGAAAACATTAATCCACAAGAATTAAAAAGAATTTTTGTAGAAAAATCAGTAAATAAAGATGGCTCTACAATAAAAGATAAAAATGGAACAACCTTAATTTTTTGCTCAAAGCCAATTAAAAGAGCTAAATAATTTAGATATTAAAAAACAACCTCTTCGGGGGTTGTTTTTTTGTTTTTAGCTTTCTCTTTCTTTATTTTTTTTCTATATAAAATTTTTTTAATAGAGAATATAAAAATAAAGAAAGAATTAGAAATGGCGCTAAAATAATTAGAAAAAAAATAAAAACACTCATTTTGCCTCCTTTTTTAAATATTAAAACTTATTTTAATATTTATATTTTAGCAATTATTAATTTTTTTTTCAAGGTAATTATGATAAATAAAAAACTTTTTCCGTAGAAAAAGTTTAAATTTAAAAGCTTAAAATTTAATTAATGCTCGAGATCTTAAGTATTCTCCATAATTATCGAGATCAAACCAAGAAACACGAAATTCATTGCAAATACTAATATAATGAGCAATAAAAACCCTATTATTGGGACCGCGAGAAGCGGTGCACAAAGTTATATTATTAATATCTAGATGTCTTTTGGTTTCATTAAAATATAAAACCTCTAAAAGTAATCTCTCTATTAATGTAATACCATGGTGATTAATTTCTTGTAATTCTTTGGCTGAAAAATCTTTAAATTCTTCATCGGCTTCAATATTTTTATTAAAAAAAACAATATAATCTCCATCTTTAGATGTGCGCTCATTTTTAATAACCAAGGATCCCAAGCCTTCATTGTATAAACCTAAATTAAAATTTTTACGAATACCAACAATAATATCATCTATTGTTAATTCTTGGGCAACAATAATTGCAAAATGTTTTTCAGGTTTATATTTTTCAGAAATCTTAATTTCTGAAAAATCTTTTTTTAAATCAAACCATTCTTGATAGATTTTTTCCCAAACTTTTTTAATGTTTTCTTCCATTATTATATCTTTTTTATGTTTTAATTAACAATTAGATTAATTATTAAATTTACTAATTATAACAAACTCAATAATTAATCTAATCTTAATCTATTTGTAAAAGTGCTATAACAAAAAAGCATATCATAATTGATATACTTTTGTCAATGTGATCCGTACCCCATTTAGTAGACACTTTTAAACCCACTACCCACCCCCTCGATTTTGGGCTAAAAGATAGTTTCTATACTCTACGGGGGCCATTCTGTTTTTCGACCATTGTTTTCTCTGATTATTGTAATATATCATATAATTATTAATTTTAAAATATAACTCTTCAAATGTTTGGCATTTTTTGTAGTCAACCTCATCTTTTAAATGACCAAAGAATGATTCAATTGGAGCGTTATCAATACAACTGCCCTTACCGGACATAGACTGTTTCATGCCCATTTTATGTATAATTTTAATATAATTTGGATTAGTATAGTGAAATCCTTGATCGGAGTGAATTAAAGTATTTGTAATTAAACTTGGCTTGATTTGACTCATAGTTTCTGTTACTAGTTTCATATCTGGACGAGTTGAAACATTCCAGGCCACCGCTTCACCACTAGCAATATCTTTAATAACCGATAAATAGGCAAATTTATCTCTAAACGGTAAATATGTTATATCAGTACAAAATACTTTATATGGAATATTTTGCTTGAATTTTCTTTGCAATATGTTCGGGAATCTTCGATGTTCCAGCCTCTTTCTCATAATTATTTTATATGGATTTCTTTTTCTGACCTTGGTAACTAATTCATATTTTCTCATAATTCGTTGAATTTTTTTATGATTCATTTCTGGTAAATGCATTTTGATGCTTCTCCAGCCATATCTGCCCCTTCCTTTTTCGAAAATATCTTTAATCTTTAAATAATCATCGTGGTCCTTGTCTGGCTTATCAGCCTGTTTTAACCATTTGTAATATCCGCAATTTGATACTTTAGCTAGTTTACATAAAAAACTAACATTATCATTTAATTCTTTAATTATTTTATATTTTTGATTCGGCCTGAGTTTGACTCCGCTCTTTTGGCCCGGAGCTTGGCTAAAAAATCATTTTCGGCTTTTAGATATTTAACTTGGAGCTCGAGTCTTTTAACTTTATCAAAACTATTTGGAGATGGACCTTTATCAAATTGGATACCACCTATTCTAATTAATCCTTCTATTCCTTTTTTATCTACAATTTTCTTCCAATCTCTAATAGTTTCTTTAAAATATCCTTTGCGCCACCAAGATGTATCAAAATTTGACCTTAGCCAAATTTCTCTAGCATTAATTCCAATATCATTTAGTTCTAAGGCACGTTTTTTAAACTCAAAAGTATAGTTAATTGAGTTAGCTGTACAATTAAATACACATGGATTTAATCTTAATTTATCAATTTGTTCACTAGAAAATTTAGTTCGCATATT
>CAZSRC010000020.1:0-14400 GCA_964609365.1 uncultured Gammaproteobacteria bacterium | reverse complement strand
CATTAAATAATATTAATTATCCACAGAATGTAACATTAACTCTGCAACCGTACATATATTTTCAATTAAATACAAAAATGTTATAATGTAAACATAAAATTAAATTAATAAAATAAAATTATGTCTCAAAAAAAATTTATAAAATTTTTCGATGAACTAAGAATATCTGATGTTCCTATGGTTGGTGGTAAAAATGCATCATTGGGAGAAATGTATCAAAAATTATCAAAAAAAGGAATTAATGTTCCTTATGGTTTTGCCACAACATCCGAGGCTTATAATTATTTTATGGAAAAAAGTGGCCTAAAACAACAAATTAGAGAAATTTTCAAAGACTTGAACACTCATAAGGTTCAAAATTTAATGGAAAGAGGCGCTAAGGTTAGAGAAATAATATTAAATACAGAAATACCAAAAGATTTAGAGAAAGAAATAATAATAGCTTATAAAAAATTATCTAGTTTTTATAAAAGAGAAAATATAGATGTTGCTGTAAGATCTTCAGCAACAGCGGAGGATTTACCAGACGCATCCTTTGCTGGACAACAAGAAAGTTTTTTAAATATTTCAGGTGAAAAAGATTTACTCTTAGCTGTTAGAAAGTGTATTGCTTCATTATTTACTAATAGAGCTATTTCTTATCGAACTGATAAAGGCTTTGATCATTTTAACATAGCCCTATCAGTTGGAATTCAAAAAATGTCTCGTTCAGACATTGGGTCTTCTGGTGTTATGTTTACAATTGACACTGAATCTGGATTTAAAGATGTTGTTTTAGTTCATTCTATTTATGGACTAGGTGAAAATATTGTTCAAGGAAAAGTTAATCCTGATCAATTTTTTGTTTTCAAGCCAAGTAAAAAAATTATTTATAGATCCATAGGGAAAAAAGAAATAAAAATGATTTACAGTAAAAATCACAATAAACCAGTTAAAGATATTCCGGTAAAAAAAGAAGACCAAATTAAGCAATCAATAAGTGACCAACATGTTTTACAACTAGCAAAGTGGGGAATGATAATTGAAAAGCATTACGGAAAGGCCATGGACATAGAATGGGCTTATGATGGCAAAGATAAAAAACTCTATATAATTCAGGCTAGACCAGAAACAGTAGAAAGCGCAAAAAATTTAAATTTTCTAGAAAGATATAAAATACAAAAAAAGGGAAAAACTATTAGCACCGGTCAAAGTGTTGGAAATAAAATTGGTAGCGGTGAAGTCAATAGAATAATGAGTGTTAAGGATATTAAAAAATTTAAAGCAGGACAAGTTTTAGTAACAAGCATGACTGATCCAGATTGGGAGCCAATTATGAAAATTGCCTCAGCTATAGTCACTGATAAAGGTGGCAGAACTTGTCATGCCGCTATAATTTCTAGAGAAATGGGAATACCTTGTGTCGTTGGAACAAATGATATTAGCAAAAAATTAAAAGGAGGGGAATATGTTACTGTTAGTTGCGCAGAGGGTGAGACTGGCTTTGTTTATCAAGGAAAAATTCCTTTTAAAATAGAAAGGACAGATATTGGAAAATTAAAAAGACCAAAAACAAAAATAATGATGAACATAGCAGAACCGGAAACAGCATTTTTAAACTCTTTTATACCAAATGATGGGGTTGGCCTAGCTAGGTTAGAGTTTATTATTAATAACTATATAAAAATACACCCACTAGCATTAATAAATTATAAAAAAATAAAAGATAAAAAAACCAAAAAACAAATAGACCAAATAACTGAAACTCATAAAAATAAAAGTCAATTTTTTGTTGATAAGCTTGCTGAGGGCGTAGCTATGTTAGCGGCTGGATTTTATCCAAAAGATGTAATAGTTAGGTTATCAGATTTTAAAACCAACGAATATGCCAACTTAATAGGAGGAAGGGAGTATGAACCAGCTGAATCAAATCCTATGATTGGCTGGCGTGGTGCTAGCAGATATTATTCTAAGGATTTTTTACCAGCCTTTAAATTAGAATGTGCTGCATTAAAAAAGGTTAGAGATGATTTTGGTTTAACTAATGTAAAAATAATGATACCTTTTTGCAGAACAGTTGAAGAAGGTTTAAGAGTTTTAAAAATAATGGAAGACAATGGATTAAAAAGAGGGAAAAATGGTTTAGAGGTTTATGTTATGGCAGAAATTCCTGCTAATATTATTTTGGCAGAAAAATTTGCTAAAATTTTTGATGGATTTTCAATAGGCTCAAATGATCTAACTCAACTAACCCTGGGAATTGATAGAGACTCTGGAGGAACATTAGAAGTGGCAGGCATTTCTAATGAAAAAAATGAAGCTGTAAAAATTTTAATTAAAAATTTGATATCAGTTGCTAAAAAAAGTAAAACCAAGGTCGGTATCTGTGGTCAGGCCCCAAGTGACTTTCCAGATTTTGCTGAATTTTTAGTAGAATGTGGTATAGACAGCATATCCTTAATACCAGACTCTATAATAAAGACAACTATAGCAGTAAATAACAAAGAAAAGGCGAAAAAGGGTATATTTATGAGGTTTTTTTAGGCCATTGACAAAAATTAGAAAATATGCTATAATATAATTATTAAAAATATTAAATGGCTCTTTAACAAATTTTTGGTTAATACTCCTGATTTTAAAAAATTTCAAAATTAGAAGTATTAACCAAAAAAAAGCAAGCCATGAAAAAATTATTTTTAATTATAGCAGTTTTATTCTTGTCTATTATGGTTTCGGGACAAATTAGTTCTGACAAACTAATAAAAGAAAGAAACAAAGAAGTCAAAAAAATCGAAAAGATGAATATTCATCCAGACGATAAAATTGAGGAGGTAAAAAAGGTAGATGATTTCTACGGACCATTAATCGAAAGAGCGATGGAAAGAGAGTCAACGCCTACAAAACAGGAGACAACTAAAAGCACCAGAGAAGCAAGAAACCCAATAGGCAGTAACATTAGCTATAATGGTGATCAGGGCAACTACTCTGCTAGAACCATTAGCGCTAGAAATGGTGCAGAGAGTTATGCGATAGTAGCACAGGCCGATGCCAATGCCTACCTAACAAGAAAGGTAGCAGATGGCAACAGCAACAATGCCAAAATCGCAGCTCCCAACATGAGTGTTGGATTAGAAGGAGTTGTGATCAACAAATATACCTACCAAGAATTGGAGGTAAGAATTGTTGGAATCAACCCTGGTAACACTTATCAAAAGGTTTTCCTATTAGGAAGAGGCCAAAGTATCACGGATTACCTTCTTCCGGGAGTATACGAAGGGTCCGTTAAGGCAACTAACCAAAGAACTCCGACTATTATAAGGTTTACGGTAGAGCCTCACAGAACACACAACGTTAATGGACGTGATGTATTCTGGGGATTGTGGGGCGGATCTTCATGGTAGGTAAATCAAAAAAATAAAAAAAGCATCTGACAATAGATGCTTCTTTTTTTATAAAAAATATTTTTTATTTATATTGTATTTCTATATTAATTTGCCGGAGAAACTATCTCGCCTGTTCCACCAGCACCTGAATTCGCACCACTAGGACCACCCGGCAAACTCCTGAAAACAAAAGTGGTTATTGAATAAGCTAGAACAATAATAACAAGACCAATAACAGCATTTATTATTCTGCTTCTAGATTTTTTAACAGTATCTTCATTTCCGCCAGCAGTCATCCATTGATACCCACTATAAATCATTAAAATAATAAATAAAATACCCAACAAAGAAAGAGCTGTCTTAATAATTGTGGCTATGATATTCTCAGCTGGAGCTGATGAAAAATTTGCCTCACTTTGAAAAACAGCAACCTGACTCCTTGATCTTCCTGAAATGCTGTCAGGCGTTGTGCTAGCAAAAGAAAAATTAGGGATTAAAAAAATTGAAACTAAAAATGTAATTATTATTTTTTTTATTTTCATATTATTGAATTCTACTAATAAAAAGTCTATCAATTAAACTCCAGACAGCATAAGCCGATAGAGTTATAACTAAGCCAATGATAGAATTAACTATTCTAGAATTAGCCTTTTTCACCATCTCTTCGTTACCACCAGCGGTCATCCATTGAAATCCACCATAAATTATAAGTATTATAAAAATAATACCTAATAGAGAAAGCGCTACATTAATAATTACACCCAAGGATCTGGCTAGAGAGGTTTCATCAGCCTCGGCATAGCCACTAGCACCTCCAACTGTTTCTAATTTATCCAAAACACCAACTCCGCTTTGAACACCGCTAGCAAAAACTAAAAATGGAATACAAAGCATAGAAACTAAAAATAAAACAGAAATAACTTGCTTAAAATTTTTTTTAATCATAAATATTTTTTAAAAGATTATATTATTAAAAATATGGTTCACTATACTGAGATTGGCCAATACTATTATCAGCTGGAGAAGGAGAAACGAAAATATTAATAATGAATACACTAATAACATAAGCTAATAATGCAATAGAAAGACCGATTATTGACCTAGTTATTATTTTTTTAGATTTTTCTATTTGTTGATCATTACCCCCAGCAGTCATCCATAAAATACCACCATAAATTATAAGTATTATAAAAACAACCCCTAACAAACTTAGTACTGTACTAATTATCAAAGCTATAACTCTTTCTGGGCTTGCACCACCTTGATCAGCTGACCTACCAACATCAAAACCCATATTATAAGCAGCAGAATCAAGTCTATCCTTCTCTCCATAAACTCTACCATCATCAACCTTAAAAGCATCTGACAAATTACCAACCCCAGCCACAGCAATGTTGCTTATAAAAACAAAAAACAGAAAACAGCTTAAAATAAAAATTATTTTTTTTATTTTTTTGTTCATAAGATTAATCTAATAAATTTTGACCAGAAAAAGCATTAATAACAAAAAAGGTTATCACATATGCAAGTAAAACAATAGCTAGACCAATAATAGACTGAATAATAATATTTTTAGCTTTTTCTATTTGTTGATCATTTCCAGTAGACGTCATCCACAAAATCCCTCCATAAACTAAAAGAACCATAAAGATAACGCCAATAAAAGAAAGCCCCACACTAATAATAAAACCTATTCCAGAATCTATTGAGGAGGCACTATTAAATATTTTTTGCTGACTATGACCAGTTTTATCAGCAGTAGTTTTAAGGCCAGTATTTTGCTCAAAAAAAGCTAAGGAAGTGTTTAAATTTAAAAAAAATATAAAAAAAGAAATGAATAAAAGTAGTTTAATTTTTTTTATATTTTTCATATTATAAAAATTAGTTTGCTGATTGCTCTAATGGAGACAAGGCTGGATTTGAGTCTGTCAACTGTCTACCAATAAAGGCTGTTATAGCATAAGCAGATAAGACAATAATTAAACCAATAACCGCTTGAAAAATAAGGCCTTTGGCTTTTGTAACTTGCTGTTCATTTCCAGTAGCAGTCATCCATAAAATACCACCATAAATTATTAATATCATAAAAATAATGCCTATAAAAGACAAAATAGCACCTATTAAGATACCGGCTCTACTTGATAGAAACTTACCAGAATCACTGCCAACGGACAAAACACTAAAAGCTGTTTTTGTTTTTTTGCTATAATTAGCAGTTTGCTCAAGTCCATAAGATGCATTACTAATATTACTAGCTAAGAATAAAAACAGAAATAAAAAAACAAAAATGGGTATAAGGAAAAGATTAGAAAATTTTTTATTTTTCATATAATATTTTTTAAAAAAAATTTAAGATACCATTATTATCGATACTTAAAAAATAAATACCGATAAGAATGGTGCTTATTTCTAAAAATAAGCACCTTAACTTCCAAAATCGACTATAGAAATTAATTAATTTAGCTATTGAGTAGCCTTCATTAATTCATTTAACACAAAACTAGCTATTCCCCAAGCAGCTAAAATTATAACCAAACCGATAACACCGGCTCCTAATAATTTTTTTGCTTCAGAAACCATCTCTTCGTTACCACCAGCGGTCATCCATTTGAAGCCACCAAGTAAAACGATAACAACAGCAACTATACCTAATAATGTTAAAATAACATTAATAAGCTGAGCAACCATCGTTCTTGGATCTTTTTTTCCTAGATTAATTCCATTATCGCTGCCAGGACCACCCCCTTGAACAAACCCCAAACCAAAAGTAGTATTAACGTCAGGAGTTGTCGCAAAAGCAAAAATAGGAACTAAAAACAAGGAAACTATAAATAAACTAAGTATTTTTTTCTTCATAATTCACCACCTTTCTAGTTTTAATTTTAATTTCAATACATAGAAATTATAACATAGATTTAAAAAAATAACAATATTTGCTATAATAAAATAAAATAAAATTAAAAATAAAAAAATGAGAAAAATAAGCATAAGAAATATAATAAAAGCTTTATTTTATATACTGTTTTTTTTATTATTATTAAAAAACTCTTTATCATACTTAGACCCAGATTTTCCTTGGCACCTAAAAGCTGGGGAGGAAATTTATCTAAACAGGCAGGTAAATTTAACAGATAATCATAACTATGTCTTTGAAAACGCTGACACAAGCTGGATAAACCATGAATGGTTATCTGATTTTTTGATTTTTATAATTTATACTAATTACAATTATCTCGCTTTAAATATAATTTTTGCATTAATAATTGTCTTTTGCCTGTTTAATATAAACAATTTTATAGAAAAAGAAATAGTTGAAAATAAAAATTTTATCTTTTTACTATTTGTAATAGAAATAATTGGACTAAAGGCCATGTTTCCCCATCTAGGAATAAGAATACAAGAGTTAAGTATTTTATTTTTATCCTTATTATTAATTTTTATTTATTTTTTTGAAAAAAATTCTATAGAAAAAAAATACAAAAAATACAAAAATTTAATTTATTTAAGTATTCTTATTTATCTATGGGCGAACCTACATGCTGGCTTCTTAATGGGTATTTTTATTCTATTTTTTTATTTAAGCGTTAAAATAGTAGAAAAAATTATTTATGAAAAAATATTTTTTTTAAAAAAATTTTTAGAAAAATTTATTAGCTTTAAAAAAATACTAACAACAAAAGATTTAAAAATTTTCTTTATAACAATATCAGTTTCCAGTTTGATGAGCCTGTTAACACCCTATGGAATAAAGCTTTTTGATTTTCTTTACTCCTATAAAAATTCAGCTTATTTAAAAATAATATCTGAATGGCAATCTCAGTTTCATTTTCCATTTATGTATTGGCAATTATTTTACATAGGATTAATATTGGCAATAATAATAATTTATCTAATTAGTAAACAAAAAAATAAAAAAATAGATCTCTGGTCATTTTCTCTTTTATTTTTATTTATTCTCCTGGCCATAAAATCAAAAAGGCATTTTCCGCTTTTATTTATAAGTTCTCTACCGATTATATCTATTATAATTTATAATGACTTTAAGGATATTTTTTTAAATATAAAAAAACAAAAAATTGATTTATTCTTAAAGATATATTTAATAATTATTTTAGTAACTGTTTCTTGCTTGTTGATAATTTCTATTAATTGGAAAAAAAATCCTTTTTCTAGTTTTTGTTATGACTATCCCTGCCAGGCCATAAATTTTCTCAAAAATAATAGCAATCCAGGTGAAGTAAGAGTTTTCAATAATTATGCCTGGGGAGGGTTTATGATTCATCAATATCCAGAGCAAAAAATATTTATAGATGGAAGGCAACCACAAAAAAAGCTAAATAATCATAGCTACCTAGAAGAATATATGAATTTTTTTGTGGACAATGAAAAATTACTTGAAGAAAAAATAAAAGAATATCAAATTAATTTATTTTTTATACAAAAAAATAATGAAACAAAACTAAACTGGCTGGATAAAAATATCTTTAAAATGAATAATGAAAAACTAAAAATAAATAAAAATTTAATAAACTTTCTAGAATCTGATAAAAACTGGGAAAAAATATACGAAGATTCAATTAGTATTATTTATAAAAAGAATGAAAATTAGTTTTGCCCTACCGGCGTACAACGAAGAGTTTTTAATTAAAAAAAATTTAATTTATTTATTTAATTTTTTAAATAAACAAAATTATAATTTTAACTGGGATTTAGTTTTAATTATAAATGGGACAAGTGATAACTCAGAATTAATCGCCAAGGAAATTGCCAATAAAAATACTAAAATAAAAATATTTACAATAAAAGAAAGAGGTAAGGGCGGTGCTATAAAAAAATATTTTAATTATAGTAATTCTGACATTTTAATATATATGGACATTGACCTAGCGGTTTCCCTAGAGAATATCAATGACTTACTAAAGGCGCTTTTAGAAGAAAATGCTGAACTAGTAATAGGCTCTCGATTGCTAAAAAACTCAAAAACAAAAAGATCAATAATCAGAAGTATCAGCTCTAAGCTTTATATATTATTATCTAAACAAATAATAAAACATAACTTCTCTGACCTGCAATGCGGGTTTAAAGGAATAAAAAGGGATACTTGGAAAAAAATAAGCCCCAAAATTAAAGATGAGGCCTGGTTTTTTGATACAGAATTATTAATTCTTTGTCAGAGAAACAATGTTAAAATCAAAGAAATTCCTGTAAACTGGAAGGAAAATAGATACGAAAAAAGAAAAAGTAAAATAAAACTACTCAAAGATTCTTTTATTTTTATTAAAAAACTAATAAAATTAAAAAATGATACCTAGTATCATTTTAGTATGTCCACAAAATGCTTTAGAGAGACCCTCTCGGCTCCCTGATCAAAAGCAATTGCTATAAAATCAAATCTAATATTTTCAAGATTAATATTTTTTAATTCTGCATAAATATTAATAGCTTTTTTAATTCTAGAAATCTGAGCTTTTTTAAAAGAATTTTCTACCTCCTCCAAAGAATTGCTTCTTCTGGTTTTAACCTCAATAAAAATAATTTCGTTGTTTTTTTGAGCAATAATATCAATTTCTAATCTAGATATTTTAAAATTTTTTTCTAAAATTTTATAAGAATTTTCTTCTAAATATTTTAAAGCAAGAGACTCCCCCTTTAGGCCCAGGAGCTTTCTTTTTTCCATTTTTTTATGGTAAATATTTTTTAAAATCCTGACTTTGTTTAAAATCTTTTTTTCTCTCTATATTTTTTTTATATTTTTTATAAATTGCTAGTAAGCAATAAACCATAAAAGCTATCCACAATAAAAACCAAAATCTAGCTGATAAAAGATAGACGTTTTGATAATCAAAGAAAAATAAAAGAACCCCTAAAAATAAATTAACGAAACTAAATTCATATAACTTGTTTGCTAAAAACTTATAAGGGCCAGCCTTCTTTTTATAGAACATCAAAAAAACACCAAATAAAAAAAGTAACAATAAAAAAACAAAAAACAAAACTTGAGCTAGATAAATAAAAGAACTTGGGCCCAAGTCAAACCAATAATTGAAACTTAATAAATTTTTCATAAATTATTTAATTAATTTTTTATTAATAACAGTCCATAATGATGGTCTCCCGCAAAAAACTCATCTTTTAGTCTAAGATTAAGTTTTTCCAAATTTATCTTGATAAAATTTTTATCAATTTTTTTAATATTTTTATTTACCACAATAGGATTATCATCTAACCATTCAACTATTAACATTTTTCCACCAGATTTTAACATTCTAACAGATTCTTTTAAAATTTCAATAAATTTTTCTGACTGATGAAGAGTGCTAACTAAAAAAACCGCATCTAAATAATTATCCTCTATTTTTGTCCCCTTATAGACCTCTAGATTGCTCCAGATAGCTTGCACTTGAGTTAAATTATTTAACTTAGCCATTTGCTTAATTGATTCAAGGTTTTCTTTAACTATATCAACTGCAAAAACTTGACCATGGTTTCCTATTTTTTTGGCTAAAGGAAAAACAAAATAACCAAAAGATCCGCAACCTAAATCAGCAACATTTTTATCATCGGCAGAGATAGTTCTATTTATTAAAGAATCAACATCTAATAAATTATTTTTTTTTGAATTATTCATATTTTTATATAAAGTTAATTTTCAACTAAAATTTGTCTAATCTCAATTTTTTCTTTGCTATATTTTTTTTTAGAACTTATGGTAATAACATTAACACCTGATTTTAAATGAACATCTTCATTAAAAGCTCCGTCTTTATTAATCAGTATTAACTGCCCGTTTATTTTTAATTCACTTTCCGCCTCGGTTAAGCCAGAGACATTAATACTAAAGATATTAATAATTTCATTGTTCTTGGGGTTATCTATCTCTAAAAATGGAGGAGCAAAAATATTTCTAAAATAAACATATAAATAAATAAAAATTATTAATATTAATGCTGAGATTAAAATATTTTTTATTATTTTTGGTAAGGATAATAAATTTTTCCAATCAACAACTCTATTAAAAAAAATATTACTTTCAAAGTTTTGATTTCTATTTTGCTCCTTAACAAAATCATTAACAATGTTTTTATGCCTAATTCCAAGATACTCAATATATTTTTTAAAAAATATTTTTGAATATATTCCTTTTGGTAAATCTTTATAGGACCCAGATTCTATTGCTTCTAAATATCTAAGACTAACATTAATTTCACTAGAAATATCTGCTAAATTTATTTTTCTTCTTTCTCTAATTTTTTTTACATAAATACCAATTGAATCCTGGTCTAAAGAGACTGGTCTTTTTATAAAATCAGTCATATTTTATTGAATTATAGGAGCAGTACTTCCTTGCCAATTAACTCCAAGAGATTTCATTACAAACTGAATTATTAAATAACTAGCAAAAACAATAATTAAACCAATAACTGCTGCCGTTAAAATTCCCTTGGCTTGAGAAACTTTTTCACTATTTCCAGCAGAAATTAACATTACAATGCCACCATAAACAAACATCAAAAGAGCCAATGAACCCACTACACCTAAAATAATTTTTGTAACATTTACTCCAACTTGTAACAAGTCACTTAACTCGTAGTCACCGGATTCATATGCAGATCCCTGGGGAACTATTGGGTCGTTAGAAGCAAAAGTAAAACCAAATAACAAAAAAAATAGTAAAAAACTCAAGCTAAATATTTTTATTTTTTTTATCATAATTTTGAAATTATTTTAATTTTTGAAATTATTTAATTGTTTGTTGAATTCTATTTGCATATAAATTCATTAATTCTATTGTTTTATTTTCTTCATCATTTAAAACAGCATCAATCATTTGAGCAAAAAAATCTTCCATTAAATTAGCTCCCATGCCCTTGTACCAACTTTTTGCTGTTAAAACTTGATCGGCAAAAATACCTATTTCTAGATTTTCTCTTTGTGCTACTAATAAAGATCTTAGAGCGGCTGGTTTTTTTGTTTTTGTTAAATATTTTTGTGAATTTTCAGCACTTGTCAAATATTGAACAAAATTCCAAGCTTCGTTTTTATATTGGCTTTTTTTAGAAACAACCTCCACCCAATAATTAGCAAAATTTATTGTACCACTAGATCCCTCAATTTGAGGTAGTGGTGCTACTAAAAAATTTAATTTAGGAGCAATAGATTTTACAACCGGAAGATGATAGGAATATCCAAACATAATAGCAGCCTTTCCTGAGGCAAAAGTATTAATAGAATTATCAAGACTTGAATTCCAAGAATAGACCTCCTTTACTGGATTAGCAAAATCAGTATAAAATCTTAAAGCCATTAATCCGGGATTGTAGTCCCTGCTTTGAGAACCGGCTGGAACAATATTAAATAATACTTGACCAGCATCACTTAACATATTTGCACCATTTTGCATCATTAAAACAGATAAAATATCACTATAGCGCTCAATATTTTTTGATCCCCCGAGGGCAACTCCTGATTGTAGAATATTCCCTTTTAAGTCTTGCTTGGTTAACTTTTTTACAGTTTGCTGAAATTCTCTATTCCAATACCTGGGGACATCAACAATTCCAGCAGCATCAAATAAATCTTGGTTATAATACATAGCCAAAGTATCAACAGATAAAGGAAGACCATATACTTTATTATTAATAACAACATCTGAATAGACAGCATCAACAAAATTTTGTTTTAGTTCTCTTAAATTTATACTTCTCATTACTCTGGTTTCCGGAACAATCTCTTTTTTGATAGAGCCCTTTAAAACAGGAAAAACCATTGTAGTTTGGTCTGGCATTGCTTCAATTTTGCTTTCATATTTTTTTATCCATGTATTATGAATAGAAAATATATCAGGGCCCCTGTCCTCAGCAAAGGCATTTAATAAAGCACTTTCATACTCTTCATATCTAAGCTTTCTATAATTAATTTTAATATATGGGTGTTGTTTGTTGTATTCACTAATAATTTCAGCAAAATCATCTGGTCCATCAAAAACCCTCCAATAATTAAGTGTTATCGGCTTTGTAGCTTCTTCAATTGTTTCTTTTTTACAAGCAGCTCCAGATGTTAATAAAAAAACAAAAATAACTAAAATAATAGCAATTTTTTTCTTCATAATATTATAAAAATATTAATTTTATAATATCATTATAGCAATTTTTTTTAAAAAATAAAAGCTTTTCACCGTGTAAGGTTTGGGCAGATCTTTGTTTGTGGGCAATCCCGTAGATGGTGTTGCGAATTAGTTGATAGAATTCACATATGCCCCACCCCTTTTTACTATCTTTAAATAATAATCCTCCCTACTGTTATCTATCTTAAAAAAATTAAAAAAACTAGAGTGAAGCTTTGTTATTAATGTCTCTTTTCTTAAATTATAAGTATTGCCATGCTTCATTGTTCCTAAATATGAATTAACGATTGACAAAACAATGTTGGACTTATTTTTTTCATAATCGTCTTTCTTTATTATATTATTTATCTCCTTAATTTTAAGATAAAAATTGCTCTTTATTCTGTTTCTAATATAAATTCTATGGGGCATTATTATAAACCCCAAGAAGTCAACCCCTTTTTTAAAATCTTGTAAATACATTTTTTTATGGTTTATTTCTAGGCCCAATTCTATTGTTAAATATTTTTTAATATAATAAATCAATTTTTTTAATTTATCTTTATTGTTGCTAATTATTATAAAATCATCAACGTATCGACCATAATATTTAATTTTTAATTTTCTTTTAATAAACTGATCAAAATCATTTAAATAAATATTACTAAATAATTGGGATGTCAGGTTTCCAATTGGTAGTCCGCAATTATTTTTAGCAAAAAACAAACTTTTAGATCTTGGTAATCCCGCCCAATCATCTTTACTACCTCTGATAATATAATTTTTTGTATAATCATGAAAAACTACTTTTTTAATCAAAAAAAGGATTAAAAGAAAATCAAAGCTACATTTATTCTTGTTTTTTAATAAAGTGCTTTTTATTTTATTCCATAAAATCTCTTTATTTATACTCATAAAATAGCCAGAGATATCTAGCTTCAAAATGTATGTTTTTTTATTGTAATTATTTGAACAAGATCTAATGAATTTATTAACTCTCTTTATACCATAAAGAGTCCCTTTGCCCTTCCTACAGCTATAGCTATCATGAATAAAAGTGGGCTCAAATATAGGATTAATATAATTAAAAATTAAATGATGAACCACTCTATCTCTAAAGGAAGAAGCGACAATTTCTCTTTGAACTGGGTCAGAGATAATAAATATTATGCTTTTACCAATTTCATAGCTTCCATCTTTTAATTCTTTATATAACTTTAAAATTTCTTTTTCATAATTTAACTCAAACTCTAAAGCACTTAGGGTGTTTCTCTTGTTTTGTCTAGTATTAAAATAAGCTTGAAATAAATCTACCAAAAGTTGATCCATTTTTATTATAATTATCTTATTAATTAAAAATGAACATTATATAATGTTCATTTTTAATAATCAGGGCTCAAGCAACGAACCGAATAACCATTGGTCTGATTGTCATTGTTGCGATTAACTTCGGAATTGCCTAATTTCAAGTTACGGTTCCAAGAGTTACCAGGACTGCTCTCAGATGATGACCAGAGGTTGGTGTTATCACCGAGATTATTAAAGTCACCACTGTCATTACGGTTACCTGCTGTTTTTAAATAATCGCTGTGCTTTTTATTTAATTTGACTAAAAAGAAAAAATAAATAAATAACCTAAAAGGTCTATTACTGAAAATAATTTAATTTTCAGTGGATTATTGAACTGATTTAAGGCACTCTTATTTAAACCTTGGTCTAAACAACTCTGGCCCAAGTTTACGATTTCTTTTTCCAAAAAATTAATTGTCTATTTATTGTCTCTATTTTTTCATTCAACCAAATAAATTTATTTAAATTTATTTGTTTTAAATCTTTGAGTATTCTAATATATATTATTATCTTCTCTATCCTATCTTGAGCTAATTTAAGATTATTTTTTCTCTCCGAGAAATCACTATTGGCTTTATAGATATT
>CAZSRC010000019.1:0-14556 GCA_964609365.1 uncultured Gammaproteobacteria bacterium | reverse complement strand
CCAGTTCCTAATTGCTCAAACTGAATTGCAAAATTTAATTCATAATCATGCAAGCTCTTTTTAATTAGATCTTTATTTGATGGGGAAACAACTAAAATTGGCCTAGAATCAATATTAGAATCAATAACTGAATCTAATAAATATTTAATCATTGGTTTCTTGTTTATAGGAAATAAAACCTTTGGTAACTCCGAATTCATTCTTGTCCCCTTGCCAGCTGCTAGTATTATAACTTTATTCATATTATTAAAATTATTTTATAATTATCTTATAAAAATTATCAAATATACTCAAGGCCTCTTTTTTATTCTTTGCTTCACAATAAATTCTAATAATTGGTTCCGTGTTCGACTTTCTTAAATGTATCCAGGCTCTTTTATCTAAAAAGATAATTTTTAAACCATCCTCTTTTATTATTTTACAATGATTATATCTTTTTTCCAAATTTAATAAAATTTTATCTATATCAATATTGCTATTTAAAATAATCTTTTCTTTTAAAATATAATATTCTGGTAAGAGATTTCGAATTTGACTACAAGTCTTTTTTTCTGATGCTAAATAACTAAGAAATAAAGCTATTCCAACTAAAGCATCTCTACCATAATGTAAGTCTGGATAAATAATTCCACCATTACCCTCGCCACCAATAATTGCTTTTGTTTTTTTCATTTTTTCTACAACGTTAACCTCTCCCACCGCTGATGCTTCATAAAAAGCTCCATTTAAAATACTTAAATCTTCCAGGGCCATAGAAGATGATAAATTAGACACGCTGCCTTTTTTATATTTTTTATTTAAATTAGAAAAATTTTTAAAAACATATTCAGCTATGGCAACTAAGCTATATTCTTCTCCTATTGGCCCTCCTTTTTCATTAATAATAGCAAGCCTATCAACATCAGGATCAACAGCTATTCCTAGATCAGCTTTATAATGCTTAACTGATTGACAAAGCTGTTTTAAATTTTTATCAATGGGCTCTGGATTGTGTCCGAAACTACCATTTATCTCACTATTAATATTGAAAATATTTTTTACTCCCAATGATTTTAAAAGAATTGGAACTACTAAGGATCCAACAGAATTAATACCATCAACAACAATTTTAAAATTAGCCTTTTTTATTTTATTTTTATTAACTAATGATAGTTTTAAAATTTCATCTATATGTTTATCGTGATAAAATAAATTACTTGTTAATGTTCCTAGATTTTTAAAATCAACAAAATCAATATTAGAACTTTTTACCTCTTCTAGTATTTTTTCTCCATCTTTTTTATCCAAAAATTCCCCTTTATTGTTTATTAATTTTAAGGCGTTCCAGTTCATTGGATTATGAGAAGCGCTAATAATAATACCTCCATCTGCCTTTTCTAAAATCACTGCCATTTCAATTGTTGGGGTTGTTGCTAAATCCAAATTTAAAACATCAACACCCAAAGAAATAAGAGTGTTTATAGTAAAGGATAAAAACATTTTTCCACTTATTCTTCCATCACGACCAACAACTATTTTTAATTTTTTTTTATTTTTTTTATTTAAAAACAAAACCCTACAAAAGGCTGCTATAAATTTTATTAAATTTTCTGGATTTAAATTATCTTGACCGGGACCAATAGTGCCTCTAATTCCCGAGATAGAACAAATTAAAGACATACAATTATTTTTTTAAAATATAATAATAATTAAAATCATCTTCTAAAAATTTTTCCACTTTAAAGCTAGTTTTTGAAATTAATTTTTTTAAACTATTCTCAGAAAAAGCATGATAATATCTAACTTTTTGATCTCCATTTTTATTACCTTTCCAATTAAAGATTAAATCTCCAAAATTTATAATCCTAAATTTTAATAACTGACCAAAAAAAGAAGTAAGAGCTAGTTTAAAAAAATCTTTTCTAGATCTTAATTTCCAGACACTAAAAACAAAGAGTCCATCTGTTTTAATTTTTTTATAAACAGATTCTAAAAATTTTAATCTTATTTTAGACCCCGGTAAATGATGAAATACTGCCCAACTAAAAATATAATCAAAATTGTCTTCCTTCATTTTATTTAAATCAACAATATTAACTATTTTAAAATTTTGCTTATAAGCATTTTTGGCATAATTTATCAATTTAGAACTATTATCAATGCCTAAATAAAAATAATTAATTTCTTTTTTTTCCTTAATTAAAACATCTAAAAACCTACCATTTCCACAACCCAAATCTAAAATTCTATCACCATCTTTTATTTTTATATTTTCAACAATATTATACACCATTGCTTTCATGTTTTTCTTTCTTGTTTCATTAAAGGACTCGGCAATATCTTCATAGCCATTAGCGACGATACTTAATAAAAATTTTTCTGCTCTTTTATTTATTTTCATTTTTATAATATTTAGGATAAATATTCTTTATGTCTAAAATTTTTTTTATTGTCAGATTCAAAATAGTTGTCATCATCTGAGAAACCTCTTAAACATTGATCGCATTTCCCACAATTTTTAACATTTTCTTCTCCAAAATATTTTAAAATATAAGCTTGTCTACAAAAATTTGAATAAACATAGGACTCCATTTCATCTAATTTTTTTTCTGCACTTTTTAATTTATCTCTCAGGGCTTTAAAATTTAAATTTAATTTTTCTGGTTCAACTCTTTTTATTATTCTAATTTCAGTACCCCTAAATGGTGGCTTATACTCAGCTAAATCTTTTTCAACTAATTTTTTTATTAATCTTAAAATAGAATCTTTTTTTATTTTAATAATTCCTGACAACTCTTCTATATTAAAATTTATTCCTTTTTCTAGATCATTAAAATTAAAATAATCATAGATTTTATTTAAAGCCTCTATTTGAACTTTGGATCTTGAGCTTAAACTAGATAACAAAGAGTTAAAATCTGAATTAAATTTTAAAAAGGCATCTCCACTTTTTTCGCTTGGCCTAGAGATATAAGCCTCTTTTTCTAATATTTTTAAAGCTGTTCCAATGGCCATTTCAGGCACGTTCTCATCAAGCTCCTTGGCCAAATCTGAATAAGTTATTAAAATAGATTTATCAAAAGAAGAAAATTCTTCACCTTCAATAGAGTCATTTTTTTCCAATAATTTATCGTATATTTTTAAAATTAACTCTGGATCAGGATTATCTCCTTTTATAAAAAATTCTCTCAAATATCTATCACTAGGAGAATATAAAAGTAAACAAAAACTTGGAAGACCATCTCGACCAGCCCTTCCAGCCTCTTGATAATACGCTTCTATAGTGCCAGGAATATCATGATGTATAACAAATCTAATATCTTTTTTATTTATTCCCATACCAAAGGCATTAGTAGCAACAACCACTCTAGCTTTTCCTGACATAAAATTATCCTGAACCCAGTCCCTGCTATCTGAATCCATTCCTGCATGATATGCTACTGCCTCCACTCCATTTTCTAATAATTTTTCTAGAATTTCCTCAGCCTTGGCTCTAGTTCCAACATAAACAATACCGGACCCACTATCAGAGCTCAAAACAGCATCTAATATAAATTCTATCTTTTTATTAGGGGCACTTTGAATTACACCAAATTGAATATTTTCTCTTGCAAATCCAGTAACAATAATTTCTGGGTTTTTTAAATTTAACTGTTTGACGATATCCTCCCTAACTTCAACTGTTGCTGTCGCTGTTAAAGCTACTACTGTAGGATTTTTTAAATTCTCAATTACACTTTTTAATCTTAAATAACTAGGTCTAAAATCATGCCCCCATTGACTTATACAATGAGCTTCATCAATAGCAAACAAATCAACCCTTATTTGTTTCAATGAATCTAAAAAAGATTGGTTATAAAATCTTTCTGGGGCTACATAAATTATTTTATAAAAACCATTTTTTATTTGATCTAATCTTTCATTAGTATCAGAAAGAGAAATAGAAGAGTTAATAAATGTAGCTGGAACGCCTATCTTACTCAAAGAATCAACTTGGTCCTTCATTAAGGCTATTAATGGCGAAACCACAACAGTTAATCCATCTAAAACTAGGGCTGATAATTGAAATATTAAAGATTTTCCGCCTCCGGTTGGCATTATTGCTAAAGTATCTCGTTCGCTTAAAATGCTTTCTATAGCTTTTTGTTGTCCGGAACGAAAAGAAGAAAAGCCATAATATTTAATCAACAGCTCTTGAATTTTTTTTATTTTTGTGTTATAATTATTTTTATAGTTCATTTTAGTAAAACATAAAATAAATAAAGAAGAATGGAAACTGAAAAAACTACTTTAAGCAATGATTTATTTTATAGCGATGAAAAAGTTGAGACAACATGCGTTAGTTGTCGAAAAAAGGTAAAAGTAAAACCCATTCTATATGGGGGTGGCTATATAGCAACTTGTCCAGAATGTGACAAGTTAGCTATGAATAGCACAAAAGAAGAAGTAAAAAAAATGAGAAGGGTTTAATTTAAATAATTTATTCCCTAACTAAAAACAGAGAGCAAAAGCTCTCTCTTTTTATTTTTTCAATTTCATTTTAAAAGCATCTAAAACATTACTCAATAAACAAGCAACAGTAATAGGCCCAATACCACCTGGAACTGGTGTTATAAATCCAGAAAAATTAGAAACAGAAGTAACATCAACATCTCCAAAAACTTTAGCGTCTTTTTTACTTATTCCAATATCAATAACAACTTGACCATCTCTTAAAAAATCTTTATTAATAAAACAAGGTTGACCAACAGCGCTAATAAAAATATCTACGCTCTTGATTCTCTCCTTTAAATCATTAAAAATTTTTTTATCTCCAGAAATACTATTAAAGTCTGCGCTAGAAATAAAATCAAAAGATATCTTCATTTCTTTTAAAAAACTCTCAACTTCTTTTTTAAATATTTCTGAATTATAAATTAAAAAAGCTTTTTTGTTGGTAAAATCTTGCTTACAATAATCTAAACTATATTTTATAGCCATTAAAACAGGGGATAAAAAAAACTTTTTTGTTAAATTAAAACCATCAACATCTTTTTCTGCTTTTACTTTTTGTAATATTTTATTAGTATCAAATCCAGCTGGCAAAGGTAGTTGAATTAATATTCCATCTACAGAATCATCATTATTCAAGAAATCAATTGTATTTAAAATATTTTCTTCTTTTTCCTCTTTTTCTATTAAATAAAGATTGGTGTCAATTCCTAGCTCTTTGGCTAATTTTTCTTTTAAAGAAACGTAAAGCCTAGAGTCATCTCTGTCGCCAATTAAAATAATTGCCAAGCTAGGCCTTCTTTCAGATTTTTTAATTAACTCAAAAACCTCTAAAGCAATTTTATCGCTTATTTTCTTGGCTATAATTTTTCCGTTTATTATTTTCATTTTTAAAAGTTATTATATATAGGGAATTTTTTACAAATATTATTTATTTTATTTTTTGTTTCTAAAATAAAATCTTCTTTATCTTTATTTTGCAAAAGCAGGTCTATTATTTTTACTAAATTTTCTACATCAGACTCCTTAAATCCTCTTGTTGTTATGGCTGGGCTTCCCATTCTTACTCCAGAAGGATTAAGCGGAGAGGCTGTATCATTTGGAATAGTTGATCTAGAAACAGAGATGCCAACCTTCTCTAAAATTCTTTCAAACTCTAATCCTGATATATTTTTATTTCTCAAATCAACAACTAATAAATGATTATCTGTTCCGCCAGAAACAATATTATAACCCAAACTTAAAAATGTTTCTGCCATTTTTTTAGAATTAGCTATAACCTGCTTACAATAATCTTTAAATTCTGGTTTTAAAGCCTCTTTAAAGGCTACTGCCTTAGCTGCATTAATATGATTATGTGGGCCACCTTGCATTCCTGGGAAAACAGCTCTATCAACTTGTTTAGCAAACTTTTCTTTACATAAAATAAAAGCACCTCTTGGGCCGCGTAATGTTTTATGTGTAGTGCTTGAAACAACATCAAAATAAGGAACAGGGCTATCTAAAAGACCTCCAGCAATAAGACCAGCAATGTGAGCAATGTCAGCAAAGGTATATGCCCCAATCTCATCAGCAATTTCCTTAAAAGCTTTCCAGTCCAGATTCCTAGAATAAGCACTAAAACCAGCAACAATCATTTTTGGTCTCTCTCTTAAAGCAATCTCCCTAACCTTTTTTATATCAATAAGTCCATTTTCCTCAACACCGTATTGAACAAAATTATATAGCCTTCCTGAAAAATTAACATGATGACCGTGGGATAAATGACCACCATGATCGAGTTTTAATCCCAAAACCTTGTCTCCTGGCTCTAAAAAAGCCATATAAACAGCAGCATTTGCTGGTGATCCAGATAATGGCTGAACATTAGCGTGCTCAGCTTTAAACAATTCTTTTAGTCTTGCAATAGCTAGCGATTCAAGCTCGTCAACAATAGCATTTCCTCCGTAATATCTTTTAGAAACATAGCCCTCACTATATTTATTATTTAAAACAGAGGACATTGTCTCTAAAACAGCAATAGAGGCATAATTTTCTGAAGCAATTAATTCAATTTCATTTTCCTGTCTTTCTTTTTCTCTTTCTAATATATTAAATAATTCATAATCAACAGAGGCTAAATTTTTCATAAAATTCATATTAATAAAAACAAAAAAGATAATAAAAACCTTTTTGTATAGTTAATTTTAATCTTATTGTAAATTAAAAAAAATCTTATGTCAAAAATTATTTTTTATTTAAAAATTTAAACATATAACTATTTTTTAAAGTATATCCTAATTTTTTATAATATAGCCTAACTCCAACTCCAGAAATAATTGCTATTTTATTAACATTATTTTCTTTGGCTATTTTTTCTGCCTCAAAAACTAATTTTTTACCCAGGCCACTGTGCTGAACGCCACTAATTGAACCCTTGGGGACAAGTTGGCCATAAACATGCAATTCCCTTATTATTGCTTCGGCAATAGGACTATTGAAATCAATCCTTAATCTACAAAAAGCATACAAAGCTCCATTATTTAAATCATCAAAGCTGATAAAATATTCATCCGCATCAGATGCTTTATACTTTAAAATATTCAATTTAATACTCTTATTATTAATAATTTTATCCTTAGCCTCTCGACAACGAATACATTTACACAAAACACCCTTATCTTTCATTATCTGTCTAAGGTTGGTTATTTTATTTCCCGCCTCAATTGATTCTCCTGGAATATCTCTAATTAATCTAATAATCCTAGTATAAATCGGGGTATTTTTTTTACATTCAATTATTATATTTTCAAGTTCTTTATCGGAGTAAGCTTTATATTTCCCATCCTTCCACCAACGATAAAGAAGACTATCTTTTATAACCGTTGTTGGATAAAATTTTATTTGATCTGGCTTAAAATTTTGATTAGAATAAATATCTTTATACATTTTTATATCCTTTTTTGGGCTTGATCCGGGAAGGGCGGGCATAAAATGATAAGTTATCTTAAATCCAAATTGTTTTAATAATTTTGTTGTTTCAGTGATTTTTAAAACGTTATGACCTCTTTTATTTATTTTTAAAATATTATCATCGATTGCCTGAACTCCAATTTCAACACGAGTACAGCCAAGATCTCTCATTTCCCATAATTCTTTTTCATCTATATAATCAGGCCTTGTCTCTAAAGTAATTCCTATTATATTATAAACTGATTTTTCATTTTTCTTTTGTTCTTTTATTAAATTCTTTTTTAAATCAATTAAGCTTAATTTTTTAGAATACTCGTTTTTAAGAAAGTTTTTTGGCGCTACCGATTTTTCACTTTTTTCTATAATTATAGAGTCTTTAATTTTTTGATAATCATTAACTGCTTTAAAACAATTTAATATATACCAATATTTATATTTTTTTGGTAAATAACTCCAAGTTCCCCCAATAACTATCAATTCTATTTTACTTGGTTCATGACCATTGTTTTCCAGCGCTCTTAAACGAAAAATTGTCTGCAAATAAGGATTAAATTTTAATCTAATAGCTCTCATTACAGCTGGTTCATTTGGTAAATAGCTAACTGGAACATTTGGCTTTTTAGGACAATAAGCACATTTACCGGGACAGGGATATGGTTTGGTTAAAACTGCTACCGGGGCAATCCCAGACAAAGTTCTAACTGCTCTTTTTTTTAATAAAGAAATAAAAAAATTATGATATTTTTTTTTCCAATTATCATTAATCTTTCCTTTTTTTAATAATTGATAATAAGAATTTAAAATATCTGAATTTAATAAAATACTAGATGATTCTTCCTTTGCTATTCTTCGTTTTAACAAAGAAAGATCCTCGCTTGTTTTTATTTTTTCTATCTCATTAATTATTTTTAATATTGCTTGCTGCATGCTTTTAGGTTATAATAATAAAAAGTCTAAATAATAAATAGATTATAACTTAAAAAATAAAAAATAAAAACTATGAAAAAAATTTACTACTTACTTTTTTTAATTCCCTTCTTTTTTACTCCAATTATTAGTAGTGCTCAGGTCACAAGGTCTAATGATTTTATTTATGTAGGAAAGGATGAAATTATTGAAGAAAATTTTTATTTTAGTGGAAAAAGTGTTTTAGTTGAGGGAAAAATACTAGGAGACATGATTGGCATTGCCTCAAATATTAAAATAAATGGAGAAGTTGATGGCGATGTTTTAGTCTTGGCTCAAAATCTAAGCATAGATGGTATAGTTTATGGCGACCTAAGAACTATTGCAAATATCATTAACATTAATGGGGAAATAAATAAAAACGTAAACATATTAGGAGAATCTTTATTGTTTGGAGAAGATTCTAAAATAGGAAAAGATGTTTTAATAAAAAGCGCTTCATCTGAATTTAATGGAAAAATAATAGGAAATATTTATGGAGCATCAACCAAAACCATAATAAGAGGTGAAATTGATAAAAACATTAATATAGTTGTTGATTATTACAAAAAAAACAAAAAACAATCTTATATAGAAATAAGTGAAAATGCAAAAATAGGTGGAAATTTTTCTTATAAAGGTAGTGAAGATGCATTAATAAAAACCGAAAATATTTCTGGAAAAATAACAAAAAATGAAAGCCCCATCAAAAATAAAGGGGGAGAAGTTGGGCATTTTTTCTATTTATTAGTTTCTACTTTTTTAGTAGCAATATTATTAAACACATTATTTAAGGAAAAACTAGAAAAACTTAAAAATATAATAATTTCAAAAAATTATAAACTATCAATAAAGGGTTCAGCTTTTTTATTTTTAATTCCATTAATATCAATAATTTTATTAATGACAATCTTAGCAGTACCAATTGCTATTATTGTTTTACTTATTTGGGGAATCTGCCTATATTTAAGTAAAATTGTCTTTTCACTAGCAACAGGAGACTATATTTTTAGCTTATTAAAAAAAGAAAGCGCTAATATTTATTTAAAAATTTTTAGTGGAATATTTTTTTCACTATTACTTTTTTCACTTCCTTTTATTGGATGGGTATTTTCCTTTGTGGCAATCTTAATAGGAATGGGCTCTTTCTATTATTTAATTAAAAAATAAAAATTATGAAAACAAATCCTTCAATTTTTAAAGCCTACGATATTAGAGGTATTTATAAACAAGATTTAGATGAAGAAAGTGCTTACAAGATTGGCTTAGCCTATGTAGAGCTAAGGAGAAAAGAAGTTAAAAATAAAAAGAAATTAAAAATAGTAGTTGCTTCAGACGCAAGAGTCTCTTCCCCCTCATTAAAAAAACACCTAATAAATGGCTTAATAGATGGAGGGGTTGATGTTGTAGATGTTGGTGTTTTAGCAACCCCTAGTTTTTATTTTGCAGTTGCAAAATATAAATATGATGGAGGAATAATGGTTAGCGCTTCTCACAATCCAAAAGAGTGGAATGGTTTTAAAATAACCAGAGAAAAAGCCATTCCGGTAAGTGGCGACAGCGGAATTAACTTTTTAAAAGAGAGAGTTATTAATAATAACTTTGTTTTATCAGAAAAAAAAGGAAAAGTAAGTAAGAGAAAAGATATTTTAAAAGAACAGATAAAGTTTGATTTAAAATATGCTAATATTAAAAAAATAAAAAAAATAAAAATAGTTGCAGATCCAGCCAATGCTGTAGGAGCTCTTTTTTTAAATGAATTATTCAAATATTTACCAACAAAATTAATCAAAATAAATTTTAAATTAGATGGGACCTTTCCAGCACATGAAGCAGACCCAATAAAGGAAGAAAATCTTAAACAAATAAAATCTGCAGTAATAAAACATGGTGCTGATTTAGGAATAACAACAGATGGAGATGGCGATAGAATATTTTTTATCAATAATAAAGGCCAGCTAATAGATCAGTCAATAATAAGAGGAATTTTATCTAAATTATTTTTAAAAGACAAACCCGCTTCAAAAATAGGTTTTGATGTAAGACCAGGAAAAATAACAGAAGATTTAATAATAGAAAATGGAGGAAAAGCAATAAAAACAAAGGTTGGACACTCTTTAATAAAAGAACAAATGCTAAAAGAAGATATATACTTTTCAGGAGAATCCTCTGGTCATTTTTTTCTAAATATGAACATTGGTTGTTTCGAAGTTCCAAATATAGTAATAGTAAAACTTTTAGAGGAGTTTTCTTCTAGCGAAAAAAAGATCTCAGAACAAATAAGCATCTATAAAAAATATTTTCACTCTGGTGAAATAAATAAAAATGTAGAAAATAAAGAAAGAGTTTTTAAACTATTAGAAAAAAAATACAAGAATGCTAAAATAAATAAATTAGACGGAATAAGTATTACTTTTAAAGATTTTTGGTTTAATGTTAGGGCATCTAATACTGAAAACAAAATGAGATTAAATTTAGAAGCTATAAATGAAAAAACTATGAAAGAAAAAAGAGATGAGGTTTTAAAAATAATAACATCTTAAATGAAAACTCTTATAAGTTCAAGCGAAAAGGAAACTCTATCAATCGGCTTTGAAATAGGTAAAAAATGTAAAGGCTCCGAGATATTTTCTCTTTCGGGCAATCTAGGATCAGGAAAAACAGTAATAAGCAAAGGTATAGCCAGGGGCCTAGGGCTTAAAAAAAATATAAGCAGTCCAACTTTTGTAATCTTAAATAAATACAAAATAAACAACAAAACTCCAATAAAAAACCTAGTTCACTCCGATGTATATAGAATAAAAAATAAAAAAGACCTTGAGTCTATTGGTTTTTTTGAGTTCATAAAAAACAAAGATCAGGTCATGATAATAGAGTGGGGCAATAAAATAAAAAGGTATTTGCCAGCTAACACTACTTATATAAAATTTTTTAATTTAAAAAATGGCAATAAAAAAATAACTATTTTTTAGACTTAAAGTTTAAAAAAAGAACAAAAAAACATCCACAAAAAATTAAAAAATCAGCTAAATTAAATATTGTAAAATATTTTAAATCTAAATAATCAATAACATAGGAGTATTTAATTCTATCAAGAAAATTAGAAATAGCCCCTAAAAAAATAGAAAAATAGGCAAAAAACTCAAAATGCTTATTTTTTTTAAATATATAAAATAAATAAAAAAATAAAAAAATAATTAAAATAAGCAAAAAAATATTTAACAAATATCCGCTAAGTGGTATCGAAAAAGATATATATTTATTAGCAAAAAAAGTAAAAGTTAAAATATTTTTCACAATAACAAAATCTTCAAGTAAATTAATGGCCAAATATTTTAGATATCTATCAAAAACAAAAAACATAGTTACTATTAATAAAATAACTATGTTTTTTTTTGTAAAAAAATCTTTTACTTTATTCATTTTCTTCCTGAAGCTTTGTTTTACAATCTATACAAGAACTAGCAGTTGGCCTAGCTAATAGTCTTTTTTCTCCAATCTCACAACCACAATATTTACATTTAGTATAAGAACCATCTTCAATTCTTTTTAAGGCGCTATCTATTTCTTCTATCGATTTTTCTAAAACCTTTTCAGCGACAACAACTGTTGAATACTCACTAATTTCTTGAGCATTTTCATCTGGCTTGTCCCCGTACTCAGGAAAACTAGCCGCTCTATTATCTGGCTCATGATTATCTTTCTTTGATAAGTCTTTTAAATCTTCAACTAGTTGCTCTCTTTTTTTAGATAACTCTTCTTTAATTTTTACTATCTCTTTGGTCATATTTTTTTTATAAAAAATAAAATATTGATTTCTAAAAATCAATTTTATACAATTATTATATATTATTTAAAAGCTTTTGACAAGATGCAAAATATTTGTTATTATTTTCTTGTTTTTATTGGATTAAAAAATGGAGCGGTAGTTCAGTTGGTTAGAATGCCTGCCTGTCACGCAGGAGGTCGCGGGTTCGAGTCCCGTCCGCTCCGCATTTATGCGGGTATCGTATAATGGCTTTTATATCAGCCTTCCAAGCTGAGGATGGGGGTTCGATTCCCCCTACCCGCTCACAAAAAAACAGGATTAATCCTGTTTTTTTTATTTTGCTTTTCAATTTTTACAATCTACATAATTCTAACCCTTTCTATTTCATTGATTTTGTCTTTTAAAATAATATCTTCTATATTATATGTTCCCATTTTAGGGGCATTTAAAAAACCACTCATAGCGGCCTCGGCTAGCCAGCCAGATTTTTGAAAATCAAAAAGCCATTGATCAACATATTCAGGGTTTTTACTATCAACACCAGCACCTATTCCCAAGAGCCACCTTCTATTGTAATGTTCTTGAGAACCAATTGGCTCTGACATAATAATAGGCAGGCCAAGTCCACTATAAAAACTAAGCTCTGATGGTTTAGTCCAAAGAATATCAGTATCTCTTAAAATAATATTAAATTCTTTAAAATATTCCATTTTATCTGGATTATAAATAATTTTAATATTTTTATTATTATTTAAAAAATTATTTTTTAAAAACTCTTCATAAAAAAGAAAAACATCATATCTTGAGCCAGCAACTAGATTTATTTTTACTTTTCCATCTTCAATTTTATGTTTTAATTTTTCTACTATTTTTTTACCAAGTTCCTTTTGTGCACCAGCCCCACCAACAGTAAAGGTTAGGGTTAGTGGCCTAATTGCATCTTTAATTTCATCTTTTGGGCATAAATACGCCTCAATAACCTTTTCATATTTATTTCTATAAGCTTTGCTAGGATCTAAAACAGCCAATCTCTTAATTAAATCTTCTTTAACTATTTCCTGCTTTTCTCCGACATTTTCCTTTGGCAAGGGAAAGCCAGTAACATAAATATTTTCCTTTTTCACCCCATATAAAAACAATCTATCTTTTACTCTTTGATTTGGCGCTAAATAAATAACATTACTAGACTCTGGATTTATAGGGGCCCAAGCCCTTGAAATATCTGCATCACAAATAATACAAAAAACCTTTTCTTTATATTTGTAATATTCAGCAAAATAGACAGCAGCAAAAAATGTTGTCAAAAATGGTAAAGGTTTTTTATTTAGCTCTTCTATTAAATTTTTACCCATTCCTTTTTTTATTTTTTTATAAAAATATTTTTGCTGTAAACTATTTTTTGAAAGATCCCTCTTTGGATAAAAGGGGTCTATTTTTTGAAAATAATCCATTACAGAAAAAATTAAAGAACCAAAAATAGGAAAAGATTTAAACTTAGAAATAGCCTCATAGCTCAACCTATCTTTTTCCCAAATATTTTTTTCAATAGTGCTAGCTCCATTATAATTATTTGCTGTTATAATTCCGCCCGAAGCATTATCTAAAAAGGGATAAGCAGCTCTTTGATGTCCATAACCCATGTCAACTGAAACTAAATAAAAGGACTTATTTTCTTTTTTCATTTTATATAGTAAACAGAAAATATTTAATAAACTATTAACATATTTTCCACTTATATTTTTTATTTAATATTAGCCAAAAAAACAAACATAAAAACAAAGTTGTCCACAAAAACATAGACAAATATTTATAGTTTTATTTTTTAAAAAAACAAGATATTTATATAATAAATATCTTGAAAAGTGGACCTAATGGGACTCGAACCCATGACCTCTTGCATGCCATGCAAGCACTCTAGCCAACTGAGCTATAGGCCCTAAAAAAATTGGCCCGCAAAAAGCGAGCCAATTAAAGAAGATATTATTTATCAAGAATAATATTTACTATATAAATAATTGTATTCCAACAAACAGCAAAAGAAATCAAAAAACCAATAACAAAACCAACAACTAAAGATAAAAATTCGCTGCTAATTTTGACACCTTTTTTATTCATAGTGATAAAAATTAATTTTTAAAAATTATAAAATTATATTTATTATTTAAATAATTTTACAATATAATTATAACCTATTTTTTAAAAATAGGCAATAATTATTATATGTGTTCCCACTACGAATCGAACGTAGATCTAGAACTTAGGAGGTTCTTGTTTTATCCATTAAACTATGGGAACTAAAAAGGTTATAAAAATAATATAAAACATTTTAATAAAAAAAACAACCAATAAAAAACTTTTGACAAAAAATGTTCCAATTGCAGCAATTAGGGTTACATTCTGGGTTTAGATCTAATATAATA
>CAZSRC010000018.1:0-14917 GCA_964609365.1 uncultured Gammaproteobacteria bacterium | reverse complement strand
GAATTTTTAAACTTTTTTATTTCTTCCTTGGCTATTTTATTTGTCTTCCACTTTCCACATCTAGCAACATTTAAAACTCTATTCAATTCCTCTTCCAAATTATCCTCCCACCAAATTATAGAAATATTTAACTTTAAATATTTATTTTCTAAATATTTTTTTTCAAGTTTCCATCCCTTTTTATTTTCCTCTTTAAGTCTATCCAAATCAATAAAACAAATAATTACATCATAAGCTGCCCCTCTAATAGCCCCAAAACATTTTTCTAAAATAAAACTAGCTGAGCCGCCAGAAGCATTGTCATAATTAAAGGCCCATTTTTTAGCATGAAACTTTTCCAATTCACAAATTAAACCCTGTAGGAATTTGTTATCTTTCCCTCCTTCAGAATAAACGAAACAGGTTAATTTTTTTGCTATCATACCCTTATCTTAGGAAAAGCACCGTAAGCTCCTGACATATACTTAGCTAAAAAATTTTCATCACTTCGCACAGTTCCATCAACTTTACTCAAACTAAAAACCTTACTCTCTCCCATATTACTCTTTTCCACAAGAAATATTTGATGCATATCAAATCTTTCCATAAAACCATGGGAATGGGATGAAAATATTAACTGAGCTTGGCCCTTCTCGTTTTCATTAATAAAATAATTTATAATTTTACTCAGGGCTTCAGGATGAAGACCAGATTCAATTTCGTCAATAATCACAATATTATTATGCTTTAAAGCATTTAATATATTAGCTAAAGTAAAAAACAAAGAACGAGTTCCGCTTGATTCATAAAGAAAATCCAACTTCTTATTCTTCATTTTGGTAGAATGAATACCACTCACAAACAATTTACTACTATCTTCTTTTTTTTCTTTTCTAATTTCAAAACCATCCAAGCCAACGTCAAATTTACGAACAAAATCTTCTGCTTTGTCTCGAAGTTCTTTGTTATTTAAATAAGAACTTAAAACATTTCCCTGAAAAGAAAATAAATTAATTAAATTTTGACCCCTTTCATTAATATTTGATCTGAAACTAAAAAAATAATCATAAACAATATCAATAATATCAACTTTATATTGAGAAAGCTTGATAAAAGAAATAAAAGAAACATCCCCTCTGATTTGAGGTAGAGATTCCGCTGAAATATTTTTAAACAACTCCTCATTTAAAATTTTCAAAATATTATCCTTTCTATGAAAAATTGTTTTAATTCGAGCTCCTTTTTTTATTTCCTTGAATTCTAGTTTTTCTTCTAAAATTCTATCATTTAGTATAGCAAAATTATAATAAAAAATAGATGAATTAATTTCAAACTCTACATAAAAATTTGATTTTTCTTCATTATTAAAAAAGGTTTTATAAACAATTTTAGAAACTAAAGCTGGGTCGTCATCAGCTTTTCGACAAACAAAAAAACCCAAAAAACTAAACAATCTCATAACATTGGTTTTACCTGAAGCATTACCACCAGCAAAACCGGCAATTTTGCTTATTTGGTCACCAGAATCAGAAGAATAATAGTCATGAGTCTTTTTTTTCTTAGCCAAAAAACTTATTTTTTGTTCTTTATAAAAAGAATAAAAATTACTAAATTTTACCTCCCTAATCATATTTTTTTGATTAATATATTAATATTTTTTTATTAATTATATTATATCAAATATAAATAAAAAACGCAAGTTAATACAAATCTTTGTATTATCTATAATAAATACTCCATTTTATTAAATTCCAATTTTCCAAGATCCTCTCTCCAAAAAAGCTTCTATTGTTTGACGCTTGGCTTTATTAAGTAAATTGGGATAAGAAAGTTTTTTTCTGGTAGAATATTCCATTAAATTAACAATATCTTTACCCTCCAAATAAGCCAATCTCTTGTGATAACTATTACAAATAGCCTTGGAAACTATTTCTTCCATAATATCGGTTTTACCACTAACATCAAATTCTTTAAAAGCATCGTAATATTTATTTCGGTCTATAAACTTTATATTGATAGGAACATAACCCTCACGGATTAATATATAATTGTTTATTACTCGACTAATTCTACCATTACCATCGATAAAAGGATGAATATTTTCAAAAGTTAAATGAATTTTGGCCAAACGCTTAATAATGCTTTCGGAAACATTGCTATTATACTCCGCCAACATCTTTTCTAATTTTTCTTCAATAACTTCTGGATCAGGTGCAACGTGAGAAGCAACTCTAACATATTCACCCTTTTGTCTAAAGCGACCAGCCACCTCATCTCTAATATTTGCTAAAAGCATCTTATGCAAAGAAAGTATAATTTCTAAAGAAATTTCTTCTTCTTTAGCTTTTTGGTTGATATAAAAAACAACCTTAGCCAAATTTTTGGCTTCAAAAATTTCTCTCTCAGAGGCATATCTCTCCAGATCAATTTGCAATAATATTTTTTCTGTTTCCTCCAAAGTTAAAGTACTATTCTCAATAGCATTGGAATTAAATACTTGCTCCGGAATTTCAGCTTCGTTTATAACGGCCAATAATGCTTCCTTCCCGATAGACGAAGTATAATAACGTTCTCGAAGTTTGTTTATTCTGTTGTATAAACTTGAAACCCTAGGCATATTTTTATATAAATAATTATACCTATATTATATATCATTTTAACGGTTTTGTCAATATAATCGTTAAAAATAACAAAAAACAACACTTTTTAACGGTTTTGGTCTTTAAATCGTTAACGGAATTAGACTTTCTGCTATTTCCCGCTCTTTACAATCATCATGAATCCAGCAAAGATAACAAATACTGGCCAAAAAACAGACCAATCCATTTCAAATCTCCACCAACCAATATTTTTTCCAAGATAAGCAATTCCAAAAGCTATTACTATTAAACCGAAAAGTCTTTTTGGTGAACAGCTACTAGAACAGCAACTAGATTTTTTTGTTTTCTGGTCAATTTTTACTTCATGCACATCACAAGTACAACTATCTCCACAATCGCAATCGTCCCCACAATCGCAATTATCTCCACAATCGCAATTATCATCGCAAGAACTGGTATCGCAAGAACTGGTATCACAACATGAGCAAACTTCTTTTTCTTCTACTTTTTTGTTTTCCATAAAATTAAATTTAATTATAAAATTATTTTTTTTTAAATATTATTAATAAACCGATAGTAATCAAGAAAATTGGCCAAAAATTATGCCAAAGAAAATTAAATGGCCAAATATTAGATAATAATGAACTAAGTCCAATAATTACCAAGAAAATACCAAAAAGAAATCTCCAATCACCCACTTTTAACTCATAAGATAATTTTTTTGTTTTAGATCCTAAGTCTGACATGAATTCCTCGGCCTTGTTTTCTGATTTTTTTTGATCAAAGATTATTTCATTTTCTGATGGCACTAATAAAGCAAAAATAAGGTAAATTAAAAGGCCTGATCCAGCTCCAAAAATTAAAGCTATAAATATTAGGCGAATTATTAAAACATCAACCTGAAAATATTCAGCTAAGCCACCACAAACACCAAAGACAATTCTGTCTTTTTTTGATCGATACAATTTTTTTTGTTCATTCATATTTTTTTTATTATATTGTTAATACTATTTTTTATATAAAGTGCTTTGTAAGACGTGATTTGCAAAATATTTTTACGCCCCCGTGGAGATCTTACTATTATTTAAAAAATTCTTTTTAGAAACTATAGATCTGCCAATTTTTCTCTCTATTTGTTTGCGTGCAGAACCGGCAATTGAACCGCCAACCCTAGCATCATCTTTTAATTTTACCATACCAACAGAATCATTGCTACGATGAATTTCAGATGTCGTCCTTTCGCTAAGCATAGTTAAAATTAACTCAAAATCATCCATGTGATCACGTAAATTTTCAGCCTTTAATCCCTTCACTTTCTTATATTCATTGGGTTTCAAACCAAACGCCGCCTGCGATATTTCCGCTGTTAAAATTTCATAATCTTTATTTCTTTGAACCCCACATTTTTGACATTCATCAGTTAATTCTTCTCTGATAGCAATGCCGCGCATCCGCTTTTCAATCCAATCTTCCGGATAGCCTTTTAATTTATAAAACAACCTAGCCCTCTTGGTGGCTAGCTCAGGATTATTAATTTCTTGGATTCTTTCATAACCAACTTTAGCCAACCATTTTTTAAGGGGTTCGGCTTTAGGAGATGGAATGGATTGAATAATACGCAAAATCCCCTCTGTATTAGCACAATCCGTTTCTCTCATTTTTCCATCATCAGCAATCATTTTCAACTGTTCCCAAAATGGGAACGGTTGGCTCAATGCCATATCCCTTTCTTTCATCTTTGCCCAATAAGTCTTAGGCTGCGGGCTATCTGTTAAAATCTTAATAATGTCTAAAATTGAAAACCACCATTCTTTTTTATGGATTTTTTTTCTAACCTTTTTACCTTTAAAAAAAAGCAATTTGTTTAATTTCTTTTGTCATAATTCTTGTATTAATTATTATGACTATATTATAAAATATTTAATATAAATTTAACTTAAATTCAAAATAAACTTATTTAAAGAATATAATAATATAATTACGCCCCGTAAGACGTGATTTGCAAAATATTTGCCCCGCAACACTTCTTATATTTATTGCAATGTGACTCGTTTTAATTCCTTAACTTCATCTTCTTTTTCATAAAATTCTCCCTTGCCTAATTTATAAAGCAAAGGAATCACTCCGCATTTTTCACATTTACCCCAAGCACATTTACCATCATTCTTTTTTGATAGTTCTTTACACATCGCAATTTCTTTCTCAAAAATTTCTTTTTCCATATTATTTCCCACAACACTTCTTATACTTTTTTCCACTACCACAAGGACATAAATCATTTCTACCAATCTTATCTCCATCTTCATTCTTAGCTTTATCACGAACCATATCAATAGTTCCAGTATTATTTACACTATCTCCAGATTTTTTAGACATCTCCTTTAATGGTGCTGAAAATTTTCTAGCTCTTTCCATAATACTCGGAGCAATAAAATTAGAGACATCTCCAGTCTTATAGATAGAATAAACAACTTGTTTTTGAATTAGTCCCAAAAGCTCATGATACATGCGATAGGCCTCTTTTTTATACTCAACTAGAGGATCTCTTTGTCCATAACCACGGAGACCAATTCCCCTTCTTAGATAATCAACTGTCTCTAAATGCTCAATCCACAAATTATCTATAGAGCGAATTAAAATCCCTTTTTCAATCTCTAAAAAACTTACTTCTAAACCATTAAAAGCATCCCTCATCAATCTATATTTATTTTGTGCTAAAACTTTTAAATAATTTAGTAACTCATTTCTAATATCGTCCTTACTTGCAGATTCTTTTGTGGCTAATAAAATTTTATTTTTTTCATCTTCATCTAGGGAATAAATAGTTTTGATAGTTTCATAAATTTCTTGCAAATTCCAATCACTGATATTTTCTGATGCTGTATGAAAAGTAACTGTCTGTAATATTTCATCCTCAACATAATCTAAAATAATATCAGATAAAAATTTATTCTCCTGATCAATTTCACTTTTTTGCGCCCTATAAGTATCCAATACTTCTTTTCTTTTTTTATAAATAGCCTCTCTATGCTTATTAATAACATCATCGTATTCTACGACATGTTTACGCATATCAAAGTTATTACCCTCAACTCGACGCTGAGCTGATTCAATAGAATTTGATACAATTTTATTTTGAATTGGCATATCTTCTGGAATTTTCAACATAGCCATAATTCCTTTTAGCCTATCTCCACCAAAAATACGCATCAAATCATCATCAGCAGAAATATAAAACTGAGAAGAACCAGGATCACCTTGACGACCAGCGCGACCACGAAGTTGATTATCAATACGACGAGATTCATGGCGTTCAGTTCCAATAACATGAAGACCTCCTAATTCCTTAACTTTTTCTTGCTCTGTTTTATCAGCAGGGTTTCCACCCAAAATAATATCAACTCCACGACCAGCCATATTAGTGGCAACAGTAATAGCTCCTAATCGACCAGCCTGAGCAATTATCTCAGCTTCTCTAAAATGATTTTTAGCATTTAAAATATTGGGATGAAGACCCTCTCTTTCCATCATATCACCAAGCAACTCATTATCTTCAATCGAGACAGTACCAATAAGTATGGGCTGTCCTGTAAGATTTCTTTCTTTTACTTCTCTAATTACTGCCAAAAACTTTCCTTCTCTGTTTTTGTATATAAGATCTTCATAATCCTTTCTAATATTTGCTTTATTGGTAGGTATAACAATAGTTTCAAGTTTGTATATTTTATGAAACTCTTCTGCCTCAGTTAATGCGGTACCGGTCATACCAGCTAATTTTGGATACATTCTAAAATAATTTTGAAAAGTAACAGTAGCTAAAGTTTGAGACTCTCTCTGGACCATAACACCCTCTTTTGCTTCAATGGCCTGATGAAGACCCTCGCTATAACGACGACCTGACATTAAACGTCCGGTAAACTCATCTACTATAATTATTTCACCATCTTTAACAACATAGTCTTTATCTTTTTTAAATAAAACATGTGCTTTTAGAGCTTGTTCAATATTGTGAACATCTTTTACCCCGCCAGCTACATAAATATTTTCAACTCCTAATAATTTTTCCATTTTTGATATTCCGGCCTCAGTTAAAGTTGATGCTCTCATTTTTTCGTCTATATTATAATCTTCATTTTCTTGCAATTGTTTAACTAGCTGATAAAATCTAGCATAACGATCACTAGACTCTTCAGCTGGAGCACTAATAATAAGTGGGGTTCTAGCCTCATCAATTAAAATAGAATCGACTTCATCTACTATAGAATAATAAAAATCTCTCTGAACCATTTGAGAAAAATCAGAAACCATATTATCACGCAAATAATCAAAACCAAATTCATTATTAGTTCCGTAGGTTATAGCGCAATTATAAGCATCTTTTCTTTCAACAACTCTAAATGGTTGAAGACGAGGATCGTATTCATTTTCGTTTTTAACCTCAGGATCATAAATTAAAGCAGTATTATGAATAATAACTCCAGTACTTAATCCTAGGGCATAATAAAGAGGGGCCATCCATCCAGCACCAACTCTAGACAAATAATCATTTACGGTAACTAAATGAACTCCCTTTCCCAATAAAGAATTTAAATATAATGGCAAGGTAGCAACCAATGTCTTACCTTCACCAGTTTTCATTTCAGCAATTTGACCACGATGCAAAACAATACCACCAATTAATTGCACATCATAATGACGTTGACCTAAAACACGACTAGAAGCTTCTCTGATATTAGCAAAAGCCTCTGGTAAAATTTCATCTAATATTTTTTGCTGCTCCTCATAAGAATAATTTTTTTCCTCGCCTGGAAAAACGCCCAATCTTCTTTGAAAATCAAAAGTCATCTCCTTTAATTCTTGATCACTTTTTTTCTTATACTCCTCCTCCAGAGAATTAATTTTATCTACTATTGGTTGAATTGATTTGATTATTTTCAAATTAGGATCACCAAAAATCTTTTCCCAAAAACCCATATTTTTAATATTATATTATTTTTTTATCTTCCTCTTTTTTTATCAATTATTTTTTCTTTGTGTTTTTTAATAATTAAAACTAAATGATCCTTCACTTTATCAATAGCTTTATTTATTGTTTTTTCAGTTTTTTCAACTCTCAAGACAGTTCCTGGAATAGACAGATTAACCTCAGCTCGATAAATTTTTCCATTGTTTTGAGTTACAATAGCATGCTCTAATTCAACATCGCAATTTGTAACAACCAAATCTCCTAAATATTTTTCCAACATATTCATTTTTTTCTCGGTATAATCTTTTAAGTCTGGACTTAATTCTATTTTTGTAGCTTTAATTTTTACTTGCATAATTTTATAATTTAATTAAATAATTTTAAAATATCTTTAAAAGTAACCCAAACAACTAGAGCCATTAGTAATATAAAACCTAAATTATGAAAAACAGCTTCAAGTTCTTCTTTTACGGGTCTTCCTTTAATTTTTTCAAATAACAAAAACACTAATCTACCTCCATCAAGAGCTGGAAATGGCAAAAAATTAATGACTGCCAAATTCAAAGACAATAGGGCGGTAAACTGTAATAAATAAACAAAACCCATGCGAGCCATTTGACCTGTTAAATCTGCTATTCCAATAGGCCCAGCTACTTCAACGCCCACTGACTGACCTATTATTAGATTTTTTATTAAATCATAGAAAGCATAAATAATAGCCCACAATAAAGTAATAGTCATTTTAAGCCCCTCCCAAATAGCCAAATACCAAGGATACTTAACTGTTGCTGTCTGAGAAAAAGCTATTCCAATAATTTTCTGCTCTGAATTATTAACAAAATCAGCTTCTAGAGAAAAATTTAGCTCTTCATTAAAACGATTAACCTGAATAACTATTTCCTGGTCTATAGAATTAGAAATAAATTCAGAAACATTTTCCTCACTTTTCACTTCTTGTCCATTAATAGACAATAAAACATCGCCCGCCTTTATTCCAGCTTTTATAGCTGGAGAATCTGGCAAAACTTGGGCAATTTGAATTTTTTCATCACTAATTTTAACTGAATTTTTTAAATTATCTTTATCAACTGCCTGAGGAAAACCAATCATCAAACCAATGGAAATAAGTATTGAAGCTAAAACAACATTCATAAAAACTCCCGAAGATAAAATAACTGCTCTTTTCCAAATCTTTTTGGAAGCAAAACTATCAGGATCTTTTTTACCCTGACCATTCTCCCCTTTTATTTTTACAAAACCACCTAATGGTATTAAATTTACAGAATAAACAGTATCAATATTATCTTCTATTTTTTTATTACCAAAAACCCTTTTCCATTTTTTATCTTTATTTTTATAAAAACCAAAAACTCTAGGGGGAAAACCAAAACCAAATTCATCGGCTTTTACGCCTAATTTTCTGGCAGCAAAAAAATGACCAAACTCATGAAAAAAAACTAAAATTGAAAGTACTGCCAAAAAAACTATAATTGTTATAAACATAAATTATTTTTTATTTAAAAATCAATTAAATTTCCATTAATTCTTTTTCTTTTTTATCTCTAATACCTTTTATTTCTTCATTTATTTTAGAGATTTCTTCATCTAATTCTTTGACAAATCTAAATTTATCATCTTCGCCAATCTCCTTAGAATCAAAAGCCTCTTCAATAGAATTTTTAATATCATCTCTAATCTGTCTAACTGAAATTTTAGCTTTTTCCTGCTTTTCATTAATTTTTTTAACTGAATCTATTCTATTTTCTTCGGTCATTTGAGGAATATTTATTCTAATTTTATCCCCCTCATTAACAACACCAACTCCTAAATTAGCATCAACAACTGCTTTTTCGATACTCTTTGAAACTGATTTGTCCCAAGGGCTCAAAATCATACATCGAGCATCACTTACAGACACATTAGCTACTGCGCTCATTGGATTTTTTACTCCATAAGCCTCAACAAAAACTCCATCAAAAATAGCTGGATTAGCTCTACCAACTTTTACACTAGCCAAATCTTTTTTAAAAAAATCCACAACTTTTTCTAATTCATCTTTTTTACTTTGAATGTAATTATTCATATTTTTTTAAATTTAATTATAAATTATTATTTTTTAATTTTTTTAACACCTAGATAAATAATATTAGGATTATTAAAATCTATCAATAAAGTACTAGCGGCTCTACTAGTTGGTAATTTTTTAACACTCCAGGTAACACCACCATCAATACTGCGATAAAAAGATGTATCAGTAGAATAAAAAATCTCTTTGCCATCCTGCGGATTAATAGCTAAGGTATTAATAAATGAATCTTTTTCAGGAGTTAAAAGAGATAATTTGGACCAACTCCTCCCCTCATCAAACGATCTTAAAATAACTTTATCAGTAGCTAAGACTAAGGAATTATCTGAAGGAGAATAAATTAAATCTTTAAAATTTATACCCAAGCTAAATTCTTTTAATTCTTTATTATAATCTGTCCAATTAGTATTATCAAATTGATTTTTATACTGTTCTAATTGTTCTAGACTTGCTCCACCAGCAGAATTAAATTTATAAATACCATTTTTAACAGATGCTACAAGAACTGAACGGCTATCCTTGGGGTTAATTAATATTTTTTGAACACCATCATTTAATCTTTGAATAGCTTTCCAGCTAACTCCATGGTCAAGACTACGAAGAATATCACCACGAGAGGTTCCGATATAAACAGCATTAGAGCTATAATGATCAACCGCAACAGCAGATACCAGCACTCCGGGATTATTATCAAAATAAGTTTGAATAAAACTTCTTCCGCAATCCTCACTTTTATATAATTTATTTTCCATCGCTACAAATAAATTACATTTATCTTTAGCATCTATAGCTACATCATTGACACTAACATTTGTTGGTAGAGCGAGAACCTTATTCCAACCTCTGGCTATATTATATGTATAATATAAACCGTCATCCTTACTTAATAAATAAACAGCACCGCTATCACTAGGGTCAATGATTAATTTTTGGACATCTAAATTAGCAATACTCCCTGGAGCACCAGAAATACTTGGAATAAAAGGCATTTGACGCCAAACATCGCCCTTATTATTGCTAGCAAAAACACCACCGTCTAAAGAATTACCACCTTTTGACTGAAAATTCAAAGAACATGCTGAAAAAATAAACAAGGCTAAAAAGGGAAAAATAAATTTAATTTTTTTCATATTTTTTTTAAAAATTAGCCTATTTGATATAGGTCATTTTATATTAAAAGCTATTATTTTATTATATAATATTTAAATATTTACTGCAATGTACTCCAAAACTGAACGAAAGTTTATATTAGCTTCTAGAAATTTTACAGAATTATTAATTGTTTTAATTTTTTCTACTAATTTTTGATCATTTTCGTTTTTTTGAGCAATCTTTTTTAATTCATCGATAATAAATTCATTTCTAATAAAATCGTATTGCCCATATTTAGCAAAAAATAAATCTCTTAAAAAACTTTGCCAGATTTGTAAAAATTCTAAACTACTAAAATTATTTAAATTTTTTATAGTATTGTCAATAATAAAAACTCTTTCTGAATAGTTTGACTCTAAGAATTTAATGAAATCAAAAATTATTTTCTCATATTCAATTAAAAAATTATCTTCTTGCAGAAACTTTAATGCTAGTGATATTTTTCCATCGGAAAGTCTGCTTATTTTTTTAGCCACACTAGGAGATACTAACAAATCCCTAATCAATTTATCATAAATTAAATCATTTTTAACTGGAAAAATATTAACAACCTGGGCTCTGGAAATAATAGTTTGAGCTAGATTATCTAAGTCATTAACGGTTAAAATGATTACAATTTTATTTTTAAAATCTTCTAATAATTTTAATAAAGCGTTGGATGAGTTTTCATTTAAATACTCTGCGTCTTTAATTATTGCTATTTTATAGGAATTTAAAAAAGAGCTAGAATTAAAAGAATTGATTAGCCCTCTAATTTGGTTTATTGAAATTTCTTTTTTATCCTCTTCTCTTTCTATTATAAAAAAATCACTATTGGTATCTAGAAAATTTTCTTTTTGAGCTAATTCTGGAATATCTTTTAAAAAAATATTTTTAACAAAATCCTTGGCTAAAGAAAATTTACCCAAATCTTTTATTCCTGAAAATATATAAAAATTAGCAATAGAATTGCTCTCCAAGCTTTTATCTAAAAAATTAAGAGCATTTTCATTAGCTAAAATATTCCAATTAAAATTCATAATTATACTATTTTAAAACCTTTTTTTCTAGAACGCATTCCTAAAACTGGGATTGAAACAAAAAATGAAGTGCCCTTACCCTCCTTAGATTCAAAATAAATATTTCCGCCAGCATAATCAATTATGGCCTTGGATAAATACAAACTAAGGCCAACTCCATTAACATTTTTTTGTTTAACATTATCAGCTCTAAATAATTTAGAAAAGATTTTCTCTTGCTGTTTTTCTGGAATACCACAACCATTATCAGATATTTTAAAAATAACATTATTTTCACTTTCGTCCATTTTTACGGAAAATGATACCTTGCCAGAGTTTTCAGAATAAAAAACAGCATTTGATAATAAATTTTGTAAAACTAATGATAACAACTTTTCATCCACTTTTATTTTTGGAATATTATTAGAAAATCTAGAAGAAAGCTTGATGTCTTTATTTTTTATAATTATTTCGCTATTTTTAATAACCTTCTTAGATATGTCAATAATATCGCAAGGGACTGTATTAATAACAAAAGTACCCATCTCAACACGAGAAATATTTAATAAAGAATTAACTAAATTAACCATATGCATATTACTAGTATAAATTTCATTAAGATATTTTTTTTGATCATCATTTAACTTTCCGGAGTCCTCGGATAATAATATCTCTGTATACCAATGCATTGAAGTTAGTGGAGTTCTAAATTGATGTGAGGCGAGAGCAATAAATTCTGACTTATTCATATCAACCTGCTTGTCTTTTGTAATATCAATATTAACTCCAACTATTTTATTTAATTTATTTTTACTATCACCAATAACGCTAGCGAATGTAGTGATATACTTAATTTTACCATCTGGACATATAATTCTAAATTCTGAATCCAGCTTATAGCCAAACTTGATAGCTTTTTCAAACTCTAAATTAACAAAATCTAAATCTTCCGGATGAATTAATTTTTCCCATTCGGATTTATCATTACCAATAGAATTTTTACTAACTTCATAAATTTTATACATTTGATCATCCCAAAAAAATTTTGAAGAATCAAGATCCATCTCCCAAACACCAATTGAAGCAGACTCTGTTGCTAGCTTAAATCTTTCAGCTAAATAACGATAACGTTTTTCATTATCTCTCAGTTCTTTTTCCATTTTTTTTCTATTGGTTATATCTCTGAATGACCAAATTCTAGACAAAGCATTGTCTCGGCCCTTAAAATTACTAGAAAAAACTTCATAAATTCTGCCATCTTTGAAATTTAAAAGACCAAACCATTTTTCCGAACTTTTATATAGGGATCCTACTTTTTTTTCAAAATCTTTAAAATTTTCAATTTGAGGAGAAACATATTTTAACAATTCTCTATCGTCCTTGGTTTTGATAATATCTTTTGTTATTCTAAATAATTTTAAAAAATTATCATTATATAAAACAACTCTTCTATCTTTATCAACAGCTAAAACACCCTCAATAGTTGACTCTATAACTGCCCTGGTTTGAGCGTGTTTTATTTTCATTGCCTCTTGAATTCTATATTTATCAGTTATATCCTCTCCTGAACTTAAAACTTTAACAACCTTACCCATCTCATCCTTAATTGCCACATTATTCCATAAAATAACTTTTTTTCTTCCCTTTTTATCAATAACAGTGTTTTCATTTTGTGCAAAAATCTCTTTTTTTCCAGAAAAAATATCAGAAAAAACTTTTTTAACTTTAACCCTGTCTTCTTTTGGAATGAAATTATCAAACCAGTTTTTCTCTAATAGCTCATCTTGATTATTATAATCAAGCAATTCTAGTCCTTTTTTATTTATTAGTTTAATATTACCATTTTGATCAAAAACTAAAAAAATAACACCAGCTATATTTAAATAATTTTGAGCCTGCTCTTTTTCTTCTTTTAAAATTTCTTCTAATTTTTTTTGATTAGTAATATTTTGCAAAACAAATAAATAAGCAAAAATATCTCTTTTATTATTATATAAAAAATTAACTGAAACTTGTAAATATAATGGTCTTTCCTTAATATTAATAACGCCCATTTTATCTGGAGATAGAATTATTTTTTCCATTTCAGGCCAATAAGGAAAAATTTCCTTTATATTTTTAAAATATATTTTTTTCTTTTCAACACCAATTATATCAGCCGCAAAAGGATTGCAGTCTATTATCTGCCCCTTTTTATCGACCACTAAAACTCCATCTAACATTCTCTCAATTATTAAACTTCTAGCTATTGGAATAATATCTAAAAACTTTCCATAAAATAAAGCCCAGAAAAATAAAATTCCAGAAAAAGAAAATGCTATAATTGTAATATCTAAACCATTGACCGGAGAGAATCCTGAAACATGAATAAAGCTAGAAAACATTGGAATAAAAAATCCCAATAAAACAATAAATGATTGGCGATAATACCTCTTCTTACTCAAGAAAAATGCCCTAAAAAACAAACCTATACCCAAAACTATTAAAATATAAGAATATATCAAATGAACACACCAGAACCATTTTCCATATTCATAAACCAGAGCATAAGTTTTTCCATCTGCTAATAAAAAAGTATTTACTTTTTGCCAAATCAATCCGTGATAAGAGTTTGTAATAGCTAGGATAATTGTTGTAACTGGTATTACAAAAAGAAGAATAATATATTTTTTTTTCAATAATTCATTAAAGCCATTATAATATATAGAAAAAAGCAATAAAAAAACAGGAATAGCAACTATTCCTACATAATTTAATTCTGAGAAAAATATTTTATGATTAATATTTATTGCTGAAATTTCAAAAATTGCTAAAAAGGACCAAGCAAAAACAGCCAGCATTAACCAGGAAAAATAAACACCAATACCAGAATCTCTATTTTTAAAGGCTAATATTATAACCAAAACAGAAATAACAGCCGAGAGACTATAGAGAAGAGAATAAATTGAAAAATTAAAAATTTCCATATTTTTATTATAGCAAATTTATTTAAAATTTGAAACATTTTATTCTTTCAAACAACGCACTGAAAAACCTCTTTCTTTGAATCCTAGATGACGACTAATACCAGCATAAGAAGACCTAATTCTTCTATACCAAGCTCTAGTGTCAGATGTTGTAGTAGTCCAAAAATGAG
>CAZSRC010000017.1:0-16508 GCA_964609365.1 uncultured Gammaproteobacteria bacterium | reverse complement strand
ATTATTGCTAAAATTTTTAAATTTTAGTATAATAGAAAATATAAAATAAGTAATGATTTTATTATGAAAAACGATATTATCGTTGGTCTTGATATGGGTTCTAGTAATATTAAACTTACTATTGCTCAGAAAAAATTTGATTTTAATGAAGAAAGGGTTCATATAATTGGGGCTGTTTCTTGTCCTAGTTCTGGTATTGGTAAAAATGGGACTATAAATAGCATAGAAGACGCTGTGTCTTCTCTTTCTGCTTGCCTAGAAAAAGCTGAGAGATTAGTTGGAGTGCCTATTAATTCAGTTTGTTTGGCTTTTAATCACTCCAAGATTCAGTATGAAAGAGTAAAAGGGGTTGCTATTATTAGTAAAAATGATGGGGAAATTGATCAGGGAGATATTGAAAGAGCTATTGATTCGGCAAAGTCCTTTCCTGTTCCAAATAATTATGAAATATTTAAAACAATTCCGGTAAAATATAATATTGATAATAATGAAGATGTTAAAGATCCTATAGGAATGAGGGGTATTAGATTGGAGGTCGAGGTTTTAGTGGCATTAGTTTTAAGTAGTCAAATGAATAATTTAATTAAAATAGTTCAAAGAGTTGGACTAGGTATTGATGATATTTTATTTCCAATTATTACAATGGGTGAACTTTTTTTAAGCAGTAAGGAAATGGAGTTGGGAGCTGCTATTGTTGATATCGGGGCTACTACAACATCTATTGCAGTTTATGAAGATGGGGTTTTGCTTCATTTTAACACTCTCCCAATAGGATCTGAATATATAACTGCTGACATAGCACTTGGTTTAAAGTGTCCAATAACCTTAGCCGAAAAAATAAAGATTAATTTTGGTGATTGCGAGTCTTCTAATTTTTTAGAAAAGGATGAAATTGATATATCTGATTTATTAAGAGAGGAGAGAATGGAAGATGAAAGTAATATTATATCAAGTAAATATTTATCAGAAATTATAGAGGCTAGAGTCGAAGAAATATTTAAAATGATTGATGAGGAGTTAAAAAAAATTAACAGATCTAGAGTTTTACCGGTTGGTGTTTTTTTAAGTGGTGGCGGATCCTTATTAAAAAATATTACTAAAACAGCAAAGAGAGTTTTAGCTTTGCCAGTTAATTTTTTAGAAGTTAAAAATATAAAGATAGAAGTAGATAAAGCTTCTTATCCTAATTTTTTAGCATCATTAAGTATGTCTGTTTTTGGAGCATTTTCTGATTTTAATGATTATAATCCAAATATATTAAAAGATAATTTCAAAAACTTAGTTGGAAAGGTTAATAATCTTTTTAAAAAAATAATACCTAAATAATAAAATTATGCCAGAAATTAAACCAAATATTGAGACATCCGCTAAAATTAAAGTTGTTGGTGTTGGTGGTGGTGGTGGTAATGCCGTAAACAGAATGATTGAAGCCGGAATTAGAGGTGTTGAGTTTATAGCAATAAATACTGATGTTCAAGCTTTACAAAATAATAGAGCAAGCTACAAACTAAACATTGGAAAAACTATAACCAGGGGCCTAGGAGCTGGAATGGAGCCAGAAATAGGAAAAAAGTCAGCTGAAGAATCACAAAATGAAATTAGAGAACTTTTAAAAGGCTCTGATATGGTTTTTATTGCTTGTGGACTTGGTGGCGGAACTGGAACAGGAGCATCTCCTGTTGTAGCAGAGATTGCAAAGGATTTAGGGGCTTTAACAATAGCAGTTGTAACTAAGCCTTTCTTTTTTGAGGGTAGCGCTAGACAAAGGGTTGCTGAAGAGGGCTACACAAACTTAGCAGCTAAGGTTGACACTATTATAACTGTTTCTAATGAAAAATTATTAGAAATTATTGATAAAAGAACTACTTTTGTGGATTCATTTAAAATGGCTGATAACATTTTAAGACAAGGAGTTCAAGGAATCTCTGAAATAATAACAGTTCCTGGTATTATTAATGCTGATTTTGCCGATGTTAAAACTATTATGTCCGGAACAGGAAGCGCCTTAATGGGCGTTGGTCAAGCTTCTGGTGAAAATAAGGCAGCTGAAGCAGTAAAAGCGGCAGTAAGCTCAGCTCTTTTAGAAACATCAATTGATGGTGCTAAGGGAATAGTCTTTACTGTTACAGGAGGAAGTGATTTGAGTATGGCAGATGTTAGTGATGCAGCCAAAATGATTAATTCTTTAGCTGCTAAAGATGCTAAAATAATATTTGGAGCAGTAATTGATGATAATTTAGGAGATGAAATAAAAATAACAATAGTTGCTACTGGATTTGATGATAAGAATCCTAAACCAATAATAAAAAAGGAAGCAGAAAAGAAAATAGATAATGATTATTTTAGTTTTTCAAAAAAAGATTATAGTATGATGGATGGGGATAATTCAGGTGATTTTGAAAAAAAAGAAGAAAAAGATAATAAAAAATCAATCTTTAATTTTAGTAATAAAAATATTTTTAATAAAGAGAAAATTAGTGATGATGATAATAACGATGTTGATACCCCAGCCTTTTTAAGAAATAAATTAAACACAAAAAAGGATGATGATGATTTAGATGTTCCCGCCTTTTTAAGAAATAAAATAAAAAGATAATAGATTAGCCTTCAAAATAGCCTCAATTTATATAAAATTAGCACTCTTGACACGGGAGTGCTAATTTTATATAATTAAATTGAATTTAATTTATTGATATTATTTTATGAATATTAGCGAAAGAAAAGATCTTATTTTGCTAACAGTAATTAAGGAGTATATAAAAACTGCACAACCAATTAGTTCTGGATTTTTAGTTGATAAATATAATTTAGGAATTTCATCTGCCACTGCTAGAAATGAGATGTCGGAACTAGAAGAGCTCGGTTATATTTTTCAGCCACATACATCATCCGGCAGAATTCCAACCGAGATGGCTTATGAATATTATGTTCAAAAAAAATTAGCTAATAAAATTTTTAAAAATACCAAATTTAAGGGCTTAGAGAGTGGCTTTTCTAAATCAGAAGATGATCTTAAAAAAACCGCCAAAGCTATTGCTGAGATTTCAAAAAATGCTGTTTTTTGGGCATTTCATAAAAATAATCTTTATTATACAGGAATTTCTAATCTTTTTATTCAGCCAGAATTTAAGCAAAGCGATATTGTATATAATGTTTCCTCTATAATAGATAGAATGGAGGAAATAATATCAGATATATTTGATAAGCTTAATTTTGGAGAAGAAGTTTTTATAGGTGAGAAAAATCCATTTGGTAGTTTTTTGAGTTCAGTTATTTTAAAATATAAAAATGAAAAACAAAGTGGTCTAGTTGGTATTCTTGGTCCAATTAGAATGGACTATGAAAAGAATTTAGAGATAATTAATTTTTTAAAAAAAGAATTATAAAATTAAATATTTTTTTATGAATAACAAAAAAAAAGAAAAAAATAAAGATAATAATATAAAAAGTACAGAAGAAGAAAGCAAAAAAATTATTTATGATTGCGAGGATTGTACCGAGCTTATAAAAAAGCTTCAAGATGAAAAAGATGAAATGGAAAAACTTTATAAAAGAGCATTGGCTGATTATCAAAATTTATTAAAAAATTCCGCTAATGAGAAAATTGAATTTTTTAAGTACTCATTAGAAAAGTTTTTATTAGAAATATTACCAATTTTTGATAATTTAAAAATGGCGATAGATACATTAGATGAAAAAGAGCAAGATAATCCATGGGTTGAGGGAATTAAGTATGTAATAAAGCAATTTAAAAGTACTTTTTCGGAAAATGGAATATTGGAAATAAAAACTAAAGGAGAAAAATTTGATTATAATAAAATGGAAGCGGTAAAGGGTGATAGCGATATTGTTAAAAAAGAGCTTAGACCGGGTTATACCTTAAATGGAAAAGTTATTATAGCTGCAAAAGTTGTTCTTTTTTCTAAAGATGATTTAGAAAATAATTCTTAATAATATTTACTTTTTCTTTTTTCTTCTATAATTTTTAATTATTTTGAAAAAAGAATATTTAATTATATGTCTCTTGTAAAATGGAATCCATTTTTAAGTGATAATTATTTTGAAGATGTTGATAAAATTTTTTCTGACTTCTCTCCTTTGGCTAGGAGAAGCAATGGTTTTATGCCAGCAGTTGATATGTACGAAGATAAAAATAGCGTTATCGTTGAAACTCAGTTAGCAGGCATTGATCCCGAAAAAATTGATATATCTATAGAAAATGATGTCCTGTGCATTAAGGGCGAGGGAGAGAAAAAGACTGAGGTTGAAGAAAAAAATTATTATAGAAAAGAAATTCATAGAGGTAGTTTTTATCGTTCAATACCATTGCCAGCAAGAGTTTTGGGCGATAAAGCATCTGCTATTGCCGATGGAGGTATATTAAAAATATCAATACCAAAGGCCTCAGAGTCAAAACCAAAATCTATAAAAATAAAAACAAAATAAAATAAATTTAATTTTAAAAAAATAAAAATAATAAATTTAAGTTTTATAATATTATTTAATTTATAAAACTAAAAATCATAATATGGGAAAAATATTAGGAATTGATTTGGGAACCACTAATTCAGCTATGGCAATAATTGATGGTGGTCAACCAAAAATTTTAGAAAATGTAGAGGGAAATAGAACAACTCCTTCTGTTATTGCTATGTCAAAAAGTGGAGAAAGATTGGTTGGTCAATCAGCAAAGAGACAAGCAGTTACTAATCCACAAAATACAGTTTATTCAGTGAAAAGATTAATAGGAAGAAAATATAGTGATGTTGAAGTTAAAAGGGATATAGAGTTGGTTCCTTATAAAATTATTCAATCTGGAGAAGGTGTTAAAGTAAAAATGAATGACAAAGATTATACACCACAAGAAGCTTCAGCTATGATCTTGGCAAAATTAAAAGCTGATGCTGAAGCTAAAATAGGAGAAAAAATTACAGAGGCTGTTATTACCGTTCCTGCTTATTTTGACGATGCTCAAAGACAGGCTACAAAAGATGCTGGAAAAATAGCAGGACTAGAAGTAAAAAGAATTATTAATGAGCCAACTGCCGCTGCTTTAGCTTATGGATTTGATAAAAAAAAGGTACAACAAGCAGTAGTTTATGATTTAGGGGGAGGCACTTTTGATGTTTCAGTTTTGGATATATCAGCTGATACTGTTGAGGTAAGAGCTACAAATGGTGATACGCATTTAGGTGGCGAAGACTTTGACCAAAGAATTATAGATTGGATTATTAGTGAGTTTAAAAAAGATCAAGGTATTGATTTATCAAATGATCCTCTAGCATTGCAAAGAATTAAAGAATCTGCAGAAAAAGCAAAAATAGAACTATCTACAACAGTGGAAACAGAAATTAATCAACCGTTTATAACTACAAATGAAAGTGGTCCAAAGCATTTAGTAATGAAAATTAATAGATCAAAAATGGAAGAGTTGGTTATGGATTTAGTTGAAAGAACAATTGAGCCATGTAAAAAGGCTTTAGCTGATTCTGGGATGAAAATAGAGGATATAGAAGAAATTATTATGGTTGGTGGTATGACTAGGATGCCATTGGTTCAGAAAAAGGTTAAAGAATTTTTTGGCAAAGAACCAAATGTTGGTGTTAATCCTGACGAGGTGGTTGCGCTTGGCGCGGCTGTTCAAGCAGGTGTTTTACAGGGTGATGTTAAGGATGTCTTATTACTAGATGTAACTCCTTTAACTTTAGGAATAGAAACTTTAGGCGGTGTTGCAACTCCTTTAATAGAGAGAAATACAACTGTTCCAACATCTAAATCTCAAATATTTTCTACTGCTGCCGATAATCAACCCAGCGTAGAAATACATATTGTACAAGGTGAGAGACCAATGGCATCGGATAATAAAACTTTAGGAAGATTTATCTTGGACGGTATTCCACCAGCACCAAGAGGTGTTCCACAAGTTGAGGTTATTTTTGATATTGATGCAAATGGTATTTTAAATGTTATTGCTAAAGATAAGGCAACGAATAAAGAACAAAAAATAACAATAACTGCGTCATCTGGATTAAGCAAAGAGGAGATTGATAAAATGCAAAAAGAAGCAGAAATTCATGCCGAAGATGATAAAAAGAAAAAAGAAAATATTGAAATAAAAAATCAAGCAGAAGCAGTAGTATTTACAACTGAAAAATTATTAAAAGAATCTGGAGACAAGATGACAGAGGATGATAAAAAAGCATTAGAAGAAAAATTAGAAGAATTAAAGAAAATAAAAGACTCTGATCAATATGATGAAATGAAGAAAAAAATGGAAGAATTAAATGAGATTGCTCAAAAAATTGGAACTGCTATGTATCAAAACCAAGCTCAACAAGCAAGCTCTGAAAATAGTGATCCAAAAGAGAATCCCAATGATGCTACTAATACTTCAGAGAACCCTTCTGACAATGTTGTTGAGGGTGAAGTCGAAGAAAAATAAAAATTATGTCCAATAAAGACTACTATAGCTTATTAGGTGTTTCCAAAACTGCTAATCAAAATGAAATTAAGCTCGCCTTTAGAAAACTTGCTCATCAACATCATCCAGATAAGGGCGGTGATGCAGAAAAGTTCAAAGAAATTAATGAGGCTTATCAAGTTTTGGGAAATGAACAAAAAAGAAAACAATACGATCAATTTGGCTCTAATTTTAATAATATGGGGGGCTCTGGTTTTGATTTTTCTGGTTTTCAAGGCGGTGGATTTTCTGGTGCTAATATGGACTTTGAAGATATAGGTGATTTATTTGGAGGAATTGGTGATATGTTTGGTTTTTCTTCAAGATCATCAAGGCAGGCTACAAAAAAATCAGGAGCCAGTATTGAAGCTATTTTATTTATAGATTTTAATGAAGCTGTTTTTGGAGTAGAAAAAGAATTGTTATTAGAGAAAGATTTAAATTGCGATAAATGTAATGGATCAGGAGCTGAAGCTGGTGCTAAAATTGAAAATTGTAAAACCTGTAAAGGCAGTGGTAGAGTTTTTAAAGTTCAAAGAACTATATTTGGCTCTATTCAAAGCGAGGCTATTTGCTCTGATTGTCAAGGAGAGGGTAAGCATTATTCTAGTAAATGCTCAAAGTGTAGAGGTAGCGGAGTTTATAAGGGCAAGGAAAAAATAAAAATAAAAATACCAGCAGGAATAAATGAAGGGGAGTCTATTAGAATTTCTGGAAAAGGACACAAAGGTCCAAATAATTCAGAATCAGGAGATTTAATTTTAAGAATTAGAGTCAATCAGCAAAAAGATTTTATTAGAAAAAATTATGATATTTATAATAGTAATAAAATAAATATTAAACAGGCAATTTTGGGTGATAAAATAGAAATAAAAACTGTTCATGGGTTAGTTTTATTAAAGGTTCCGGAGGGGACGCAGTCTGGTACTGTTTTTAAAATAAGAAATAAGGGTGTTCCACATTTAAAGGGTACTGGTTTTGGGGATCATTTTGTAGAGCTGATAGTAGAAATACCAAAAAATATTTCTAGAAAAAATAAAAAATTATTAGAGGAAATTAGTTTTTAGTTTTTAAAAAAAACCGTTTTTTACGGTTTTTTATTTTTTATAATCTTTCCATTATCATTGTTGTTGTCGCCTCCTCGCCGACAGCTTTAATGCATTCTGGACAACCAGACTCAAGGATTATTAGTCTGATTTTTAAAAATTCTTGAATTTTCTTATTTTTTTTAAGATCTTCAATTATTTTTAAATCTTCTTTAGAGAAGTTTGTTCCGCCGTTAATCCAAATTTTTTCACAGCGAATACACTGGTTAATTTTTAATTCAATCAATTTTACCTCCTTATTTTAATTAATTTATATGTTTATTGATACACATTGTCACTTAAATTTTAATGATTTTAAAGATGATTATTTAGAGGTTATTCAAAGATCTCTTAATTCTGATGTTTTTATGATTCTTATTGGATCAGAGCTAAAAACATCACAAAGAGCCGTTGATCTCTCTAATAAATTTTCTAAAGGACTTTATTCTGCCGTTGGCTTACACCCAATTCATTTACAGGATTTTTTAGTAAAAAATAATAATGAAAATGGTAAGTATGAATTCAAGAGCAAAGGAGAGAATTTTATTTTACAGGAATATCAAAAATTAATCAATAATAAAAATGTTGTTGCGGTTGGCGAGATTGGTTTAGATTATTTTCATATCAAGGCGAGCTCACCAGAAAACCTAAAGGAGATTAAGGATAAGCAAAAAGAGGTGTTTATTCAGCAATTATATTTAGCTAAAAGTAATAATTTGCCAGTTATTATTCATTGTAGGGATGCTCATGATGATTTATATGAAATATTAAATGACTTTTATTTAAAAAATAAACCCAATCATGAGTGGGGGGTTATCCATTGTTTTTCGGGAGATATTGAGCAGGCTAATAAATATTTTAAATTAGGTTTAAAAATATCCTTTACGGGCTTAATAACCTTTGTTAATAAGTGGGATGAAGTTATTATAAACTCGCCCATAGAGAAAATAATGATTGAGACTGATTCACCTTATTTATCCCCAGATCCTTATAGAGGCCTGAGAAATGAGCCTATTTATGTTAAGAAGGTTTTAGATAAAATAGCAGATTTAAAAAAAATAGAAAAATCAAAACTAGAGAATATTATTTTTAAGAATTCTTGTGACTTTTTCAAAATAAAGGATTTTTAAGACACCCTTGACTTTTTATTTTTAATGACTAATAATTAAAATGTTATTCAATATATTATAAATATTGCTTATATTTTAAGCACTAACAAAATTAAATTTTTATTTAATTTTTATTATTTTTATGTTTAAAAAAGGATTCAACAAAGAATTAGCTAGAGCCATGGCTTTATATATAACTTATTCAGTGGTTGGTCCTTTATTAGTTTTTGGCTCTATTGGTTATATAGTAGATCATATTTTTGAAACAAGATTTTTTCTATTATTTTCAATATTAGTGTCTTATGTTATATCCAATATTTTAATGTTTAAAAAATTAAAAAAAATAAATCAGTCTATAGCTAAAATTGACCTTGAATCTTCTAAAAATAAAGAAAGCCAAGATTCAAAGGATCTTCCAGATGATTTAGATTTTAAAGATTAATAATATGGATTTAAGTATTTCATTAGCACCAGACATACTATTTAATATTGGTTCTTTTCCTGTTACGAATACTTTTTTTTGGTCTGTAATTGTATCTCTTTTTTTAATGATATTTTTTGTCTCTATAAGTAGTAGGATGAAAAATATTCCGTCAGGTATTCAAAATTTTATTGAGCTTTTGATAGAGGGCAGTTATTCTTTTGTTGAATCAATTATTGGTCCTGGCAAAAAGGCAAAAAGAGTTTTTCCTTTAGTTGCTACAATGTTTATATTTATAGTTTTTTCAAATTTATTAGTATATATTCCGGGTCAATCAGCTTTTACACTAGAAAGGGCTGAGGGTCCTGTTGCTCTTTTTAGAGCTGTTATGTCTGATTACGGCCTAGTTTTAATGATGACTATAGTTGCCGTTATTACCATCCAGGTTGTTGCTATCGCAGTTAGCGGTCCTTTTAAATATATTGGAAAATTTATTAATTTTAAAAGCCCCTTATCTTGTTTTCTTGGTTTAATGGACTTAGTTGGCGAAATTTCCAAGGTTGTCTCTTTATCTTTTCGTTTATTTGGAAATATATTTGCTGGAGAAGTTTTAGGCGCGGTTATGTTGTTTTTATTTCCCTTTTTTACTCCCCTGCCTTTTATGTTTTTAGGACTATTAACTGCAGTTATTCAGGCTTTCGTTTTTTCAGTTTTGACTTTAGTATTTATTTCCATGGTATCAGAAGAGGAACTTAGTGAACAATAAAATATAAATTTTTATATAATTAATTTAATTAATTTTATTAAATATTTTTTTAAATATTTAATAAATAAAACAAAAAATATGGATGTTCAAGCTGCAAAGTATATTGCTGCTGGTATCGCTATTGGTTTAGGCGCTATCGGTCCAGCCTTAGGAGAGGGTATTGCTGCCTCAAAAGCTTTAGAAGCTATTGGTAGGAATCCTGAAGCTAGTGGAAAAATTACTCCACTTATGTTTGTTTCAATGGCTATTACAGAGTCAACAGCTATTTATGCTTTAGTTGTCGCTCTAATAATTTTATTTGCTTAGTTTTTTGCATGATATCTGGGGTTTTTAAACCCTAGAAATTATTTAAAAAATTAAATTATTAGTATAAAAATATGGAATTATTTAATGCATTAGGCATAAATGGCAAAATATTATTAGCTCAGTTTGTTAACTTTGCAGTTTTAATTTTTGTTTTATGGAAATTTGCTTACACTCCAATTCTAAATTTTTTAGAAGAGAGAAGAAAAAAAATCGAAGAAGGTGTAAAAAATTCAGAACTAGCTGTTACTAGATTGGCCGAGATTGCGGAAAAAGAAAAAGAAGTTATTATTGAGGCTAAAAAAGAAGCTTTAAATATTTTAAATGAAGCCAAGGATAATGCTGAAAAAAGAGGAAATGAATTAATAAAAAAAGCTCAAGAAGAAGCATCTAGTGTTATTGTTAAAGAGAGAGAAAAATTTAATCAAGAAAAAATAGAAGCTTTTAAAGAAATGAGAAATAGCCTATCAGAACTTGTTGTTTTGGCTGTAGAAAAAGTTATCGATGAAAAGATGAGCCCAGAGAAAGATGCTGATATTATTAAAAAAGCTTTAAATAATTAATATGAAAAATAGCGCTAAACAATATGCCCAAGCTTTATTTTTAGAAATAAAAAACAAAGATAAAGATAGTAATGTGGAAAGCTTAGTTAATAATTTTGTTAATATTTTAAAAGAGGATAATTGTTTTTCTCAATTTGAAAAAATAATTTTTTATTTTAATGATCTTTGGAAAAAGGAATATTCTTTAGTTGAAGCTGAAATTAGCACTGCCAGAAAAATAGATGATAATTTAAAAAATATTTTGAGCGAGTATTTAACTAAAATATCTCAGGCAAAAAAAATAAAAATTAAAGAAAAAGAAAGTGCTAAGTTGGTTGGTGGTTTTGTCCTTAAATATAATGATAAAATAGTTGATTTTAGTATTAAAAATAAATTAAATAAATTTAAAAATAGTTTAATTCAATAAAAATATGGAAAATAATTCAAAAGATTTTATTATCGAGCAAATAAGACAAAGAATTTCTGATTTTAAATCAGAAATTAAAGAGCAGAATTTTGGTAAAGTTATAGAGATTGGTGATGGTATTGCTAGGGTTTCTGGTTTATCAGAGGCCATGATGTCTGAAATGATTGAATTTAAAACTGATGGAGGCTTGGTTTATGGAGTTGTTTTAAATTTAGAAGAAGATAGTGTGGGAGTGGTTATTTTAGGTGATTATAGTGGTATTAAAGAGGGTGATGAAGCTATATCTTTAAAAAGAATTTTAGAAGTTCCTGTTGGAGATGACATTATTGGAAGAGTTGTTAATCCTTTAGGTATTGCTATTGATGGTAGGGAAAATATTAAAACTGAAAAATTTTATCCAATTGAAAAAATTGCACCCGGTGTTATTACTAGAGAATCAGTTAATGAACCAGTTCAAACTGGTATTAAAGCTATTGATGCCATGATTCCAGTTGGCCGTGGTCAACGTGAGTTAATTATTGGTGATCGTCAAATTGGAAAAACAGCCATTGCCATTGATACAATTATTAATCAAAAGGGTCAAAACATGAAATGTATTTATGTAGCTATTGGTCAAAAAGAATCAAAGATTGCTGGAATAGTTAATAAATTAAAAGAGGCTGGTGCTATGGATTATACCACAGTCGTCTTAGCTGGAGCTAGTGATCCATCTTCTTTATTATATATTGCTCCTTATTCTGGATGTGCTATGGCTGAATATTTTCTAGATAAAGGTGAAGATGTTTTAATAATTTATGATGATTTATCTAAGCATGCTGTTGCTTATCGCGAAATATCCCTACTTTTAAAGAGACCACCTGGGCGCGAGGCTTATCCAGGAGATGTTTTTTATTTACATTCTAGGTTACTTGAAAGAGCTTGTAAATTAAATAAAGATTTTGGTGGAGGTTCAATTACAGCTTTACCAATTATTGAAACTCAAGCTGGAGATGTTTCTGCTTATATTCCTACTAATGTTATTTCTATCACTGATGGTCAAATATATTTAGAGCCAGATCTTTTTTACCAAGGAAATCGTCCAGCTATTAATGCTGGTTTGTCAGTTTCTCGTGTTGGAAGTAGTGCTCAAATTAAGGCTATGAAAAAAGTAGCCGGAAAAATGAGACTAGAAGCTGCACAATATAGAGAATTAGCTGCTTTTGCACAATTTGGTTCAGACTTAGATGATGAAACAAAAAAGAAATTAGAAAGAGGAAAAAGATTAATGGAGATCTTAAAACAAGGTCAATATGAACCAATGGATGTAGCTGAACAAGTAGTTATTTTCTTTTCATTAATTAATGGATTATTGGATAATATTCCTGTAGAAAAAATTAGAGAATTTGAAGCAGGAGTTTTAGTTTATATTAGAAATAATGCAAGTGATATCTTAAAAGCTATTAAAGATACAAAGGTTTTAGAAGAGTCTAATGAAGAGAAGGTGGTTAAATTTGTTAATGATTATAAAGATACTTTAGATTATTTAATGAAGTAAATTATTTTAATTATATATGGCGAAAACCAAGGAAATACAAAGAAGGATTAAGTCTATTAATAATACAAAAAAAATAACCAGAGCAATGGAGATGGTAGCTGCTGCAAAAATGAGAAAATCTGTAGAGGCTGTAATGAAAACTAGGACTTATGCTAACTTAGCTTGGGTTACTATTTTAAATATTGCGGCTGCTTCTGATTCTGGAAAAAATTTGCACCCACTTTTGAATAAAAAAGCTGAAACTAAAAAAGTTGCAATGGTTTTGATTAGTTCAAATAGGGGTCTTTGTGGTAGTTTTAATACTAATATAATAAATAAAGCTGTTTCTTCTATAAAAAAACATGGGAATATTGATACTGATTTTGTTGTTGTTGGGAAAAAGGGTTTAGCTGTAAATAGTAGATATAAATATAATGTCTCAGCCGAATTTAGTAAAGCAGATTTTATTTCTGAAATTAAAGAAGTTATGCCAATTGCCCGTTTGTTAATTAATGATTTTTTAGAAGGAAAATATGACAAAGTTTTTGTTGCTTATACCGATTTTGTTAGTGCATCCAGGCAAATCCCAAGAGTTAAACAAATACTTCCAGTTGACATTGATGCAGATGATGAATATTTAGGGATAGTTGGTAAGGATGAGAAGATTGGCTCTGATAAAGAGTTTATTGCTGAAAAAGAATCAAAATATTTAAGAGAAAATGGTCAGAAGTTTATTTTTAAATATGAACCAAATTCTGAAGAGGTTTTAAATCAATTATTACCAAGATTAATTGAGGTTCAGCTTTTTCAAGCTCTTTTAGAGTCAAATGCTTCTGAGCATAGTGTTAGAATGGCTTCTATGCATCAAGCAACTGAAGCAGCTAGTGATTTAGTTAAAGAGTTAGTTTTATATTATAATAAGGCTCGACAAGCAGCTATAACATCTGAGATAGCTGAAATTTCTGCAGGAGCTAATGCATTAAAAAAATAATTTAAATATTAAATTTTAAAATATAAAAAATATGGAAAAAGATGCTAAAAAAATAGGCGTAATCAGGCAGATTATTGGTGCCGTTGTTGATGTTTATTTTGAAGACGCTTTGCCAGAAATATATACAGCCCTAGAGGCAAGTATTTCTGAGAAAAAAGTAATTTTAGAGGTTCAGCAACACTTAGGTTTTAATGTTGTCAGGGCTATTGCTATGAGTTCAACAGATGGTTTAAAAAGAGGTGACGAAGTTTTTAATACTGGTCAAGGAATTACCGTTCCTGTTGGCAAGGAGACATTAGGAAGAATTTTTAATGTTTTAGGTGAGGCGATTGATGGTAGTGATAATTTGGTAAATACAAAAAGATATGAAATTCATCGTCAAGCACCAGACTTTGTTGATCAATCAACTAAAACAGAAATATTAGAAACAGGAATTAAGGTCATTGATTTAATTTGTCCAATTGCTAAAGGAGGAAAGGTTGGTTTATTTGGTGGTGCTGGAGTTGGTAAAACAGTTATTATCCAAGAGTTTATTAATAATATCGCTAAAGCTCATGGTGGGTATTCAGTTTTTGCTGGAGTTGGAGAGAGAACTCGTGAAGGAAATGATTTATTTCATGAGATGAAAGATTCTGGAGTGCTAGATAAAGTTGCTATGGTTTTTGGTCAAATGAATGAACCACCTGGAGCCCGTGCTCGCGTAGCTTTAAGTGGTTTGTCTATTGCGGAATATTTTAGAGACGAGCAAAATCAAGATGTGTTATTTTTTGTTGATAATATTTTTCGTTTTACTCAAGCCGGTTCAGAGGTTTCAACTTTATTAGGTCGTATGCCTAGTGCTGTAGGTTATCAACCAACATTAGCAACTGAAATGGGAGAACTTCAGGAAAGAATTACTTCTACTAACAAGGGCTCTATTACTTCTATTCAAGCTGTTTATGTTCCAGCTGATGACTTAACTGATCCAGCTCCGGCAACAACTTTTGGTCACCTAGACTCTACTGTTGTATTATCACGTTCTTTATCAGAGCTTGGTATTTATCCAGCCGTTGATCCACTTGATTCTTTTTCTATTATTTTAGATCCTAAAATTGTTGGACAAGAGCATTATGATGTGGCGTTAGGAGTTCAGAGAGTTTTACAGAGATACAAAGATTTACAGGATATTATCGCTATTTTAGGCATGGAGGAATTATCAGATGATGACAAAATAATAGTTTCTCGCGCTCGTAAAATTCAAAGATTTTTATCACAACCATTTAGTGTTGCAGAAACCTTTACAGGAGTTCCTGGTAAGTATGTAAAAATATCTGACACAATTAAAGGTTTTAAGGAAATACTAGAAGGTAATCATGACGACAAGAGCGAAGGTGATTTTTATATGAAAGGAACTATTGAAGAAATTGCTAAAAAATAATATTAATTTGTATGCCGGATCAAAAAAGAATAAAATTTGAAATAGCTACGCCTGAAAGAGTCGTTTTAAAGGACGAGATTCTTCAGGTTACCGTTCCAACTACAGAAGGCGATATTACTATTTTGCCAAAACATTCTCCTTTAGTTTCAATTTTGAAGCCAGGGGTTTTGGAGTTGAAAAAAATTGATGGAAGTATAGAAATTATTTCTGTGTCCGGTGGCTTTGTGGAAGTCTTGCTTAATAAAACTATTATTTTAGCTGATACAGCTGAGAGAGCTGAAGAGATTGATTTAGAGAGAGCCGAAGAGGCCAGAAAGAGAGCTGAAGAATCTTTAAAGAATTTGCGAGATATTGATGCTACTCAGTTTGCTAATTTGTCAGCTCAAATTGAAAAAGAATTGGCCAGAACTAGATCAGCTCGCAAGTGGAGAAATTTAAAAGGTAGATAATTTAATTATCGTCATATAAAAAAAACAACCCAAAGCAGTGAACTGTACCCCAAAAAGTAGACACAAAAACGTCTACTTTTTTTATTGGATAAAATAGTGTAACATATATTAAAAAACTAATTAAAACAATATGAGCAAAAGAATTTTCAATGAGGCTCAAATAAAAGAGCTTCTGGCCAATCCAAATGTTTCTCGCTGTAGCGATAAATCAATTAGCTATAGTAAAGAATTTAAAGTGTTGGCTATTAATAAATATTATACAGATGGGTATAGCCCAAAAATGATATTTGAAGAAGCTGGTTTCAAAATAGAAGATATAGGTAAAGAAGCTCCTAAACGCTGTTTAAATAGTTGGAAAAGAACATATAATGCAAAAGGTATTGATAAATTAAAAACTGAGAATAGGGGTAAGCACAACAAAGGAGGTCGACCAAGAATTAGAGATTTAAGTGATAAAGAAAGAATGGAAAAAATGGAAATAGAGATTGCCTACTTAAAAGCAGAAAACGATTTTTTAGCCAAGCTCCGAGCGGCCAAAAAGAGATAAAACTAAAACCGCATCAAAAATATATAATATTTAAAGAGTTGGGACTAAATATTAGAATATTATGTGAAATATCAAACGTATCAAGAAGTGGATATTACAAATGGTTGAAAAGATCAGAAAAGTCAGACAAAGATTTAAAAGATTATGAATTAATTAGAGAAATATTTGAAAAAGGAAAAAAGAAATTAGGTTGGCGTTCAATTAGAATGAAGCTCGAACGAGATGAGGGAATAATAATAAATCACAAAAAGATAATTAGGATAATGAATAAATTTAGATTATTTGTTAAAATAAGAAAGAAAAATCCATATAAAATGATAATGAAAAAGACGCAAGAACATCGCACTTTTAGCAATTTGCTAAGCAGGAATTTTAAACAAGAAATTCCCGGAAATGTGCTATGCACAGATATAAGCTATTTGTACTATGGCGCTGGTCGTAAGGCCTATTTATCCGTTATAAAAGATATAGCAAGCAA
>CAZSRC010000016.1:0-19506 GCA_964609365.1 uncultured Gammaproteobacteria bacterium | reverse complement strand
AATGGCTTTTGAGGTTTATGTTGGAAAAACGTAAAATATAATATTTATAAATAATCGTACGAAATGTTGATGAGTTAGCCCGTATTTATTAGATTTTTCCTTGTAACTGAGTATTACTCTTTAGAGACAGGATCGTACCTATAATTATCATCTAATCTTAGCCACACTATTTCGAACTTCGTCCACGACCCCGAGCCAACAAATTTTTTGTGCTGTAGACCGACATATTTGTCGTAAAATTAGCCAAAAAACAAAGAAACTCAGTTTACGCTTAGTTTTTTTTGTTGGAGTCAAATGAGTGAAAATAGGCATAAATAAAGGAGATTATTAGTTCGAATCCGATTTCTGTCAAAATTAATATTTTGGATTAGATTATTTTTTGATGCTGGAACGGTAAGGAGGGGGTACCTTCCAATTCTTATGAAAAATTTTTTTTTAAAAAAATGGATATTAATTATTATAATTATTATAATTATTATTATTTGTTTTTTGTTTTTTATTTTTTATAATAAAGAATATTTTTCTAAAAAATTAATAACAGTAAATTCAATTAATAATCTAGAGACATTAATTACATTTAACACAAGTACGGAAAAAAATAATATAAACCTACCACTATATCTAAAGATTCCAGTGATTGGGGTTGATGCAACTATTGAATATGTTGGTTTAAATTCCAAGGGAGAGATGGGAGTCCCAAAAGATTCTAAAAATGTTGCATGGTTTAAACTTGGCCCATTACCAGGTTCAAATGGTAGTGCGGTAATAGCTGGTCATTTTGATGATAAAAATGGTAAAGAGGCTGTATTTTATAATTTAAAAAAAATAAAAAAAGGTGATAAACTATTTATTGAAGATATAACTGGTAATAATATTTCTTTTATAGTTAGAGAGGTAAAAATTTATAATAGTAAAGATTTTTTACCAGAAGTGTTTATTTCTAAAGAAGGACAGCATTTAAATCTAATTACTTGCACTGGTACTTGGGATAAATATAATCAAGAATATACCAAACGTTTAATTATTTTTTCAGATATTATTAATAATTAGGCCTAGCTGTTGCTTTTTAATAATAAAAGGTATAAGATACTATTATTAATAATAGTATTTTTAAAAAAATGAAAAAATTTAATCAAGATCGTGATCGTGGTTTTAACAATAGAGACTCTGGAAGAGGTCCTAGTAGTTTTAATAGATCTTCTGGTGGAAACTCTTCAAGAAGACCTTCTTTTGGTGAAAGAGGTCGTAGTGGTGGAGCTCCTATGATGCATGGCGCTGTTTGTTTTGAGTGCGGAAAAGATTGCGAAGTTCCTTTTAGACCAACTGGCGGAAAACCTGTATTTTGTAGTAATTGTTTTGAAAATCAATCAAAATTTGATAGACCAAATGATTTTAATTCAAATAGCAGACCTAACAAGGCAAACTCTTTTGACTCAGGTTTTAATGATAGTAAAAATAAATTTAATAATAACGATAAGAAAATAGATGAAATCGTTTCTAGATTAGATAAAATTATTAAACTACTTACTCCAGTAATCGATTTAAGAGAAGAATCTCCTGAAAAATTTATTCCAGAAAAAGCAGTAAAAAAAATTACAGAAAAAGAAGTGGAGAAAAAAAGTAAAAAAGTAAGCAAGCCAACTAAGAAAAATAAAAAATAAATATTTTTCAAGAGCTTATAAAAATAAAATGTCAGAAGAAGTAATTTTAAGATTTGATGACGTTACATTTGAATATTTAGAAAAAAAGCCTCTTTTAGATGAGGCTAGTTTTAGTGTTAGAAGAGGAACGAAGATAACTTTAATGGGACAAAATGGAGCTGGTAAAAGCACTATTTTTAAATTAATAAAAGGAGAGCTTAAGGCAAAAAGTGGCAAAATATCCATAACAAATAATGCTAGCATTGGAACAGCCAAGCAGGCGATGGCCAAGGATGATTTAGATCTCAATATTGAGGATTATTTTTCTAAAGCATTTGAAGATGTTCCTGGTAATATAAGAAGTCGTATTAGCAAGGTTTTGGATGCCGTAGACTTTCAAGTTCCTTTAGATAAAAGGATTGGAGATCTTTCGGGTGGTCAACAAGCAAGAATTCTTCTTGCCTTTGCCTTGATTAAAGATCCGGATATTTTATTATTAGATGAGCCTACAAATAATCTAGATCAAAGTGGCATAGATCATCTAATTAATTTTTTAATAATGTATGACAAGACGGTTATTGTTATTTCTCATGATGCTGATTTTTTAAATTGTTTTACTGAGGGTGTTATTTATTTAGATGTTTTTACTAAAAAAACTGAACTTTATGTAGGTGATTATTATTCTGTTGTAGAAGAAGTTTCCAGAAGAGTAGAGAGAGAAATAATGAAAAACGCTCAACTTGAAAAAAAAATAAAAGATAGAAAAGAAAAAGTTAATTTTTTTGCTAACAAGGGAGGAAAAATGAGAAAATTGGCACAAAAATTAAAAGCAGAAACAGAAGATTTAGAGGAAAATAAAGTTGATGTTAGAAGAGAAGATAGGACTATTAGAAAATTTGACATCCCCGTTCAAGAGGATCTTGTTGGAAATATTGTCAATATTTCCAAGATTAAAATAATTAAAAATCACGAACCAGTATTTAAAGATGTTAATAAAGTTTTAAGCAGAAGAGATAGACTTTTAATAAAGGGGCCTAATGGAATAGGGAAGAGTAGTCTATTAAGGTCTTTAGTTTTGAATAATCAAGATGGTTTAGATATTTTACCAAAAGTTAAAGTTGCTTATTATAGTCAAGATTTTTCTAACTTAAATTATGATGAAACAGTTTTTTCTTCTTTAGAATCTTGCTTATCAAGAGATATGGATGAACAAATGATGAGATCGGTTGCTGCCGGATTTTTAATTACAGGCGAGTTAATGGGATCTAAAATAGCAAATTTATCTGAGGGCCAAAAAGGTTTATTATCCTTTGCTAGGATTGTTTTAATGGAGCCAGGACTTTTAGTTTTAGATGAGCCAACAAATCATATAAATTTTCGTCATATTCCAGTTATAGCAGAAGCCATTAATAATTATCAGGGAGCACTTATTATAATTAGTCATATGTCTGATTTTATAAATGAAATAAAAATTAATGACGAACTTGACCTAGGTAAGATATAATTTAAATTGAATATTTAGTTGACAAAAATCATATTATACAGTATGATTTTTTGTTATTAGTTCATTAACAAACAAAAAAAATATAATAATGAAAAATCTTAAAAAATCAAAAAAAAGAAAAGAGATTCATGTGAAATTAAAAAAACTAGGATTTAAAGATCCGGCTAAAATTATTTCAAACTTTCCGCCAGTTGTTGGATTGTTGGCCGACAATATTGATCAGAAGATTAGTAGACTAAAAGATCTTGGATTTAAAAACCCTATTAAATTAATTCAAAAATTTCCATCTATTCTTGGCTTATCAATAGACAATATTGAACTTAAGATCAATAATTTAAAAGCTCTAGGCTTTGATGATCCAATTAGGATGTTGGTATTTTTTCCAAATATTTTTGGACATGCAATTGAAAGCATTAATAATAAAATTAATTTATTAAAAGGCCTAGGATTCAGTGATCCAATAAAAATGATTAGCAAGATACCAATTATTATTGCTTATTCAGTAAGAAATATTGAAAAAAAAATTGAAGATTTGAGAGAGCTGGGTTTCGAGGATCCAATTAAGATTATTACTACCTTTCCAGCTATTCTTGGTTTATCAATAGAAAGTATTGAGTATAAGATTATTGCATTGAAAAATCTTGGATTTAATAATCCAATTAAAATGATTAATTTTTCGCCAGCTATTATTGGATTGTCTATTAATAATATTGAGGAAAAAATTATTTCTTATTCAAGATTATTCTTAATTTATAAGTCTAATCATTTAGATTTTATTGAATCATTTCCTTCTGCGTTAGCTCTTAACAACAAAAGAATAAGTTTGGTTGCAAGATTTGTTTATGATAAAAAAATTATTATAACTAAGTCAAAATTATCGACATTATTGAGTAATCCAAAAGTTCGCATAAGAGGATTTGATCTTGAAAATTATCCTAAATTAAAAAAAATTTATTTAGAATATTATAATCATCCCTCTTACTCTTCTTACTCTTCTTATTCTTTAAGATAATTGCACAAAGAGCCCCTTTCTATAAAAAGGGGTTTTTTTATAAATAGAATATTTTTTTGCTTATTAATTTATTTTATGTTATTATAATTTTGTTATATTTATAATTAAATTAAATAATATGGCACTTAAACCACATAGAGTTGGTAAAAGAAAAAACAGCAAGTCTCATAAAACTGCTAAACGCCTAGAAGTAAAGCGTGTTATGCTAGAAGAGAGAGCTGAAAAAAGTCTTGCAAAAAACTAACTAAGAAATAATTAGATGAACTAAAAAAATGTTTTAATCAAATAAGACATTTTTTTATTATAAATTTATAATATTTTTTAAATAATTTAATAATTAGTTTATGCTTATTTTACACATTTTTTTAATTTTATTATCTTTTTATTTATTGGCTATTATTTGTGATCGTTATTTTGTTGACTCATTAGATGCCATTTCTGAGAGGATAAGAATAAATTCAGATGTTGCCGGGGCAACCTTAATAGCGGTTGGCTCAAGTGCGCCAGAATTATTCATATCCTTAATGGCTCTTTTTAAGCCAAGAAACGAAGCTATGGGAGCCGGAACAATTGTTGGATCAGCTTTATTTAATATTTCAGTAATAATAGGAGCCTCTGCTATGGTTAAGAAGGCTTTTATTGCCTGGCAACCAGTTATTAGAGATTTAATTTTTTATTCTTTGAGTATTATTATTTTAATATTTTCATTTAAGGATGGAGTTATAACTCTTAGTGAAGCTGGAATATTCCTACTTCTCTATGTTATTTATGTTTTTGCAGTATTTAAGTGGAAAAAAATATTACCATATAAAGAGGAAAGTAAAGATATTATTGAAGATTTAGACAAATCATTAGATAAAGAATCTAAAAGAAAAACACTATTAGGTAGATTTTTTTCATTAATAGAATCAGTTTTAGATAAATTATTCCCAAGTCCCAAGCATTATTGGTCAGTTTTCTTTATTTCAATAGCATCAATAGCTGTGCTTAGTTGGGTTTTGGTTGAAAGCGCTGTTTTTATTGCTGATTTTTTTAATATACCTTCAGTGATTATTGGTTTAACTATATTAGCTGCTGGAACCAGTATTCCAGATTTAATATCATCTATAGTAGTAGCAAAACAGGGAAGAGGTGGTATGGCCATTTCTAATGCAATTGGTTCTAATATTTTTGATATATTAATTGGCCTAGGATTACCTTGGGTTTTATTATTAAGTATTAGTGGGAAAAGGGAAAACTATTCATGTTGCCACTGAAAATCTAAATAGTTCTATTATACTTCTTTTTGCTACTGTTTTTGCCGTGTTCTTTTTATTAATTATGAAAAGATGGAAAGTTGGTAGAATGTCTGGCTTATTTTTAATCCTTCTTTACATAGCATATTTAATTTGGGCAATTTTACAAGCTATTTAATTACCCTATTTAGTTTTTAAAAGCTATTGCTTTATTTTTTGAATTATGCTATACTTCATTTTAGTGAACAAGACGTTTTCTATATTCTTACGAAAAAAAATTTTTATGTAAAGAGTTAGATAAAAGGTCGACTTGTTTTTTTATAAATTTTACATAAGAATATATCGTTATGAAAAAAATATTTGTAGGTAGTTTACCTTTTTCTGTTAGAGATGATAAATTGAATGAATTATTTTCTCAAGCAGGTACAGTAGAGTCAGCTGTTGTTATCATGGATAAAATGACTGGACGTTCTAAGGGTTTCGGTTTTGTTGAAATGTCTTCAGATGAAGAAGCTCAAAAAGCTGTAGAAATGTTTAATAATTCTGAATTAGAAGGAAGAAACATTGTTGTCAGTGAAGCTCGTCCTCAAGAAGACAGACCTCGTTCTAACTTCGGTGGAGGAAACAGAGGTGGTTTTAACGGATCTAGCAACAGATTTGGATCTAGAGATTAATATTATTCCTCAAATTCAAATAAAAAAAGACAGTCGAGAGACTGTCTTTTTTGTTTAAACTAATATGATAATTTTTATTCTATTATTCTTATTTTTAATTTTTTTACTCCATTTTCTATAATTCCTAGCTTTTTTGCAGCAGCATAAGAAATATCAAATTCTCTATTTTTAATATAAGGACCTCGATCTTTTATGGTTACATAAACAATTTTTTTATTATCTGGATTTATTACTTCTAGTTTAGTGCCAAATTCTAAATGTCTATGAGCTGCTATACTTTCATCATTCATATCAAAAATCTCTCCACTGGCCATTTTTCGACCTTGGAATCCAGCCCCATACCAACTCGTCATAGCATAGAAATATTCATATTCAATAATGCTAGTAATTTCCTCATTTTTTATATTATCAGTTTTTGTAAAATAATTTTCACTTACCGATATATTAATAATTAGGATATATACTAATAATAATTGTAATATTGTTGTAAATAGTCTTTTTTCTTTCATTTTTTTAAAAAATTAATCAAGAAAGGATAAATTAGCCCTTTTTTAAAAAAATGTCAAGTTTTTATTTGCTTGTAATATTAATTTTTTGATGTTAGTATTATTTATATGAATTTAAATAATTTAGAAAAACTATTATTAAAGGAAGCTCGCTTTAGAACTACTCAAGCAAAAAAGCTTTTATTCCAAGATTTAATTGATGACTGGTCTCAAGCAACGGTTTTTCCTATCAATTTAAGAAATGATTTAAATCGTGATTTTCCTATCAATATTAAATCAGAGCTTTTTGTATCCAAGGATTCTCGATCAGCTAAGGCATTAATATATTTAAATGATAATTCTAAAATAGAGACTGCTTTAATGGTTCATAAAGATTCTAGAAATACAGCTTGTTTATCATCTCAGGTTAGCTGCCCTTTGGCTTGTAAATTCTGTGCATCAGGAGCTAGTTTCAAGAGAAGTCTAAATTCTGATGAAATAATACTACAGGCATTATTCTGGTCTAGGTATCTAAAGTCAAAAAATTTAGGATCATTAAGTAATGTTGTTTTTATGGGTAGCGGAGAGCCATTTTTAAATTATGAAAATGTTTTCAAGTCAATAGTTTCCTTAAACAGAGAAGATTTATTTAATATTTCTTCTAGAAAAATTTCTATATCAACAATTGGTATTTGTGATGGTATTAGAAAGATGACAAATGAAAAAAATAAAGTTAATTTAGCTATATCACTTCATTTTTCGGATGATAAGACGAGAGCCAATTTTATGCCTGGAACAAAAAAATATCCACTTAAAAAATTGTTTGAATCTATCGATTATTATATAGAGAAGACCAACAGAAAAGTGATGTTTGAATATATGCTCATCAAGGGGGTGAATGATTCCAAAAATGATGCTGAAAATTTGTCCTTATTAATGCAAAGACCTTTATATATGTTAAATATTATCCAGCATAATAAAACTGGATTATTAGATGCGTCTGATCAACAGAGTGTAATAAATTTTAAAAAGGTATTATCTAAAAATAGAGTAAATTTTGTTGAAAGACATAGATTTAATCAAGATGTTTTTGGGGCTTGTGGCCAACTTTCTTCATTTTAATATCTATTGACTAATTTTTAAAAATAATATATTCTTTTAATATAAGTCGCAGACAGCTAGCATTTAACTATAATGGTTAATATAAGACTTGCCGAGATTTAAACATTATTGTTTTTATTTTCGTCTGCAAGTTTAGCAGATTTTTTTATTTATTAATTAACTTGAATAATATGCCAAAAAATAAAGAGCAAAAAAAGGAAATTCTAAGAGACCTAGATGTAAAGATTAAAAATGCAAAATCTATTGTTTTTGCTAGTTTTGATGCTTTAGGTGTTAAAGATAACGAAGAATTACGCCACAGTTTAAAAAATGAAAATGGTGAATATTACGTTTCTAAAAAAACTTTATTAGATTTAGCTTTTAAAAATAATAATTTAAAAGATATTGATATTAAAAGCTTGCCAGGAAAAGTTGCCACTATTTTTGCTTATGAAGATGAGGTTTCTCCAGCTAAAGTTGTTTTTAATTTTAAAAAAAATAATCAAGGAAAAATTGAATTTGTTGGAGGTGTTTTAGATGGAAAGTTTATTAGCAAGGAAGATGTAGAGAGTTTAGCTAAGCTTCCAGGAAAACAAGAATTGTATGCTAAATTAGTTGGATCTTTAAATGCTCCTATTTCTGGCTTTGTTAATGTCTTATCAGGAAACTTGAGAGGTCTAGTAACTGTTTTAAAAGCTATTAGTGATAAAAAATAATTAATAAATTAATTAATAATTAATAATATCTGTTATGTTTCATGATTTTAAATGATCATCGCAGGTTAACAAAATTATGTCAGAAGAAAAAAAAGTTGTTGAAGTCCCAGCTAAATTCAAATCATTAGTTGAGGAAGTCGAAAAAATGAGTGTTTTAGATTTAGCTGAATTAGTTAAAATCTTAGAGGATAAATTTGGTGTTTCAGCCTCTGCTCCAGCTATGATGATGGGCGCTATGCCAGCTGCTGGTGCTGCAGAAGCTTCAGAAGAGAAATCTAGCTTTGACATTGAATTAAGTGAAGCTGGTGCAAATAAAATTGCAGTTATTAAAGTAGTTAGAGAAATAACTGAAATGGGTCTTAAAGAAGCTAAAGATTTAGTTGATGCAGCTCCAAAGGTTGTTAAGGAGGGCGTTAAAAAGGAAGAAGCTGAAGAAATAAAGAAGAAAATTGAAGAAGCTGGAGGAAAAGCAACATTAAAGTAATTCAAAAAATAAAAAAAAGAAGAGCCGCAAAGCTCTTCTTTTTTTGTTTTACAAGCTAAGATTTATTTCAAATATTTTGCTATCATTTAATATGTATATTTTTCTCTGAGCCTCATCAATGTTTATATCTTTAATATTACTTAAATTTTCAGAATAATATTGATTAACAAAAGACCCATTATTTTTAGAGAAGACAACTATTCTGTTTTTATTTTTTTCCAAGACATAAATATAGTCCTTGTCCAGCCTAATAATGTCAGGGCTTTCTATTACTGGGTCAATAATATCAATCTGATAATCCTCTTTATTACCATTAAAATATTTATTAATTGATCCATTCTTATTTAGAATAAATATTGGACTAGGGAAGGTGTTGTGATCTATAGCCATCCCAATAATATCTAGCGACTCTGTATTATTTATTCTTGGCGATGCTGATGAAAAAATATTAGCATTTTTTGTATATCTAAATACTTGATTTTTGTTTTTATCGGCAAGATAAGCTTTGTTATCATAAACATCAAAAGATGAGATGCTGCTTATATCTTCTACTGATATTTTATTTAAATTTACTGACTTATTTTTTTCTATACTTATAAATTGATCGGAGATTATAAAGTATGAATTATTCTTATAGTTTGCTGAAAAAGATGCATCTCCTTTGATATTTTCATTTTCTGTTATTTTGGATAATAATCCATCATTTAAATCCAATGAATAAATAGAGTTATTCTTACCATCTAAGGCATAAATATTTTTATCGCTAGAATTAAAAGCTATAGAATTTATTTGATTATCGCTATTTAACATTGAAAAATTAGCTATCTCTCTAGGATTAGATATTTTAATCATTTTTTGAATTTTATTAATTTGCTCTCCTAATTTCTCTTCTATTTCATTGAAGTTTTTTATTTTATTTTTCTCTTTAGAGCTTAAAGAGTCTATATTTTGTCTAATTTCTTCAATAATTTCCCTTGCCCTTATTTCATTATTGTAAAGAAGGGATGACTCTACTTGACTAAGTTTTTGATTAATAAGCTCTTCAAAATCATAACTATTATCTTCTTCAATTATTTTATTTTCTTTATTTTTTTGAAAATATAAACTAGTAACAAAAATAGATAAAAGAATTAACAATCCTATTATTAATACTTTTTTTATTTTATTTTTCTTTGGTGAATTATTGTCTATAATTTCATTAATAATTTCATTATTATTTTTTATTTTAGATTTTTTATTCGCACTTGCTTTTTTAAGCGCTTTTATTATTAATGAAAATACTTTAAATATATTAATTTTATTTAAAATATAAAATATTTTCTTTCTAAATTGTTTTTTAGAGATTGATCCCGGCGCTTTTAATAAATCTTCGGTATTTTTTTCACTAGCTATTAAATTATTTTTTTCACAATTTAAATCATTGAATTCTGAAGTATTACATACCTTTTTTATTAATAAACCGGAAAAATTAGAATAATTATTAATCCTTTTTAGTGAATTCTTTATTTGCTCGCTAGCTCCTTCTAGTTTTAAATTTTCTAATATTTTTAGAAACTCATCATTTAATAGGTATTGTGACAAAGATTCATTGGTAAAAATTATAAAAGAATTATCTGGCATATCTCCGCTGACTATTGATGAAAAAATTTTACCCGAAGCTAACTCATCCATTTCAAAGTCCTCTCCATCTGGATTAATATCACTAACATGCAGACCTTTATCGGTTTTTCTGATTAAAAATGATTTATTTTGCCCCATGCTAGAAAAAAATATTTGCTCCTCATAAAAAAGACCAGCTATTACATTTAAATTTTTAAAATTAAAATTAATTTTTTCTTGGTCTATAAACTCTAATAACTCTTTATTGGTTTTAATTAATGATGATTCAAAGATTGACTCAGCTTTTAAGCCATTAATGTTATCAGCTAGGAATATTTTTTCATTTAAATAATAATTTTTTTCTAATAATTGACTAATAATAAAAATTATTTTTTTAGAAATCTTATCAGGATGATTTACTTCTGCTAAGATAAAAAGTGATCCAGCCTTTTCACTTTGATTTTTATTTCCTTCAATAAAAATTGACTGAACAAAGCTTTTGTTCGGATTGTTGATAATATTTATTGTTGATTTTTTTATTTTCATAAATTGACTAAAATTTGTAAATATTATATATTATTAGTAGTTAATTACTTATATTTATTATATAAAATTTATAAAAATATGCTAGATAAACTTTTTGGCTCTAAAGCCAGAGTAAAGATTTTAAAAATTTTTTTACTTAATTGTGATAAGAAATACTATATTCGTCAATTATCCAGAGATTTAAAACTACAAGTCAATTCCGTTAGAAGGGAATTGATTAATTTAGAGGATTTTGGTTTATTATTATCTAATGACAATAATAACACAAATAATGATACTTTGTCCAATAACAAGCCCGAGGAACCAGGTCTTAAGGATAAAAAATATTATTGGGTTAATAAAAATTTTATACTATTCTCAGAGATAAAATCTTTAATAATTAAGTCCCAAATTTTAGCTGGCGAAAGCTTTATAAAGAATTTAAAATCTGTCTGCGATCCCCAATTCATACTTCTAGCTGGAATGTTTGTAAATAATGAAAGTGCCTCTACTGATGTTTTGGTGGTTGCCGATATTGATAGCGATAAATTAATTAAAATTATTAACGATCTTGAGCTTGAGTTAGGCAGAGAGGTTAATTTTACAGTCATGAAGGAGGATGAGTTTAAGTATAGACAAGAGGTTGCTGATGTTTTTTTACATAATGTTTTAAACTCTAAAAGAATAATTCTTTTGGATAAAATTTTAAATCAAAATGAATAAGATTTTTACACAACAAAATAAAAAAAGTGGAATAGCAAGGCCGATATTAGTCGCCTTAATTATGCTAATATTGTCAGCAGTATTCTTAATTTCATTAGTTTTTATAAAAGTGAGATCGGTTTATGTTAATGTTTTATCTAGTAGGCAAGAATTAAATTATGCACTAGAATTTGTTGCTAATGGTGATTTTTCTAGGGCATTTGAGTCAGCTAAAAGAGCTAGCGATGGTTTTATTTTTGCTGGTGATACTATTAGGGATTTGCAAAAAAATTTTTTTATTAAAAATATAAAATTTCTTAGTAAAAATATAAAGGATTTTGAATATTTAGCTCAAAGCGCGCAAATATTAAGTAGCTCTGCTGAAAGAGCTATTTTTATTATTCAAGATGTGGAGGATGTTTTTTCTGGAAAAAAGGCCGGAAATTTTTTAGAATTTACAGAGGATGAAAAACTTAAATTACTCAAATCGTTATATGAATCATACCCTGAGATGCAGGGGATTAAAGCTAACATTGATCTATCTCTTATATATTTAGACAGAGTTAATGATAATAAAATTATAAAACCTTATTTATCACAAATAAATAGTCTAAAGGATCAATTGTCCGATATATCTAAATCCTTGGAAAAGGTTATTTCATTGTCTGGAATAATTCCAATATTAACTGGCTATCCGGAGGCAGTTTCTTATTTAATTGTATTACAAAATAGTAATGAACTTCGTCCCACTGGTGGTTTTATTGGTACCTATGGAATTTTAGAAATAAAACTAGGAGATATTGTTAAGCTGGAGACTCATGATATTTATCATTTAGATATGCCAGCTAGTTTAAATAAATCTTTTTATGTCGAAGCTCCGGAGCCTATAAAGAAATATTTAGGAGTGGATCGATGGTTTATGAGAGATGCAAATTGGTCTCCAGATTGGCCAAGTAGTGCAAAAAACTTATTATGGTTTTATCAGGAAGAGATGAAGGCTGCCAACCGTAGTTCCGAGATAGTTGATTTTTCTGGGGTTATTGCTATTACTCCTAGGTTGATAAGCGATCTTTTATATATGGTTGGAGAAATTGAAATCGATAATAATGTTTATAATAAAGATAATTTTATTGATATTTTGCAATATGAAGTAGAAATGGCTTTTAGGGAGGATGGTATATCAGAGTGGGATAGAAAATTAGTTATAGGAGATATTTTAAAGGAAATGAAAATTAGATTATTTAACCTATCTTCCGATCGTTGGATGGAGCTCTTAGATTTATTTGCTAAAAATATTAATGAAAAAAATATTCAAGTATATTTAGATGATGAGTATAGCAGAAATATTTCAACTAATTTAAATTGGGGAGGAGAATTAAAACCTTCTTTATTGGATTATTTAATGGTTGTTGATGCGAATTTAGCAGCTTTCAAAACTGATCGAGTTATGGATAAAAAAATAAAATATATTCTCAATCAAGAAAGTTCTGATAGTATTAAAGCAAGAGTTGAGCTTAGTTATAAAAATAATGGTTGGTTTGACTGGCAAACGACTAGATATAGAACTTTTACTAGGGTCTATGCTCCAAATGGATCAAAACTTATTAAGTCTTCAGGGTCTAATAATTTAGAGGCGATAACCTCTTCTGAGGAAAATATTTTTAATCCTAAAACTTATTTTGCTAACTTTTTTTCCATTGAACCAGGAAGGGAGTTGCTTTTCTCTTTTGAATATTATTTACCCAGAGAAGTAGCTTTAATGATTTCCGATAATGACCTTTATTCATTTTATTTACAAAAACAAGCAGGAAATAATGTATCCTCTTTTCAAGCTGAATTTAATTTTTTAAAAGATATTAAGTCAGTAACAAGTAGTTCTGATTTTAATTTTGAAAAGAATAAACTTTTTTGGTCAAACTCTTTAAATACTGATCAATATTTAGAAGTAAAATTTTAAAAGAATGGAAAATATTTTTTCAAAAAATAGAATTTTTATTATTACTTTTTTTTCTTTAATTTTTTCCTTGCTAATTTTTTTTAGTAGTTATGATTATTTTATTTCTTTTTTAGTATTATTATTCTTATTTTTATTGGTTTTATTTTTTTTAAAACCACTTTGGGGTCTTTATTTGATGGCTGTTTCTTTACCAATCAACGGATTAGCTATCCATTTTAAATTTTTAGAACTTCCTTTTATTGATTTATTATCATTACTTGTTCTAACTTCTTTTTTTATTTCTCATTTTTATTTTTATTTTTATTCTAGTAAGGCACCAAAGTTAAAACTTCCTTTTTTAGGAATATTCTCCGCATTCTTTTTGGCAACTATTGTTTCAGCTTTTTTTAGTGACAACATCATTTCTAGTATTTGGTATTCATTTAGGTGGATAATGTTTTTTTATTTAGCTTTTATAGTTTTACCATTTAATTTGATTAAAGATCTTAAAATACTTAAAAGAGTTTTAATTTTTCTTTCATTAGCGTCCTTTTTGGTTGCCTTAATGGGGTTTTATTCTTTATTTATTCAAGATTGGTCCGATTCATTTTTTAGACTCAAGCCAATTTATTTATTTGGCGATTGGATTTTTGGTGAAAATTATAATTTATTAGCAGAATTTTTAATAATGTCTGTTTTTGTGGTCCTATCTTTAAAATATTTTACTCAAAGCGTAAGATTAAAAAAATTAATTAATGTTTTTGCTTTTATTTTAATTTTGGCAAATCTTTTAACGTTTGGTAGAACGGCCTGGATAAGTATCTCTATTCAGTTTATCTTATTTTTTCTTATCGATTTTATTATAATAAAAGGAAAGAGGCCAAAATTAAAAGAATTAGCGATAGTGTCCTTTTTTATTTTAATTTTTGTTTATCCTTTTTTTACAAAAATGATTAGCCTGCAGGAGGCTAATATTAGTTCTACGGAAAATAGATTTTTATTAACAAAAATAGCCGTAGAATCTTTCTTGGATAAGCCATTTTTTGGTAATGGTAGCGGTTCTTTTGTTTTTTTGGTTGGTGATAATATTCGATTTGTTGCTAAGTATGGTGATCCGTTAGATTCTCATGGTTTTTTACAGAAAATCCTAGCAGAAAATGGTATAATTTCTTTAATAATTTTTTTAATATTTTTATTTTTAATATTTAAAAGATTGTTCGTGGCTATTTTGAAAAATAAAGATGATTATAAATTGTTATTGCCATTATTTTTATCTTCTTTTGGTGTTTATTTTTATCAGATTTTTAATACATCTTATTATAAGGCCAGAGTCTGGATTCCAATTGCAGTTAGTTTAATTGCCGTAGAATTAATTTATCAAAAAAATAAAAATAAAAAAGATGAAGAGTCAAAACATGATGAAAAAAATTAAAATTTTATATATAGTTCCGTCATTAAATTCCGGAGGAGCGGAGAGATTTTTATTGGACTTAATAAGTAATTTAGATAAAAATATTTTTGAAGTTTATTTATTATTATTCAAAGAGAAAGGTTTTTTTTATCAAGAAGCTATAGATAATAATTTGAATGTTTTTTCTTTAAATAAAAAAAGAAAAATAGATTTAATTAATTTTTATAAAATTTATAAATATATTAAAAAAATTAAACCAGATATTGTTCACACTCAATTAGGTGGAGATATTTATGGCAAGATAGCTGCCAAGATAGCATTTGTGCCAATCATAGTTTCAACCGAGCAAAATGTCTTAGTTAATGATAAAAAGTTAATAATATTTTTTAAAAAAATTTCCTCCAAATTTTCTAATAAAATAATTGCTATATCATCTGCCGTAAAAAGGGATATTATTAATATTTATAAATTTCCAGAAAGTAAAATCGAATTAATTTTCAACGGAATAAATTTAAATAAATTTTCTTCAGATATTCAAGAAAATAAAAAAAATAATTCTAATGAGGTTATAATTGGCTCTATTGGTAGATTGAGTAAACAAAAGAACTATTCATTATTGATTAGAGCTCTTAGTTCTTTTAAGGATAAGAATTTTAAGTTATTAATTGCTGGCGAGGGTGAGCTTCGCCACGAATTAGAAAGGGAAATAAATTTTTATAATCTACAATCAAAAATTAGTTTATTAGGAGAGATTAATAATGTTAAATCTTTTTTTTCTGAATTAGATTTTTTTGTTTTACCATCCAAATGGGAGGGTTTGGGAATTGTCTTGTTAGAGGCCGGACTATCTTCTTTGCCAATTTTAGCTTCAGCCACTGGCGGAATACTAGATGTTATAGATGATAAAAAAACAGGAATTCTTTTTGAAAATGATAACTTGGAGGATTTAAAAGAAAAATTAAATTATTTTTTTGATCAAAAAAATAAAGAAGAGCTTTTATCGATGGGTATTAATTTAAAAAAATTTATTTCAACTAATTTTGATATCAAGGTTATTTCTGAAAAATATCAAAAAATTTATTTAGACTTATTTAATAATTAGTTTATATGAGAATATTGCAAGTTAATAAGTTCAATTATATTAGAGGAGGGGCAGAGAAGTATTTTATTGAAATCTCTAAAGCACTAGAGGGTGCTGGTCATGATGTTGCTATTTTTTCTATGCATCATCCTAAAAATATCACTAGTCCATGGGAAAAATATTTTGTTTCCAGGCTTAGTTTTAATGAGTCTTCTTTTATTAGTAGATTAATTACCCCCTTCAGGATTATTTATAGTTTTGAGGCTAAAAGAAAATTTAAAAAAATAATCAACAATTTTAATCCAGATATTATCCATATTCATAATATTTATCATCAAATATCCCCATCAATTTTATCTGTTGCTAGAAAAAGAAAAATTCCAGTAATTATGCATCTTCATGATTATAAATTGATTTGCCCTAATTATCAATTATTTGCTCATAATAAAATATGTTTTCTTTGTTTTAAACAAAAATATTATAATTGTTTAAAAACAAGGTGTTTTAAAAATTCATTTTGGAAAAGTTTATTGGCAACAATAGAGAGTTATTTTCATCATAAAGTTTTAAATATATATAAAAAAAGCATCAGTCATTTTATTGCCCCCAGTCAATTTATGAAAGAAACTGTTAGTTCTTTTTCTTGGGATAAAGACAAGATTGAGCTAATATATAACTTTCCAGAAAAATTTGAGTTTGCCAAAAAAGAGGATTTATCTGATTACGGTCTATATTTTGGTCGTTTGTCAGAGGAAAAGGGGATTGATATTTTATTTGAAGCCTTGAGTATTGCTAATAAAAAAATAAAAATAAAAATTGTTGGATCTGGTCCGGCTGAAAATAAATTAAAAAAAATGGTAGAAGATTTAAATCTTTCTTCTTTTGTTGAATTTTTAGGACCAAAATTTGGAGACGATTTACATTCTATTATTAGATCGGCTAAAATAGTTTTTTTACCTTCTATTTGGTTGGAAAATATGCCATTAGTTTTGTTGGAGTCATTAGCCATGAAAAAAGTAGTAGCAGTATCTAGAACTGGTGGTCTTCCCGAATTAATAAAAGATAAGGAAAATGGTTTTTTATTTACTAACTCTAATATTCAGGAATTAGCTGAAATAATTAATAATATTGATAATTATAACCTGATTGAAATGGGAGAAAAAGCCTATCAATCTGTTATTGATTTAAATATAGATAATCATTTAAAAAAATTAGTTAATCTCTATCAAAGATATGTTTAAAAAAATTAAAATCATTATTTTATTTCTTTTATTTATTTTATTTTATTCAAATAGTGTTCAAGCTTCAGATATTTTAACAAAAGCAAATAATGTTTCTAGAAAAAATCCAAAGTTAGCTAATATTTTTTTAAAATGGAGTATAAGTGATAATGAGCTTGTTGAATTGGCAAAATGGGATATTTTAATTTTGGATATGGAAAATCAAATTAATAATCCAGAAAGAATTAAAAAAATTAGAAAATTAAATCCAGATATTATTATATTGGCTTATGTTAGTTCCCAAGAAATTAGAAGTGATGTTTATTTGTATGATAATATTAGTTTAAGAAAAAAAATGTTTGAAAGAGTTGATGAGTCTTGGTATTTAAAATTTGATAATAAAAAGATTAGCTTCTGGCCAAATACCTGGATGTTAAATTCTACTGATTATAGTCCTTTGTCTAACTCTGAGAGATGGAGTGATTATTTGCCAAACTTTGTAGCCAATGAAATTATTTCCAGTGGCTTATGGGATGGTATTTTTTATGATAATTTATTTGATGCTGTTTCTTGGATTAATAATGGTAATATTGACGTTAACTCTGATGGCATAAAAGACTCTGCTAGCTTTTCAGATGAAGCTTGGAGGCAGGGAAATTTAAAGATATTAAAAAAAACTAGAGAATTAATTGGTTATAACTATGTGATAGTTGCCAATAGCTCTTCTTACTCCGAGTTTCATAAGTATTTAAATGGGAGGGTTTTTGAAAATTTTCCAAACCCATTTAAAGGAGATGGCTCTTGGTTATCTAGTATAAATTCCTATAAATCTATTTATAATTTAAATGTTTACCCCAAAATCAGTATATTCAACTCTACTGAAAATAATTTTTCTGATTATGAAAAGATGAGATTTTCTCTGGTTAGTTCTATGATGTTTGATGATGTTTATTTTAGCTTTGATCAATCTATCGCGGATCATGGTCAGCTTTGGACCTATGATGAGTATAATTTTGATTTTGGCATTCCTCTTTCTACTGCTATTGAAGATAAGGATGGTGGTATTTGGAAAAGATATTTTAGTAATTTTTTATTAATGCTAAATTCTTCCAATATTGAGAAAAAAATAATAATTCCTGATAATTATAAAGAGATATATTCTTGGGATAAAAATTTATCTAAAGAGTATTTAATAAAACCTGGCCAAGCGCTAATTTTAGAACCATTAATTGATGTTAGAAATAAAGCTTTTAAAAATAAGAATGAGTATAATATTTTTAATTTTTTTGGTAAAAAAATTAGAAGTATTTTCGCTTTAAGTTCTGATAGTTTTCCGGAAAATGAATATATAATGAAAGATAGTTCTGCTAATATTGCTCCAGTTACTAATATTGAGCATAAAGTTGATTCTAATAAGAATTCAAAATTAGAAAGAGTTGTCGGTGTTTCCGCCAGGGACAAGTCTTTAGTTAAAATTTATAATCATGAAAATCGTTTAGTTGGAGTATTTAGAGCTTTTCCAGATGCTTTTAGGGCCGGGGTTAGGATTGCGGTTGGTGATGTTGATGGTGATACTTATCCGGAGATAGTAACGCTTCCTTTCTTTGGTGGACCACATCTTAGGATTTTTGATTTTTCTGGAAATTTAAAGCAAGAATTCTTTTTTGCTGATAAGAATATTAGAGCTTATTATGATTTAGTTATTGCTAATATCAATGATGATAGTATTGATGAAATTTTTATTAGTATAATAGGGGAGTAAACTATTTTAATTCTATTTTTCACTATAATATATATAATATATATCTTGACCCTCCAGGGGGGGGTGTTATAATAGGATTGTTAAGATTGTTAGGACTTTTAAGATATTTAGGATTTGTGCTAATTATTTTTTGTTTAAAAAATAAAGTCTATTTATTTAAATAAGATTTTCTCAAAAAACCTATTAATTTATAGGTATCCTAAAAGTCCTAAATATTTTAATTATCCTAAATCTCTCAATTATCCTAAATCTCCTAAATCTCCTAAATCTCTCAATTATCCTAAATATCTTAAAAACAATATTAAAATAATTAATACAAGAAATTATGAACCAGTATAATAAAAAAAGAGCTTTCACCCTCATAGAACTACTAGTAGTAATAGCCATAATAGGTATACTAGCAACACTAGCAGTAGTAG
>CAZSRC010000015.1:18980-20723 GCA_964609365.1 uncultured Gammaproteobacteria bacterium | reverse complement strand
CTTCCCATTGCTTGAAGTTTGGCCATTCCGCCTCCAGCAACTTTTCCGGCCATACCACCCATTTCTTGAGCAATCATAAGACCTCCCAAAAGCATAGCAATAGAAATTATAAATTTAATCATATTATCTTCACTTCCGGCTTCAGTAATTGCAGCCGAAGGAGTTCCAGCATCTTGGAGGCCAAGCTCTTCATTAAAGGCTCTTTGTTTTTTTAAAGTCTCAACCTCTGAACTACCGGCAACACCCCCCAAGGAAGCAAAAGAAAGCCAGATAAAAAAGGCTAGAATTGGACCAACGATTAAATTTTTAGAAAAGTCTGACCACCATCTTTCAGAATATGATTTACCTTGAGGAAATGATGCTAATAAATAGGCTAAGGGAGATAAAACTACATAAATCCAGATCATAACTATCCTTATAACTAGCATAATCAACATAGTCAAAATAACAACAGCAGCAATAATCACCATGATCAAACCTAAAATCATTGAACCTAAAATAGTTCCTGGACTAACTTCATTTTCATGACTATCACCAAAAGCCAAAATTTTATCAATACCTAACATGTCTATTAGGTTAGCCCCGGCAATATCTTTAAAAGCATTTACAAAAGTCAACATAAAAACTTGAGCGAAATCTATAAAAACACCACAAATTAACTTTGAGAAATTAATCAGGATTGCCATAATAACTAATTTGGGTAACCATGTTTTTAAATTATAACTCTCTATTCTCAAAATTGTAGCAAAGGCAATAAGTAAAAGAATTAAAACAAAAAACATATTACAAAGATCTCTGACAACTCTCCAACCAAAAGTAACCGCTGAAGATTTAATAAAATTATCATATTGAGCAACCTGAACTAAAATTCCAATAAATAATGATACTAGTTTTCCCATTAACCAAATAAATGGATACATTATCCATCCTAAAACTTTGGCGACTCCTTCGCCACCGGCATAACTAATATTAGGAAAAAGAAAAACAAAAAGCCCTAGAAAAACAAAAAACATTATTGCTAAAGTTTTCTTTTTATTTTTTTTAAAAAATGATTTCATTTTTTTATATAAAACTTTAATTTGTAATACTTTCTAGCCACTCTGTTAAAAAATTCCAAGCAACCTCTAAAGGATTTAGTATGAAATAAATAATAGCAACAATTATAATTATAATAAATAAATGCATTGCACAAAAACAGCCAACTGCCGGTTTTTCTACTATACCAATTTTTTTACCCATCTCTTTAGCTTCTTTGGGGCTAGTAGATTTGATATTTTCAGGAACATGTTCCTCTCCTAGAGGACAAAAATATTTTGGAAAAATATTATGTAAAAAAGCATGCAAATAAACATAAAACATGCTCAAGGTCCAAGAAGGCGCTATTTGACTCCAGGATTCTTTTAATAGTTTGTCTAAAGTTTTTCTGAAAGAATCTATTTTTTCATCTTTGTCTTTTTTTGTTTTTGTTTTTTCTGAATCTTTTTTTGTTTTTGTTTTTTGAGAATTTAACTCTGCTTCTTTCTCTTCTTCGCTTTGCTGATTAATCTGATCTGATGATTTTTCCTGACCAGAATTGTCGCTCGAATTCTTAGACCCATTTTCTTGTTCCTCTGAGCCTCCTTCGGAGTCTTCTGAAGATGATTTTCTGGATATGTCAGTATTTAAATTACTGGCCTCGGGCGTCTTTAGCGGAGAAGAGTTTTTTTTGTCTTGCCTAGATTTACTTCTCTGAGAATTTAACTC
>CAZSRC010000015.1:13804-18880 GCA_964609365.1 uncultured Gammaproteobacteria bacterium | reverse complement strand
GCGGAGAAGAGTTTTTTTTGTCTTGCCTAGATTTACTTCTCTGAGAATTTAACTCTGCTTCTTTCTCTTCTTCGCTTTGCTGATTAACTTGATCAGATGGTTCTTCTTGACCAGAATTGTTGTTCGAATTCTTAGACCCATTTTCTTTTTCCTCTGAGCCTCCTTCGGAGTCTTCTGAAGATGATTTTCTGGATATGTCGGTATTTAAATTACTAGCCTCAGGCATTTTTACTGGAGAAGAATTTTTTTTATTTTGCCTAGATTTGTTTCTTTGAGAATTTAACTCAGCCTCATTTACTTCTTCGCCTTGTTTGTTTGTAGCTAAAGAACTTGGAGATTCTTGTGCTTGAGAAAAATTATCTAAAGAACTTTGGCTGGCACCTGAGTTATCAACAGAGGCTCCATTTTTTTTTATTTCTTGAGCAATATCTCTAGGCCCTCTTGAAGAAGCTGCATTTTTCAATAACTCTTGTAACTCCTTTTCAACGAGAGGATCTAGTTTTTTTGCTATATCTTGTTTAATCTTTTCTTCAATTTCTGGGGCAATTTTTTCATCTTTATTTTCCATAAAATAAATAACAAAATATAAAAACAAACAACAAATAATTTTCTACAATTATTTATATTATACAATAAAAAAAATATTTTGACAAATAAAAAAGCTCACTTGATTGTGAGCTTTTGTTGAAGAATTTTTTGTTAGTTTTTTACTAACTTCTTCGTGGAAATTAACTTTCCTTGTTGATCAAACAGTTTGACTAAATATAAGCCTGAGCTTAAATCGGATATGTCTAAAACTGCTTGAAAGGAGGAGAATTTTTCTTCAAATTTCTTTTTTCCACTAAGGTCAAAGATTTGAAGAGTTTTTTCTTCAATTCCAAAAACTGGAAATTCTACATTCAGAGATGAATTGGCTGGATTTGGGTAAATTTTTAAGGCCTGATCTATTTCCTCGGAGCTAACAGCGTTGGCTACTAGCATTTCTATGATAAGACCGCCTAGGCCTACAAAAATAGCCCTGCCATTTTGATAAGCAGAAGAATAAATAGTCCCTGTCATTGAGTGTAAAACTTCTGCCTGACCAGTACTAACATTTATTGATCTTATTCCACCATCTCCAGAGCTGATTAGGGTGTTGCTATTTATAGCAAAAATACTTTGACTAAATTTAGCTATACTAGCATCATCAAAGGCATAGATTTGAGCCATTACAGCTTGATCGTCATTCCAGAGCCAAATATCACCAAGATAAGTAAGTATAAAAAAATTTACTGAATCAAGAGTAAAAAATGACCTGGGAACACCTCTGCTAGCAGGAAAAGTAAAAATATCTAGCAAATCCTCTCCGCCAGTAAAACGAAAAAGCTTGCCCTCTTGATTAATGTTTTCAGCAAAAAGCAAAAGATTATTCTCAGCCCTAGCAAATAAATTATAATAAAGGTTTTTATAATGACTAGTTTTTTTTTCAAAAATAGTTCCATTATAATGCCAAATTTCTCCATCATAATAATTATTTTGCGAACAAAGATAAGCATTATTTTCATCATAAAAAAACATTTTAAGATATATTAAATTATTTTCGGCAATAATTTCCATATCTCTTTCTTTTTGCCAAGTAATATCATCCTTTAAAGAATACAAACCAAGGCTAGATATATGCATAAGTTGCATATCTCCATTGTTTTTTTTTCTAAAGAAAGAATAACGAGAAGCTCCGGAAGGAAGACCTTTTTTAAGCCAAACAGAGCCATTATTATACAAAAAAATATTATTAATCATCCCTAAAGCAAAGGATTGCTCCTGCTTCAAAAAAACAAAATCTAAAGAACCATTACTAGCATCTGGATTGGTCATGGTACTAAAAGAATAATTTTGAGCCATCAAATAAGAAAAGCTCAACAACAAAATAATTACTGATTTTTTCATTTTATTTTCCTTTCTATTTTTTAATTTTTAATGAACTTTATTTTTAATTATAAATATTAACAATATTTTTAAATTTTGTCAATATAAAAAATTTTAATTATTACAACTTTCACAAATACTGCTAGCGGTTACAAAATTATTTTTACAACAATTACTACAGTCAAGATTATTAATATTAGCAAAACCATTTCTTCCGACGCACTTATAAAATCCCCAGTTATCTTCAACCTTGATAAGTATTTTATAATTTCCTGGATTTAAATAACGAATAACTCTATGAGGATTAGCAGAGGAAGACATTTGATCTAAATTAGAAAACTCCAACAATCCATCTGTGCCAGACCAATCGTTAATTATTGTATTTTTTATTCTAATTCTCAAATTAGCTATAGGTACCTGCTCTAAATCAACCTTGGTATTGAATGACAAAGTGTAATAACCAGGGTTAGTGATGGTATAAATTTGGTCGCTACTAGCAGGAACTTGGATTCCTAGATTATTACTTAGCTTGACATTGCTTATTTCTGGAAAATAAGCCTTATAAGATAAGTCATCGGCAGGCCTTGATCCTGTAGAAGAATTAATCGTTGTTGTATTTCCTTCAAATCTTGAATCATTATAATCTAGCCATAGTCCTGTTCCACCAAGTATATTAGTAACTTTTAACCAAATATTTTTTAAGAAAGGCTTAAAGGCAAGTGAATTGCTATCTGGAGTGTATCTAACTGTATTAAAAGAGCTATCTAGACTTGTTGTTGCTAAAACCCTATTTGAAATAGCATTATAGTATAAAGAGTTGCAAGCATTTTGAAAGCTAGTTGATAAGTACACCTCTCTTGAACTAGTACAAGAATAAGGTAGGCCATATTGAGCACTAGGATCTGTAGTGGTTGGTTTACCAGCATAAACAGGGTCAGAAGGGGCAGTAGCATCTCCTAAAACAATAGCTCCAAAGGGATTTCCTGGAGAGGCTAATTTATATTGATTGTAAACATTGTGCGTAGTAAAATTTGGAAAATAAAGCTTCTGAATACTATCATTATAATTTTTTAATCTTTGAGCCCAAGGAATCTCTCCTTGTACTATTTGGCTACAACGAGGGGTGTAATCTGAAACATTTTTTAAACTAGAATCAGCGTAATCCCAGATTTTATTTCCATGAATAGCTTCATCATGAAAAAAATATGGAGGACGGAAATAAGAGGAAGCAAAACCATCATATTTATACCACCCAGTATTATTTGTTAGTATAAAAAAATCATAAGATCCATTATCAACATTATCAACATCAGCCCCAAAACAAGGACCAGGTATTTTGGTCCACCCTTGAGGAAGATTTAAGTTGTCAAATTTTTTATTAACTGAGCTTGGAGGGTCTGGCCAACTTCCTTGAGGCAAAGGAGAAAAAAGTTCATATCGAGGTATTGCATTAAAAGGGGGAGGTAAAGCACCTATATCTTGAGTTCTTTGATATAAATTACAGGGATTGCTATTATTATTATTACCATCCGTGCCATTAGCGTCACAAATAACAACACTTGATGATTCTGATGTTGGAATACAATATCTCATTTTTACACAATCTTTACTATTTGACCAATCATCGCCTTGATTACACCTATCAGAGCCATTTGTTGCATGTGAAATGCTTGCACCAACTTCTAGTATTGAATAACCATTGGGGCAACCCGATGCTCCATATCCATAAATAAAATTTGCATAAAACATACATGATGATGACCCTGGATTATAAGCCTTATATGTTAACAAAAAGGCCTTTCTATATTCTATCATTTCAAAATCAGCATTCATCTGCGCACAATAATAAGGCTTAGGTCCTCCAGTACTAGGATAACCAGTAAAAGAAGAAGAAGATTCTGAAGATTTTCCCTTGATAGCATCAATCGGATACCAAAGCAAGCAAACATCTGGATTTTTAGGATCTTTTTGCAAGCAGTATCCATACCAACCATTAGAAATAAAATTTTTATTTTCGCTTTCACACAATAAGCTATCTTGACTTGGGTAAAGCCTACAAGTAGCAGGTATAAATTTATTATTCTTTACTGCTTCTAAAACTGGCTCTATTCTAATATTGTCCACATAAGCACTATTGTTTGGAGATGACTCTAAAATAATCTTAACTCCTCCAAGCCAATTAGATCTAGTTTCTATTAAGAAAGAATTTTCTTGCCAATATTTTGAACGAGAAAAAGTTTTTGTTATAGAATTATTCCAATCAGGATCACCTCCCTGAAGAATACCAATAACTTTTACATATAATTTTTCATCATTGGACAAGTCCTCTGTATTAGTCATTAAACTTAAATAATACTTGGAGTTTGGAGATAATAGAATTGATGAATTATTTATTAAGAAATTTCCATTTCCTCCGCCACAATTACCAGTTCCAACTCTTAAGAAAGCTTGACCAGAGGCAGGATAAATAACTTTACTATTTCTAATAATATCTGAATTAGGTTTATTAACTAAGCACTGAGTTGTGCTAGCAAGAGAATCAGATTCGGATAAAAAATGTTTCCAATTATTTAAAGGATTTGCTTTATTTTCAAAATTATCTGAAAAAAGAATTGAACCTGGGCCAACCTGACTCATATTAGCTAAATAATCATTATTTAAAAGAGAGTATCCTGAGGCATTATTATCTCTTCCTGGGGTATAATTTCTAACTCCATCTGGTGCTTTAGAAAAGTTGAAACAAGAACCATCATAATTAAAGGCTGTACACTCTCCCATTTCTAGACAAATTTTTTCATTACTTTCTTGATCATAAATATAAGAATAACAAGAAAGCCATTTGCCACAAACTCTGTCTGGCTGAACACTAATCAGTTTATTAGCATCACAATTAGCGGAATTACAACTAGCATAAGATGAGTAATTAGAGGAATTATAATTTAAAGGAGTTAATCCAGAAATACCATTAAAAGCCCTCTCATTAAACAAGACGCAACCCTTACTTAAATCAGCGCTAGCATTACAAGAAGAAAAATCCAAGTTTTTGCTCAATTGATAATCAATGGCAACGGGCTTTATTTCAATAGAAATATCATCATTTTGAGCATCAACAGATTTAATCTTAAATAATTTATTGAAAAAGGAATTTTCATTATTTGAGGCAATTTTTTG
>CAZSRC010000015.1:0-13704 GCA_964609365.1 uncultured Gammaproteobacteria bacterium | reverse complement strand
AATTAGACTTACTATAAGTGATAGAACAATTTCCATTATTTTCACCTGAATAAAATATTTTTTTACTACTAGTTGGACTAACTTCTAAAAAAGTATAAGCTGAAGAAAACTGATTACTTATTGGATTTAATTGAAAAATAGGTCTTGAACAGGTGATTTTAGCATTTTGAGACCCATTAGTTTTAAGTATATATAATTTATTGGGCTCAATCATTAGATCTGTTTGAATATAATTAATGCTAAGAGGTGCTATTGGTAGGGTTGCATTAGAGGAGCAATTTATCGAACCCGAGGAAACAGAACAGAAATATCCAGCAGGATTTAATGATTGCCAAAGATCAAAACCATAACCATCTCCATCTAAGTCAGAAAAATTGGGGTTTAAGACTATGTTTGGACTAAAAGAACTCTCTGGATCTAAATACTCAGTACAACTAGATTGAGTCATAGGACAAAGACCAGCCCACTTAACACCAAATTCTTCCTTGGGTTGATAGATAGGACTATTACCACCAAAACCAATAGTTTTTAAACTATCCACTGGACATAAAAAATCCCTAGTATCTAGTTTGCACTCCTGAGAAGATGGACAATCACTAGCAGAAAGACAAATATTACTAGAAAAAATATTAGAAGAACTGTTAAAGCATTTTTTAACTGCTTTTTTATACCAAGCGAAATTACTACCAGCATCAACACCCTTTCTCCATTGACAAATATTATCTCCGGGATCTTTAAAATATGAAAAACCTGAAGAGTCAGAAGAACTCCACGAATCACAACCTAATTCAGAGGCGGAACATAAAGTTAAATCATATTTATTTGGATTATTCTTTAAATAAACATCTTGATAAATATTTTGAGCAACAGTATAAGCATTACTGGCTATTAATTTACCGAAACGTGAACAACCCTTATTTTCAGCGCTACAAGATTTTTCCGGACTAAATACTACTGGAATAAATTTATCAGCAGGAATTGTTATATTATAATTAGGGAAGGAAACTTCTTGACTAGAATCATGATTATTAGTTTTTACCATCATCTCACAACCAACAGCAGAGTTATCACACAAACTACTAAAATGCCTCAAAGAATGATTGCGATTTGAGCGATCAGAATAATTTTGGCAACCCAAATTATAATTAATACCTTGATAAACATTTGCAGTATCATAATAACAAATATTTGGAGTATTCCAAGAATTTTTAATTAGATAATATCTATTACTAATTTCTAATAAAACAATATTAGAAATATAAAATTCTCCTGATCCACTGGTTATACTAAAAATTAATTCTTCATTTTCAGTAACCTTGTGATTTAAATTGTCAAGATTAACTTGATAAAGCTTCCAGTCATTGCTAGCTGGCAAACTTAAACTAAAATTATTATTTTCACCACTTAATCCAAACATACTAATATTTTCTGGCGATAGATCATCTGTATTAGCAAGCATAATAGAAATGTTTTTTGCCTGGGTATTTTTTGCTAAAAATTTTATAACATAAGAAGATCCTTCTTTAACCAATGATCCAACTTTGAGCTGTGCTGATCCTGAAACTTTCATTGATTTACCGCCCTGAGATAATGACTCAGAGCTAGTAGCTACGTCATCAGTCCAATTGCCTAAACCATTATTAAAATCATGGGAACTAATAATTCTAACACTATTTCCAGAGTTTCCGTTATATTCACGGCAATTATTACTAGAAGCAGAACAAACCTTTCCTTCTCCTGGTATAGCGTTATATAAACAAGCTCCTTGAGAAGAATCCCATCTTCCACCACCTAAACAATGGTAACAAAGATTTAGACTAGAATCCCAATGAGAAATATTAGATCCCAAAGCACTACAATCAGAACTATTGCCAATTTCTTGATTAATATTTTTATCAGTCATTCTATAAACCTTGCAATCTTCAGAGCAACTTATAGTTTTAGAATAAAGAGCATAAATTCTTTCACCAGATTGATTATAAAATTCCTGACAATCAGGATTATATGCTGGATTAGAAATGGCTAGTGAATGTATATTTTGGCTACAAATAATCGTTCCATTAATTTTATGAGTATAAATTCCAGATGAAGCCTCTAGAATACCTTCTGTTAATTTTGGTATAAGTCCAGTATTTGACTTTTCTAATGAAAAAGACTTTAACTGATACCCGCTTTCGTCGCTTCCAGCCCAAGAATAAAAACTATCACAAGAGCCCTGACTAGGTTTAATACAATGTTTTAAGCTAGAATAATACTCTCTTGACTCTCCGCCTTCAGAAATCGTATCTAGATTTGTAAATTCTGTACAAGATAAATCATTGGCGCTACATGTTAAAGCTGAGCCTGGAATAAATTTTTCTACCTGATTTGATTCAAATAAAGTATTGTTTTGAACATAAACATCATATCCAACACATTGCTCGGGACAATAATCTTTTTCTACACTTTTGGCGGTTATTTTTATATTATAAGCAGATGTAAATAAATCACATCCAATCTCATTTTTATTACAAATTCTAGCATACTTAAAGCATTCAGAAGGAGCATTACTTTTTAGTCTATAATTAGGATTAGCAGAAAAAGGATCCTGATAACATAAACTCTCCAAGTAACTTGGAATCATTTTTTGATAAACCAAACCATTACCGCGATAATTTGAATAAAAAGTTCCAATAGTTCCTCTTTCTAATTTTATATTGTCTATTAAACAAGAATTTCCAAGTGATGGAATAATGCTAAATTCAATATTGCTTGAAGAATAATTAGATGGATAATTAAAAGTTATTGCCTGATATTCAAAGCCAGGACTAGGAGCTATGTCTTGATTTTTTGAACCCAAGCTAACGGTTGAGCTAGCTGATCCAGAGCAAGAAGAATAAAAAGATAAGGTATAGCTTTGTCCAGCAATAGAGTAATTATCAACTGCCACAGCTAAATTTTTATTAAGAGCTGTATTTAATTCAAGAGACACATTTCCTGAATAAGAATTGGAACTAGTAGAAAAATTAGACCAATTTCCTTGAGATAAATTTTGTTCAAAATCTCCATTAACTAAAAAGTTATGTCCGATGCCTGGTATTGTTCGAATAAGTTCTGTACAACCTTCAGAGCTAACAGAACATGACTCTACTTTATTATTAAAATAAATAGACTGAGAATTATTCCAAGCTACCTTTGAAGTAGTGCTAGAAAAAATACCAGAGCTAACATATAGAGAGCAACCGGCATTATCAGCATTACAAGAACCGTAATCAATTGTATTTTTTAATAATGCTAATTTTTTACCATTTGAAGAACTGGTAAAAGATTCACAAGTATTAAAAACTGGATCACAAGCATCTTCGCCAAAATTCCAATTTCTTTTTTCTTCAACACAATAACCGTAAAGCTCACAAGAACCATCGGATTTTTCTTTTATACAAGACTGCTCATCAGCACAATAATTTGTAGATCTTGATATAACAATTGGATTAATATTTGAATTTGGATCACTTATAGTAACTGGATTATTAGCTACATCGGTAGGATTAACATTTATTTCAGGAATATTAACAGCTTGTTTAACCATTATATATCCTCCGGATCCTTCTTTTTTACAATAATTTAAAGGTGATTTTAAAACCCAGTGAGGATCAATTAAATTTTCACACCAAGAATGATTTTCGAAATTAGATCTAATAAAACCCTGACTAAAAGTTTCAAACTCATCATTGGGGCTATAACAAGAAATCATGTCCATTAAAGTATAATTAAATCCTTTCTGATCTCTTTTTTCTTGAATCCTAGCAAAAGCCTCTTCCCAGCCAATAGGAATAATTCTAAATTTCCTAAGTATCATCAAGGATCTGCTATCAAAACCAGAGCCAATAGGAGTGTCTTCAGTAAAAATTAAATCTTGGCTTAGATAACCATTCTCAATTGCCTGAGCCACTGTATTTCTATTTTGGACTGCCTGAGAAAATCTATTATCAATAACACAGTTAGTTGGTAGTGGGTTATTATTATCAATACAAACAACTAAATCAGCTAAAATATTATAATCTGATTTAACATTAAAACGAGGTTTTATTATTTTTTTCAAAGACTCTGTCAGACCACTACCACTATATGCTCCCGCTGAAGAATTAACATTATAAAGATAATGACCTGAAGATGATTCTGGCTCACTAGCCTTTTTTCCTATTTCAGATAATAATCTATTAAAACCAGCAATACTTAATTGATTTATAAAAATATTAGCCGCATCAACAAAGGCCTCTCCAGTAAATTTACCGAAGTTTTGAGTTTGTAAATTTTGTGCTTGCTTCAATTTATCTGAGGCATCGCCAGGATGAGATATTTGCTTGCCTCCAATATTTCTTAAATCTAACCAACCATTATTTGCTTTTATTTGTTCTGCCATTTTTTTATTTTCTTCCTGAGATATAATATCTTTTTTTTCAAAAAGATTTAAAGCTATTGTAACGTCATTGCCAGTTGGATGAAAAGATTTTGCAACGCTATCAATATATTTCCATCTACTATTACCTTCATCATTATAAATATCTGCCCATTTATCATATTCATTTTGCCAATTACTTTTCATTTCTTGCCAAGAACAAGAAACACTTGGACTAGGCTTAGAGCTACTAACTAAACCAAGTCCCATATTAATTCTAGCATTAACACCTGGTCGGCATAAATCAATTTGCCAATCCTTGCTAATCGTTTCTACAAATTCAGAAATAGCGACATCTCCCATTTTTTTAGCATATTCTGTAAGATAATCTGAAGGAAATAAAGGTTTTCCTTTATCAGCAGTAGCAATATAACTAGCAGCATCATATGCAAAAGTATTTAAAGCCGTTGTTAATGTTGTCTGATAAAGATTAGCACCAACTTTTTTTAATTGTTCTAAAATTTTATCCCAAATAGTTTTTTTTATAACCTCTGTAGTTTGAGTAGTTTGTATGGCGTAATCAAGCATTTGCTGAGCAAAACCAGTTGGATCCCAAGTGACCAGTTGAGCACTCGCATTTTTATTATTAATAAAAAAACTAAATAATAAAATAAAAATAAATAAGTAGGTAGTTATCCACTTTTTATTAAAATCAGTTTTCTTTTTAAACATATATTTTAAAATATTATTATAACTCTACTAAAGCTTCTTGATATAGTTTTATTAATTCTTCATCACTAATTTTTTTTAAATCATCTTCTTTAATGCCACCTTGAATTAAAGATTTTCTTAAAGATTGTGCATCTGAAATATCTGCATTAACTGGATTGGTATTAGTTGCTATATTAGAATCTTGATTATCTAAAATATTTAAATAATTATAAAAATCATCAACTTGATTGTTATTTAAATTATTTTGATCACTTTGCTGAGCAAAAGACCCAGAACATTCTTGACCTTCTGGACAATTAGGATTTGTTTTATAAGTAATAACCTCTTCAAAATCAGTTAACCCATCTCCATCAGTATCCTCTAAATATGGGGATGTTTGATAAATAAAAAGTTCATCCCAATCGGAAAGACCATCTCCATCAGTATCTATTAATTTTAAATCTAAATTGCTAGAATCAAGTTTTTCATTTGAGCAATCACCATTTAAACAGCTATTATTACTATTTGAATTTTTTTGAGAGTTTAAAGAATCTTGAGGAGTAATATTTTTATAAGAGAAAGGATCATTGATGCTAGAGCTAAAACTAGCAAAACCAAAAATAATAATAACTATGCTAAAAACACCTAACACAGCTAAGGCTATTTTTCTATCTTTATCCATTTTAAAATTTTCATTCATAATAAAATATTATAATATTTTTAATAAAAAAGCAATACTCTTACCCTAATTTTTTATAAACTTTTAACCAATCATCTATATTTAATTGTTCTGGCCTAGTTTTTTCATCTATTTTTAAATCATTCAAGCATTTTAAAACTTCTTCCATTTTTAAATTTAGGCCACTAGATAAATTGTTTTTTAACATTTTCCTCTTGGACTTAAAAGCTATTCTTAATAAACTAAAAAATTTTTTCTCCTCTTCATAGGACTCTAGTCTTTTTTTATTTGGAGTTATTTTAATAATCGCACTATTAACTTCTGGGGCTGGATAAAAATCATCACTAGGGACATTTAAAATCAGGGCCACATCTGAATAAAATTGGACAGATACAGCTAAAAGACTCATTTTAGGGGGTTTGGCTATAATTCTCTCAACAACTTCTTTTTGTAACATTAAAATAATTAACTCTGGCTTATTTGATAAGCTTAAAAATTTTCTTAAAAAAATAGAACTAATATTATATGGTAAGTTAGAGACTATTTTATATTTACCAATTTTAGAAAAATTAGATCCTTTAGCTTTTAAGATATCTTTATTAAAAACTTTAATATTTTTTATTTCTTGAGCCTGAATTGATGTTTGTAAAAAATCACTAATTTTTGAATCTATCTCTACTGCTATTACTTTTTTAGCTTTTTTTGCTAATTTAAAAGTCAAAAAACCCAAGCCAGGACCAACCTCTAAAACAGTATCATCTTTATTTAAATTAGCGCTTTCTATTATTTTTTCGTAAACACTTTCATTAATAAGAAAATTTTGGCCCTTAGATTTTTCGGGCTTGATATCATACATCTTACATAATTCTAATGTTTGCTTTAATATGTCCATTTTAAAAAATTAATTTTCTTTTTCCATACTAATTGCTTTAACTGGGCACTCTTTAGAGCAAAGACCACAACCCTTGCAATAATCATAATTTATTTCAGCTTTGATTATGTTTTTTTTATTTTTTAAAAAAGCAGCACTATCAGGGCAAATTTTTTCACAAATTCCACAGGCAATACATTTTTCAGAATCGACTATGGGGCGAAAAGATCTCCAAGATCCAGTTTTATTATTTAAAGAAGAGTTAGGTGAACAAATCATATTTTTATATTGATTATTTTAAATTATTAATTTTTTTAATTGCTAAAATATTTTTATTTACTATTTCACTTCCCTTTTCAGAAAATTTTATTTTTACTGCATTGATTGCAGAATCTATATCTAATAAATCAGGTAAATTACATAAAGCTCCTAACATTACTGTGTTTACCATATTTTTTCCAAAAATATCTATAGCAATCTTACTGGCAGGAAAAGAGTATATTTGGCTAGATTTAAAGCCATTAACTAATTTATATTTTTTATTTATCTCTTGAAATATTTTATCTGCTTCAAGCTCTGAATTAATAATTATAATGCTATTTTTTTTAAGTCCAGAAAAAAGATCAGCTCTTCCTATTAAAGAAAAATCTAAAATTATTAAAATATCTGGTTCATAGATATGCTCTCGAATTGATATTTCTTCATCAGAAATTCTTACAAAAGATTGAATTGGAGCCCCACTCCTTTCAACCCCAAAATTAGGGAAAGCTTGGCTATTTTTTCCATTATTAAAAAAGGCTATTGCTAATATTTCGGCCATTGCCACAACTCCTTGTCCACCACGACCATGAATTCTAATTTCTTTATTCATATTTTTGAAAAATTAATTATTTTTTTTATTTTGCAAATAAGGGTCCAAGAAAGAAGACCAAGCCTCAAAAGGAATCGCCCCCTCTGAAGCGCTCATTCCATCAATAAACCATGCTGGAGTTCCACTTATCTTTAAAAATTGAGCATCAGAGAAATCTTTTGCTATTTTATTTTTATATTTTTCATTATCAAAGCAAATAGCAAATTTATTTAAATCTGGAACTCCAATATTAAAAGCAATTTCCAATAAATTAGAGCTATCTATTTTTCCCTGCATCTCAAATAATTTAAAAAACATTGGCCAATATTTATCTTGTTCGCCAGCACAATGTGCGGCCAAGGAAAACTCAACAGAACTCTCATCTAATACTGGAAAATCTCTAACAATAATTTTGATATCTTGACCGTACTTAAGGGCCAGCATAGAAATGGTTTCTGATGATTTTTTACAATAAGGACAATTAAAATCAGAAAATACCACAATAGTAGAGATGGGGGTGCTACTGCCTAAAAAATTAGCAGCAACCCCTTCAATAATATTTAAATTTATTTCTTTGTTTTCTATATTAGTTTTTTCGGCAAAAGAAAAACTGCTCATAATATCCGTAAAGTTATTAGGGTTAGATTTTATTTTTAATACCAAAAGAAAAAAAGAAATACTATAAATTAAAAAAATTGATAATAATGATAAAATTAAAATAACCCACCATTTTTTATACCAAGGTCGATTTTTTCTTAATTGCAATCCTTTTAATTTTAATTTTTCAATCCTATCATCGATACTCATTTTCGTTGCTTATTTATGAAATATATTATAATATAATAGTATCATAAAAAAACAAATATGAAAATAATATCATGGAATATAAACGGACTTAGAGCTATTTTAAAAAAATCTTTTACAAATTTTTTAGAACAAGAAAGTCCAGACATTATTGCTTTGCAGGAAATAAAAATATCTGAAGATAAAAAAAATTTAGAAAATTTTGAATTTAAAGGCTATAATCAATTTTGGAATTGCGCCAATAGACCAGGTTATAGCGGAACATTAATTTTATACAAAAAAAAATTAGAAATTTTAAATAAAAAAAATGGTCTTAATATAGAAAAATTTGATATTGAAGGAAGAGTCCAAACAATAGAATTAAAAGATTTTTACCTAATTAATACCTATTTTCCTAATTCTAATGCTTTATTAAGTAGGCTTCCTTATAAGCTAGAATTTAACAAAGAATTGCAAAAATATTTAAAAAAATTAGAAAAGAATAAACCTATTATTTTATGCGGAGACTTAAATGTTGCTCATCAAGAAATAGATTTAGCTAGGCCAAAGGAAAATAAATTTAGCCCCGGATTCACAAAAGAAGAAAGAGAGTGGATGGATAAATTTTTAAATTCTGATTTTATAGATAGTTTTAGATATTTTTATCCAGAAAAAATAAAATATTCTTGGTGGAGCTTTAGGGCCGGAGCAAGACAAAGAAATGTTGGCTGGAGAATAGACTATTTTTGCACATCAAAAAAATTAATAAAAAAAATAAAAAACAGTGATATAATGGATCAGGTCGAAGGATCTGACCATGCTCCTGTTTTTATAGAAATTAAATAAAAAAATATGAATAAAAATAAAAAGGAGATTTTGGAAGGATCTAGGGCAATTGCCCTAACTATAAAAAATATTGAACCAGATGTTATATCAGCTTATCCAATAACACCACAAACCCACATAGTTGAAGATTTGGCCAAAATAAAAGCTGATGGCCTGGCTGATTATGAATATGTTCGATCTGAAAGTGAATTTTCGGCAGCATCTATTGTTTTGGGGGCCTCTGCTAAAGGAGTAAGAACCTATAGCGCTACTAGCTCACAAGGTTTATTGCTTATGACTGAAGTAGTTTATAATATAGCCGGGATGAGACTTCCAGTAATAATGACACTAGCTAACAGAGCGATTTCAGCTCCGATAAATATTTGGAACGATCAACAAGATGCTATGGCAGTTCGTGATGCTGGATGGATTATGTTTTTTGCTGAAAATAATCAAGAGGCAATTGAGCAACATATTTTAGCATATAAAATTGCTGAGAAAATGTTATTGCCAGTTTTTGTAAACATAGATGGATTTATTTTAACTCATTGTTATGAACCAGTATTTATCCCTGATAAAAAATTAATTAAAAAATTCCTACCTAAATATAAAGCTAAAAAAGGAAGTGTTTTAGATAGCAAAAACCCTATCACTATGGGAGCTTTTATGAATCCTCTTTATTATCAAGATTCTAGAAAAAAACTAAATGACGATTTAAATAAGGCAATTTTAGAAATTAATAAAGAATATTCGGCTTTACAAAAAATATTATATTCCAATAATAAAAACAATAAAGATATAAATAATGGTATTTTTGAATATAGTGGAAATAAAAATGCTGAAACAATTATAATTGCTATGGGCTCGGTTATAGGAACTATAAAATCAGCAATTAAAAAAGAAGAGAAAGTATTTGGAAAAAAAGTAGCCATTTTAAAAATAAAATGTTTTAGGCCTTTTGCTGGAGAGCAGATTTGTGATATAATAAAAAGAGCAAAAAATATTATAGTTCTAGAAAAATCAGTAAGTCCTGGAAATTTTAGTCCTTTATTTTTAGATATAAAAAACATTAGCAATGATAAGCAAAATGTTAAAAATTTTATTTCTGGGCTAGGCGGAAAAGACATCAGTCAAAAAAATATTTTAAACTTAATCAAAAATTTTAAAAAATACAAAAAAATAAATTTTATATAATTTTATGACAAAATCATTAAAAAAAATATTAAAAAATTTTATTAAAAGAAGTCATCAAAAAAAAATAAATGGATGGCCATATGCTTTTATAATGATGTTTTTTATTATATTTATTATGCAAATGATTATGTTAATTATACTTATTAAACAAAAATAAATGAAAAAACTAATAAATAAAAAGATAATAATTTCAATTTTATTAATTTTTATATTTTTTGGAGTACTCTTATCAATAAAAAGTGTTTTTGCGTCAGACCCCGTAACTTACCGACCCCAAATCTCTTTGCCAGGATTCTTTAAAACAGGAGAAGCATATAAATTTGAAGAAAGTACCAGATCTATTGCTAATTATGTAAAAGCAATTTACAATTATTTACTATCAGTTGTTGGCTTATTGGCAGCCATAGTTTTAATGGTTGCTGGGGTTATTTGGATGACCGCTGGAGGTAATAGTGGCAGAATTTCTGAAGCAAAAAGCTGGATAACAGGAGCTTTAACTGGATTAGTTCTGATGTTGTTATCTTATGTTATACTATTAACAATAAATCCATATTTGGTTGATTTTAAAATAACTGAAATTGAAGGAGTAGCTAGAATTAGTTATGGTTGCTGTAAATTAGGCGAGTACAAATTTAAAGGAGATAGAGCCTGGATACCCTTGGCACAAAACGTAAGCGGCTCAGAGTGCTATAGATTAGCACTACTTTCCAATGAACCAGGAATAATGGGTATAGAAGAGTTGAAAAAAAATGATATATATAAAAGTGACCCAGAAAAATATATGATTGACAAAAGAAAATATTTTCCTGGATATGCTGCTATTGGCTCTAACTGTGAAGCAGTCGGTGCTTGTTTAATGAATACTTACAACCATGAAATAAGTGTAGCCAAAAGTCACGGAGTTATGGAGCCTGAAAAAAAAATAAATTATTTAAGTTCTTTTGTTTGTGCTAATACCACGAAAACTGGTTGTAAATATTCAGAATCAGGAATACTACAAGGGGGATTATTTTTAAAAGACTTTAAGTGCCAAGACCCTAAAGATAACTTTATAGATCATGGAATAACTTATACAGAAAAATATTTTCCGAACATAGGCGAGGATGTTATAAATAAAGCTAAAAATGAATTTGTTATGCAAATTGTAAACTGTAAAGGTGGTGAGGAAACTGGTGAAGGACAATGTTATATTACGGCTCCAAATGCAAATGGGATTAATTTACTTATTGGATATAGTTACCAAAATTTATTTTTTGGAAAAAAAGGTGAACAATGGGGAGAACCATGCGGAAATGACGTTGGTTCGATTTGTATAAGCTACGGTGATTGTGAGAATCTAGATGCTGTTGGAGGAAGGGGTTGCGATAATAGTCTCTGGTGTTGTGAGAGATCGGGTTATCAAAAAAGATTACCTCAATAAAAATAAAAATATGAATAAAAAAATAACAGGAATATCTTCCGGGCATAATGCCTGTGCTGGATGTGGACAGCTTTCAGCTGTCCAGTCAGTTATGCGAGCCCTAGGAAATGATATAATAATTGCTAATGCTACTGGATGTTTAGAGGTTACTACCAGTCCATATCCTCAAAGTGCCTGGGGCGTGCCTTGGATACATTCACTTTTTGAAAATCCAGCGGCAGTAGCCACTGGAATACTAGCAGCCCTAAAAAAACAAAAAAATAAAAATACCAAAGTAGTTGTAATGGCTGGCGATGGTGGAACTTTTGATATTGGAATTGGTATAATTAGCGGTATGTGGGAAAGAAAGGAAAATATTTTATATATCTGTTATGATACTGAAAGCTACTCTAATACTGGTTATCAGGCATCTGGAGCAACTCCTTATGGAGCTTCAACAAGCACCTCGCCAAAAGGAGATTCTAAAAAATGCCAAGAAATACAAAAGTGCAAAATGGTTAACGAAATAGGAAATGAATATCAAAAAAAAGATATGATCAAAATTGCCCTGGCTCATAATGTAAATTATGTTGCCCAAACTACTGCAGCTTATCCAAATGATATTTTTAATAAAGTAAAAAAGGCCATGGAAATAAATGGCCCTTCATATATTCAAATTTTATCACCCTGTATTCCTGGTTGGGGAATTAAAACAAATGAAGCTGTTGAAATATCCAAATTAGCAAGCCAAAGTGGCCTATATCCATTATTAGAATATATTAATGGAGAATTAGTAAATTCTAGCCCAAAAGCAGAAAATCATCTTGAACTTGAAAAGGAATATTTTAGAAAACAAAAAAGATTTAAACATTTATCAGCTTAAAATAAAACTATGAAAAAATATTTAAAATTAAAAAATTTTTTATTTTTATTTTTATTTTTATTTATTTTTTTGGGTTCAAATGCTCAAGCACAAGAAAAAAGAGCCACGTCAACAAAGAGCCCTGATTTAAATCCTCTGGGCAATCTTCAAGTAAAAATACCTGGGATAGAGGCTCTTGCTGAAAAATATCCGATAATTTGCACTGATGATGGAGACAAGGAAACTTGTAAAATCCCTTGGATAGCTGTATACATTTATGCTATTTATAATTATCTATTGGGAATAGGTGGAGTTTTGGCAGCAATTGCCTTGATGATAGGTGGTGTTATTTGGTTGATTTCGGCCGGCAACGCCTCTAGGGTCTCTGAGGCTAAAAGTTGGATAGTCGGAAGTATTACTGGAATTATTATTCTACTAACTTCTTATGTTTTACTTTATGAAATTAATCCTGAACTAGTTAATACTAGATATGTAGACCTGCAAACAATAGATCCGATAAGTATTGAGGCTGAACAAACCCCTCCCCTAGATTTATCTAATTTAACTGGATCCATATATCCAATAAATGATTGGCAAACCATTCCTAGTCATCCTAATATAATTAATCAGGCAGCTGATCAAAAGGCAAATCCACTTTTAGCTAATGCTCTTTTAAAAGTAGCTGATTGCATGAGCTTAAGTGGTTACAAGCTTAGAATAAGTTCATTATCTAGAACACCACAAAAACAAGCAGAGCTTTATAGCAAGAGCTATAATCATTCTCCTAATAAATGTGGGACATTAAAAAAAGCAGAAGGAACAACAAAAGGAGGAACAACAACATGTTGCCCATTTCCAGCAGATGGTAAAATTAAATTATGTCCACATACAAGTGGCAGTGCTGTAGATGCTTGGGGCTCTGATCCAAAATCTAATCATAGTAATAAAAAAAGCACCGCCTCTCAATATAAACTACAAGAATGCATGTTTGCAAGTGGTTTTTGTATTATACCAAGTGAGTGTTGGCATTTTGAATTACCTGCATTAAGCAAGCCATGCAAACAAGTAAAAAATTTGGAAAGTGGGGGAGGAGATTCTTGTCAAGATTTAAAAAATGGAAAATATTAATAAGCTTTATCCATAGCATCATTA
>CAZSRC010000014.1:0-21140 GCA_964609365.1 uncultured Gammaproteobacteria bacterium | reverse complement strand
GAGCAGCTCCCTCTTAAGGAGAAGGTCGAAGGTTCGAATCCTTCACGGCGCACAACAAAAAAACCAACTTGTGAAAGTTGGTTTTTTTTATTTGAAGTATATATATCCTAGTTACAAGCCGCTTCCAATATACCTCCTGGGGTAGCACATTTTTCCTTGTCTGATAAACCACCCGTTTGACCACCCAAGCAAAAACCAATGGTATAACTACCAGAATCTGTACCAGTTAATGTATAAGAATAAGGATTTGATGTTGCTGTACACTCATCACCATCTGGAGGAGTTGGAGCGCTTGGAACAATAGCCATATAAACTGTTGTTCCGCTAGAAATTGAACCAGTAGCAGTTACTGTAGCTGGATAAGCTTGCCAATCATTGAAATAAAGCTCTAAAGCTGTTTGCATTTGCTTAACATCAGCAATTCTCTTAGCATCTCTAGCATTTTTTCTAGCTTGTTGTAGAGCTACAACTGCTAAAGTAGCTAAAATACCAATAATAGCAATAACCACCAAAAGCTCAATTAAAGTAAAACCTTTTTTATTTTTCATATTTTTTAAAATGTTAATCAAAAAATAATAAATATTTATTTTTTGATTTATTAAATAAATTTAAATATATTATTATTATAATATAAAACAACGAAGCAGTCAAGAAAAAAAACTAATTACAAGAAGTTGTTGTTGCTAATATACCTCCAGGAACAGCACATTTTATTCCACCACTTAAGCCTCCAACATTTGATCCAAGACAAAATTCAATTAAGTATTCTGCTCCATCTGAAATTTGTTCGTAAGCATAAGTAGATGTAGTGCAAGATCCATCTGGGGGAGTTGGAGATGATGGAATAATAGCCATATAAGTGACTCCGCTTGTACCCATTGAATTACCTGCTTCAAGTACTTCTGGATAAGCTTGCCAATCATTGAAATAAAGCTCTAAAGCTGTTTGCATTTGCTTAACATCAGCAATTCTCTTAGCATCTCTAGCACCAGCTCTAGCACTTTGCAAAGCTACAACTGCTAAAGTAGCTAAAATACCAATAATAGCAATAACTACCAAAAGCTCGATCAAAGTAAAACCTTTTTTGTTCATAATTTTAATTTAGAAATAAATAAAAATTTATTATAAATTTATTATAGCAAAAATAAATAAATAGCTCAAGTTTTTAGTTAATAATTTTAACAATCTCTTCTCTGGCCACCAACCTATCGTCCCATGGCATTTTTTCGCCATTAGCTAAGCAAATCGCCTGCTCGCAACCTTTTCCAGTAATAATCAATAAATCACCCTCTGAAACCAAGCTTAATGCTTTTTTAATAGCCTCTCTTCTATCTAAAATTCTAAATAAATTTTGACCTTCAATTTTTCCAAATTCTTTTGCACCACTTGCAACTTGCTTAATTATATCTAGAGGATTTTCGTCATAAGGATCTTCATTAGTAACTATTACAAAATCAGCTAACTCACCAGCCATTCTACCCATTACTGGCCTTCTACTTTTATCCCTACCACCACCGCAAGAACCTAAAACATGAATAATTTTAGAATTATAATTATTACTATTAAGTTCTTTTTTTAAAAAATAAATCATTTTATACATCTTTTCCATGGCAACTGGTTCATAAGCATAATCAACTATAGTTAAAAATTTTTGACCTAAATCAAGCAACTCCATTCTTCCTGGAATATTTTTTATTTTTTCCAAGGAATCAATGACAGAATTTAAATCTAACTTTAAAAGATGGGTTAATGCTAAAACTGGCATTGAATTAAGAACATTAAAATCACCCCAAAGTTTTAATTTAATATTTCTTTTCTCTACTGAAGACTCTAAAGAGTCTTTAAAAATAAAATCAAAAGATGTACTAGATAATGAAACTAAAATATTATCATAAAAAATAAAATTATCAGAAAAATTATTATTCAACTTTGCTGAGTAAAAAATTTTCTCTTCTGACCAAAAAGATGAAAAATATAAAGACTCATCATCATCTCCATTTATTATAAAAGTTTTTTTAATTTTATTTAAACTAATTTTAGATAAATTATTTTTTACTTTAACAATTTTATTATCTTGATTTAAATATTTGTGTGAACATCTCTTTAAATGATTAAATAGCTCGCCCTTGGCATGTTTATAATTTTCAAAACTGCCATGAGACTCGATATGCTCGGGATAAATACCTGTAAAAACAAGTATATCGTAATTAATAAAACGATGACGAAACTGTCTAATGCCCTCGGATGTTGTCTCCACAACTGCATAAAGACAATTATTTTTTACCATTTTCTTGAGCATTTTTTGAGTAAAAAATGGTCCGAGCATGGTCATTTTTTTATCATTAAGCCATTCTTTTTCACCATCAGAAAACATAGCTGTTGATGTATAGCCCGCCTTATAAGAGCTATCGTTTAAAGCTTTGGCCATCAAATAAACAGAACTTGTTTTACCCGATGTTCCTGTTACACCAATTATAATTAACTTATTACTAGGAAAGCCATAAAAAAGACTAGCCAAAAAACTGAGAACAAAATGATAATAAGGTTGAACTACTTCAAAAATATTCTTTGGAATAATCTTTTTCAAATAAACTAAAATTTTTGTCATATAATAAAATATAAATTATCTTGAGAAATATTTACCAAATTCATCATCTTGATCGGATTTATTATTCTCAGTAGAGTCATCTTTTTCACTATCATCAATAATATTTTCACTTAGATCTTCTTGGTTTAAATTTTTTGAATCAGAATTATCTTCTTCTGAATTTTCAAAAACCAAAGGACTCTCCTCTTCTGAATATAAATAATTTTCAGGAGCTTTAGAATTTTTTTTATCATGGACATTAATAGATGATATTGGAGTATTTAAAGAATTTTCATATTGCTCCTTGCTAATTAAAATTTCTCTAGGCTTGGAGCCATTAGATGGACCAACAATCCCATTTTCCTCCAACATATCCAAAATACTAGCGGCTCTAGAATAACCTATTCTTAATCTTCTCTGCAATAAAGAAGTGGATGCTTTATCTGCAGCAATAACTATTTCTTTGGCTTCATCTAAAAGTTGATCTTCGTCACCCATTGATCCATCTAAACCAACTCCACCTATTCCACTAACTTTTTGCCTATCAACAATACCTTCTAAATATTCAGCTGAGCCATATTTTTCCTTTATATAATTTACTATTGATAATATTTCATTATCATCTACATAAGCACCTTGTATTCTTTTTGGTTTTGACAATTCGGCTGTAGAAAAAAGCATATCACCCTTTCCTAATAATTTTTCAGCACCAGAAGAATCTAAAATTGTTTTTGAATCAATAGCAGAAGCTACTGAAAAAGCTATTCTAGCAGGAGTATTAGCCTTGATAAGACCGGTTATAACATCAACACTAGGCCTTTGGGTAGCTAATATTAAATGAATGCCAACCGCTCTAGACATTTGAGTTAGGCGAATAATACTTCCCTCAATATCTTTAGCTGCTGTAACCATTAAATCAGCTAATTCATCAATAACAAAAATTATATATGGCATTTTTTCTTTACTTTCTTGATTATAAGTCTGAATATTTTTTTTACTTGCCTGATTTAATATTTCATATCTACGATCCATCTCATTTAAACACCATCTCAATGAATTAATCGTTTTACTAACTTCGGTAATTACAGGTGTTAATAGATGAGGAATCCCGTTATACATAGGAAATTCAACCCTTTTTGGGTCAACCATTATAAATCTTAAGTCATCTGGATTATTTTGATATAACAAACTAATAATAATAGTATTTAAGCAAACAGACTTACCTGAATTAGTTGCTCCAGCCACTAATAAATGAGGCATCTTGGCTATATCGTAAACAATATTTTTGCCGGAAACATCCTTCCCCAGAGCCGCAACCAAATTACTCTGCCTCATCTTAAAATCTTTATCCTCTAAAACCTCTCTTAACCCCACCATTGCTTTTGTTTTATTGGGAACCTCAATACCTATTAAAGATTTTCCAGGAATTGGAGCCTCTATTCTAATTGGATGCGCAGCTAAGGCCAATGATAAATCATTGCTAAGAGTTGTAATTCTTGAAACTTTAATGCCCTCGGAAGGTTTAAAGGTATATTGAGTAACAGTGGGGCCAACATTAACCTCTCCCATCTCTACCAATATTCCAAAATTTTCTAAAGTTCTCTGAATTATTAAAATATTATTATCTATATCACCGCTAGTAGCTTTATTAATTTTATTACTTAAAAGTTCTAATGGTAAATCTATTTTTATTTTTTTAGTCTTCCAATTAATTTTTTTATTTTCTAATAATTCTACTTTTTCTATTTCTGTATTTGCTTTCAACTCTTTATGTTCATTATTAATTTCTTTTTTGGTAAATAAAATTGGCTCATCTAAATCATCATCTAAATCATCCTGATCTTGATCATAATCATTATCGGGCGAGTCATTATCTGCCTCTATTTCTTCTGAATAATCAGAGTATTCTTTATCAGTATTTAAACTATCATCATTTGATCTGAAATATGAATTAAAAAATTTGAATAAAAAACTTTTTGATCCAAGTAAATGGGACAGGGTTATATTAAATAACAAAATCATTGAAACAGTTAATATTGCTAAAATAAAAATCAAAGCACCCCAAAAACCTAAAATATTTTTTAAAAATAAATCTAAATAAAAACCCAAATATCCACCACCCATTCCCTCACTAGCTTTTATTTTTGCAATAGAACTATTAAAAAAGAAATGAAATAATGAAGAAATAAAAATAAAAAATAAAGCTAGGCCAACATAATTAACTTTTTTAGTAAAAAATTTTTTATTTTTATATAAGGCAATACTAAGTGTTGCAAGTAAAAATGGGAATATCCATTTCCCCCAGCCAAAACCAAGCGATAAAATATTATTTAAAAATTGACCAAACTTACCCGATAAAGAAAATAATGACAATAGGCTTATTAGGGCAAAAGTAAAAATAGATAAAGCTATGATACTTATTTTTGTTTTATTTTCAAAAAAATCATCTTGTTCGCTTTCAGATTCTTCAATTTCTTTTTCTTTTTTATTTTTTCTCATATTTTTAAATAAAATTATTTGATATCTATCAGAGTAAAACTATAGCAAAATTATAAAAATTTTCCAATTATTAAGAAATTATTTTTTTAATATTTCTTAAATATTTACTATCTATTCTGAACCAATCCCAAGCATCATTGATCAAAAAACCACTTTCTTCAAAGCGATGAAAATCTGAACCACCACTAGCAATTAAGTCTAATTTATAAGCTAAAAATTGTGCATACATTATAGCTCCAATAGAATGATGAGGGGAGATAACCTCTATTCCATCAATAAGTCCAGATTCTTTTAATTTTTCTGTCATATTTTTAGCAAATTTATTATATTTACCAGGATGACAAAAAATAATTTGACCGCCTACTTCTTTTTTTATTCTAATTAATCTATCAGCATTAATATAAGATTCACTAAGTCTTGCAACTTTTTTATTAAAAAATAATTCAACTAAAATATCCTCTTCTCTTAATGGTAGAATTATTTTTCCTTTATTTTTATTTTTATTTTTATAATTTCTAAGAAGTAAGTTATAATTAAATTTATTTTCCATGATTTTATCAGCAAGCCTATTAACGGGGATATAATTAACAAAAGAAGACAAAATTTCTTCAATATTAATTTTATAAGATCTTTTCTTAAGCTTTAGGAGCATATTTTTAACTAAAAGAGCTCGACGATTTCTAGTCTCTTCTAATAATTTTTGCAAATTTTCATTATTTTCATCAAAATTATACCATAATAAATTAATCCTTTTTCTTTTATATTTTACATATAATTCAAGGCCATTGATTGCCTTAATTTTATGTTTTTTTGCCTCACTTTTAAACTCTTTAAGTCCAGCCGTGGTATTATGATCGGTTAAAGAAGCCACTTTAACCCCCCTCTCTTTTAAAAATAAAACTAAATCTTTTGGTTGCAAATAACCATCAGAAAATCTAGAATGTAATTGAAGATCAATAAGCATAAATTATTTTATTTTAAATTTCTTTTTTATCTCAGATATTAATGGCTTGGCTCTTTCTGGCCTTGGATCATGTTTTAGAAGCCAAAAAGTAGCCGTTCTCAAAGATGTCCAATAATAATATAAATTAATTCTCTCTTTTAATCTAATATTATATTTAACTTTAGTTTTCTGACAATAAGAATTAATAAATAAATTTTTTAATTCATCTATATAATATTTTTCATAATTATATTTTTTTAATTTATATTCTAATTGCTGTAAAAATGTTCCCAAATCCCTAGCAAAATCAGAAGTACAAATATCAGCAAAATCAATCATGGCTATTTTTTTTGTACCCATTTTAATAACGTTATCAGGATGAGCATCACCATGAATTAACCATTTTTTTGAGCTTAAAGAAAAAAAGTCATCCTCTAAATCAATTAAAAAATCATAAATCTTCTTTAAGTCATCAACATACTTCCCCTTATACTTTGCTTGAACTTCTTTAATTACCTGATTATATCCAGGAATAACTGTTTTTATTTTACTATTTTTTTTATTAAATTTAAAGGAGCTTGAAACTGGAGTTTTATGTAATTTAGCTAACCACTCAGCCATTTTTTTAACCATTTTTTCTAGTTCTTTGCGATCATCCTTTTTTATATATTCCAATAAACTATCACCATTAACCCCCCTGTAAAATGAAGCATTAAAATATTTAGAATAAAATAAAGGCTTAGGTATTGTTAAAAATCCGCTAGCAAAACCATTTTCCCATAAATATTTTAAAGTTTCATGAACATTTTTTCGGGGCTCGCTAGAATGAGCAGTGCAAAAAAATGATAAACTATTTTTTTTAGTTTTATTTTTAATATTTCTTAGAAAAAAGCTAACCTTAAACTCTAAAACAACATGATAGGTTGTTTGCCAAATATATTTTTTATGACTAATTATTTTTATTTTTTCTATTTTATTAAAATCTGGATAAAGTGGTAATATATTTTTATTAAAAAATCTTAAAACAAATTTATCATCTAATAATTTATTAATTTTATTATTAGTATTTTTAAAATAACTAGTCCAATGCTTAGTCCAAATTATTTTTTTTAAATTTATAAAAAGCTCTTCAGACTTTATTTTTTCCGATTTAGAGGTGGAGTTTTCTAGAGATCTAATAGCCCTAATCATTTCATCAGAGCCCCTTTCTATTTCATCAGGACTCCAAGCATGTGGACCAAAATTATGCTTAAAATCATTAGCACTGGCCCACCAAAAAGTACAACTAGCTAAGCCCCTAGAAATATGCCATCTGGCCCAATTATAATTTGCATCTTTCTTATATTTATTCATAAAATAAAGAGACAAATTAGCCAACTCCCACAATCTTAAATGAATCTCATTATCCTTGTCATACCAAAGATGATAAGGCTTCTTATCTGTTAGGTTTTTTTCTGAAGACTCCCAATTACTTTTTCTAAGTAAGATATTATCTATTTTTTTAAACTTGGAGATATATTTGGAAATTGTAATAGTTTTTACTTTTTTTTCTGATAAAACTTTTTCTAATTTTCCAGAAAAATCATGATGCCTTAAACCATATAATTCTCCGTCACTAGCACTAATAACGATATCATCTTTTTTAAGCTTATTTAAATTATTATAAATTTCATCTGGAGGATAGCAGTTAGAATATTTTCTGGATCTAAAAATAACATTTAAGCCACTTTGCTTATCTTTGTAGATTTTATTAAAATTTATTTTTTTTGATCCCTGATAAGAGATTTCATCTAATATTATCCAAGAATACTTTAGACTTTTAATTATTTTAGCTACTCTTGGACTATAGGCCATTTCCGGTAAAAAAAATCCTTTTAATTTTATATTCGGGAAGTATTTTTTTATTATTCTTTCATTTTCTTTTATTTGCCAAATGATTTCATTATCGCTAACCAATGGTAATAAAGCATGATAAGCAGCTGATCCAACTAATTCTATCTGCCCATTTTCTATTAGTTGCTCAATTTTTTCCAATAAAGAAAAATGCTTTAACTCTGATAATCTATCAAGTAAACAAGCTGAAATATTTAAAGTAAATTTAGCGCTTGGATTTTTTAATAAAGCCGAAACTATTCTTTTATAACTATCATCAGCAGCTTCGCTTATTTTATAAGAATCTGAATTAGCCGGTTGATAGCAATGTAAAAAATTTATCCACAACATATTTTATTTTTTATTTATTTTTATGAGCTTTTTATATAATTCAACATATTTTTTAGCTGGTATTTCCCAGCTACTAGATTTTTCCATAGCCCTAGCTATTAATTCTCCCCAAAGTTCTTTATTTTTAAAATTTTCCAAAGCTCTAACAATTGCCCAGAAAAAAGAAAAAGCATCATCATGTTTAAAAGTAAAGCCTGTTCCCCTGTTTGTTATTGGGCTAAAATTAGAAACAGTGTCATAAAGACCACCAACATCCCTAACTATTGGAATAGCTCCATAGCGCATAGCAATCATTTGATTAATTCCACAAGGCTCATAATATGAGGGTAAAATAAAAAAATCAGAAGCAGCATAAAGAAGTGTCTCCTTTTCTTGAATTTTTAAAAATGGCCACCAAATTATTTTTCTTGGATGTTTTTTTCTTAATTTTTTAATTTTTCTAATATACTCTTGATCACCATCGCCCATAAAAATAATCTGAATATCTAGTCTTAATAAATAAGGCAATAACTCTAATATTATATCAAAACCTTTTTGATGAGCTATCCGAGAAGTTGAACAAAAAAGAGGAATATCTTCATCTACTATAAAAGCAGCTTTTTTTTGTAAATATTTTTTATTTTCCTTCTTTATATTAAAATTTTCAACACCATAATTTTTAAAAATATTTTTATCTTTTACTGGATTATAGGAATTATAATCTATACCATTGACAATACCAAATAATAAATCATCTCTATTTTTTAAAATTTGATGCAAATCTTGACCAAACTTCTTAGTCATAATTTCCTCTCTATATCTTTCACTGACAGTATTTATAACATCAGAAAAAATAATCGCTCTTTTGGCAAAATTAATATTAAATATAGCTGGGTCATTTAATAATGGTATCTTTTTTCTTCCATAATCCTTTTCTTTAACGGGAACTTGGTACCAAGGACGACCCATTTGAAAGGCCAAATTATGAATTGTAAAAACAGTTTTTGTTTTACTAAGATTTTTTGTATATCGAAAATTATTTTTTATATAATAAGGAATTAGACCAGCATGCCAATCATGACAATGAATAATATCAGGGCTCTCATCTAATAAATTTAATAACTTCAAGGCAGCAACATTAAAAATTAAAAACCTAACATTGTCTTTGTATGATATATAAATTTTTTTATATTTGGAGAAATGACTTTTACTTTCTACAAAATAAACAGGCAACCCAGGTATCAACTCCCCCTTCCAAAAATTAACATCTACAGAATTTTCAGAATCAATGATTAAACGAACATCTTTAAAAATTAATTTTAAATTATATTTTTCTTTATTAATTATCTTTCCATAAAGAGGAGTGATAATTGATACGTGGTGACCTAGGCGAAATAAAGCCTTGGGCAAACTTCTGGCAACATCACCAAGCCCTCCAGTCTTAGAAAAAGGAGAAAGCTCTGAAGATATGTGTACTATTTTTATTTTTTTCATAAAATCTAATAATTTCTTAAACTAGAAGCACAAATTGCTGCAGCTAAAGCATCAGCAGCGTCATCGGATTTTGGCATGCTTTTTAAATTTAAAATTAATTTTACCATTGTTTTAACCTGATTTTTGTCTGCTCTTCCAAAACCACTAATACCTTGCTTTATTTGAAGTGGTGTTAATTCAACTAAGTTTATTTTATTTTTTTTAATTTTTAACAAAACCACTCCCCTGGCCTGCCCCACTATTAGCGCTGTTTTGGCATTTGTATTAAAAAATAATTTTTCTACGCAAACTAAATTTGGTTTATATTTATCAATTATTTCCTGTAAGGAATTATCTAAAATTTCTAGTCTATCTAAAAAATCATCCTTTGATGATGTTTTAATAGAACCAAACTCTAGGCATTTTAACACATTATCCTCCATAGAAACAAGCCCATAACCAGTATCTGCTATTCCCGGATCTAAACCTAAAATTATTTTTTTCATATTTAAAAATTAATCAAAAATTTCTGTTCCTTTATATTTCTGTCCAGAAAAATAACTTTCTAAATTTTTTATATTTTCACCATTTAAAATAACCACTTTCTTTTTATTTTTTTGAGCATAACTTGATGCTACAGGATCGAAAGGAGCATTCATTCCTGGTTCCCACTTATCTCCAATGATTTTTAAAAAGTTTTTCCAATTACTTTGTTTTATTTTTTTTGCATCATTAAATTTATAAGGGTCTTTATCATAAACATAATCAATATTAGAAAGATTGATAATAACCGGAGAATTATATGTTTTTGCTAATAAAACTGCAACAAAATCAGAAGAATTACCTGGCTTATATCCACCTGAAAAAAATAATGGCTTATTACTATTTATTTTTTTATTAGGATTCATTAATAAATTATCGTAAGCTAGGTCGGAAAATAAAGACTTGAGCAAATAAGCATTCAAAAATGTTGCATAGATACCTATTTGATCTCTAGATTTAATAGAAATATTTTTATCTATTTTTATTGCCGACTTGGCATATGATCTAGCTAAATTTCCCCCACCAACAACAATAATAAAACTATTACCAAGTTTAACTTGATTTTCGATTAATTTTTTAAATTTTTTTAAAAAAAATATATTAATTCCATTAGGCGGTGCAACTATTGAACCGCCTAGAGATACTATATATAACATAGTTATTTTTTTTCTTCTTTACTAATATATTTTTCTAAAATTTTATTACGAATCTCTTTCATTAATTTTTCTTGAGATTTTAAAGTAGTCTTAGCATTTTCTCTACCTATTCCAAGTTTTACTTCAGCAAAAGAATAAGAGTTTCCTGATTTTTTTATAACATCATTTTCCACTCCTAAATCTAAAAGGTCGCCAGATAAAGAGATTCCCTCATTATACATAATATCAAATTCTGCAGTTTTAAAAGGAGCCGCAACTTTATTTTTAACAATCTTAGCCTTGACTCTGTTTCCGATAATCTTCTCTCCTTGTTTAATTTGAGCACTTCTTCTAACTTCAACTCTTACGGAAGAATAAAATTTAAGAGCATTGCCTCCGCTAGTTGTTTCGGGATTGCCAAAAAATACACCAATTTTATTTCTAATTTGATTTATAAAAATAACAACAGTTTTTGTTTTTGAAACTATTCCCGTTAACTTTCTAAGTGCTTGACTCATTAATCTAGCCTGAAGACCCATATGCTGATCACCCATATCTCCTTCTATTTCTTTTTGAGGAACAAGAGCTGCAACACTATCTACAACTATAACATCAACAGCATTTGACCTAACTAAAGTTTCTACTATCTCTAAAGCTTGCTCCCCAGTATCTGGCTGAGAAATCAACATCTCCTTAATATTAATTCCAATTTTCTCAGCATAATCTGGATCAAGAGCATGCTCAGCATCAACAAAGGCGGCAATTCCTCCTAATTTTTGAACTTCGGCTACTATATGTTGAGCTAAAGTAGTTTTTCCAGATGATTCTGGGCCAAAAATTTCAATAATTCTACCTCTTGGGACACCACCAATACCAAAAGCTAAATCTAATGACAAGCAACCAGTTGGTATGGCATCAACATTAACTTTTCTAGCTTCACCAAATTTCATAATAGCACCATCGCCAAACTTACTTTTAATTTGTTGCATTGCTAACATGGCAGCCTCTGATTTATTATTTTTTGGCTCTTTGTTTTCAATTTTTGAATCTTTTACTTTTTTATCTTTTGACATAAAATTTGTATAACCATATTTAATAAAAAATAAAGTTATTTATTTAGATTAATTATTAATAATTATATTATAAATATTTTTAAATAAAAATAAAGGAAAATAATCTTGAAATTAAAATAAATTAATTACAAGGTGAAGAAGACTGGACCCCATTACAACAATAAGGATAAACTGGATTTAAAATAGCATTACAATTCAGACCAGCACTAGGCTTAAAACAATTCTGATAAATATCTTTAACACCAGATCCTATTTGCGGTTTATAATCAGATCCTTCAAAAAATCTAGCATGTTCTATGAATGCACTTGTTTTATCTGGCTCACCATCAACAGGTGAAACATCTTTATTTTCAGAGCCAATCCAGTAACCCACTAATTGACCACTAATTAAATTTATTAAACGATGAACTACTTCTTGATTTCCATTATTTAAAATAATTTGTCCTGTTTTAAGAGTACTAATCATCATTAATTTATTGAAATCTATTTTTATTGGTAAAACTAAATCAGCAGCTGATGCATTAATTTCAGGATAAATAGCATCAATAAATGGCGGACTTGTTTCTATTTTATTATTAGTCCAAAAAGACCAAACAAAATTATCTCCTGTATTTGGATTGTGAGCATTATTTTTATTATAATAACTAACAGGGCCAAAAGAATAAGAATCTGAATTTCCATCAAAAGAGTTTCCAGAAGCATCTATTATACCATTTAAATTATTCATATCTGCCAAAGGATATCTCTGCCCCTGATCATTGATACAAATAGCGCAAGAACCAGAATTAGGGTTCATTCTGCACATTTCTGAAGCATATTGAGTACATGAAGAAAAAGGACTTTTATTAGAGCAATTTAAACCGGATTGAACCTCACAATCAAAAAGTTCAGCAGCAACTAACTCAACTGCAATATTAGAACTTGGGGGTAAGCAAAAAATATCTTCACCACAACCATTAATACCACATTTATTTTTGGACTTAAATTCAACAGTCTTATAATTTGAAGAAATTGAAAAATCTCCCTTTAATTCATTTCCAACGCAAAATCCTGACAAACAACTAAAGCTTTTACAATCAGAATCAAGCGCACAAGCTTCAGCATTATTTTTTGAACCCGATGCCTTATTTACGACTCTAATAAAGTTTTTTAATTCATCAGAGCTTCCAGATACGGTTATGGGATTAACAACTTCATTAAAATTAATTTGAATAATACTATTCATTGGTTTATCTTTAATACCATTTACATTAATAATTTCAACATTATCACTTCCTCCAGAAAAATTTGTAAAATTTACAGAATTAGTATTAGAAGAAGAAATATTGATATTATTACCAGCTGTTCCACCAATTTTTGCAGATAAATTAACTACCGTGGAGGAGCTTATTGCATTAACCAAAGGATTAGCACTAAGAACTAATGCTATTTCTTGAGCTAGTAGGTTGGGATTGGTGATTGTTTTAATATTGTAAGCACTGCTTTGACCACTAACAAAAGTATAAGTATAAGAACCGACGCTAATAGTATCGGCTAACACTCTTTTTTTAACACTAACAGTCCATTGATTACCGGCAGATGGAGTTGAAGAAAAATTCATTTTAAAATAATTGGTAAAATCAACAGAATTATTATTTATATCAAAAATGCCTAAAGAATTAGTTCCACTTCCTAAACGCGCCTTATTTGAAGCCGTTGAATCAATAACTACCGTAAAGCTTGTATACTCTCCATTATAATTAGGATCAATAACTATATCTGCAGTTGTGGTTGTTTGAGGTGTAGCAACTATAGGCAAAAGGCCGGCTGCTTGAAAAGATTTTGGAGATGATGCTCCCATTAAAAAAGTTGCTTTAGCATTAGCCAGGGAGCTACTTTGACTAACAGTATCCCTATCATTATCTTTTTGAGGAAAAATACTTTCAATTTTAGGAGGTGTTAAATCTAATAGATTACTAACTCCAAAATTCCATAAAAAATAATCAATAGAGCAAGATGCAAAAATACTAAAACTTTGATCTGCCTTTAAAATATCGGAAGAAAAATAAACTACATAATCAGTTGGACCGGATTCATTACCCAAGTCAGATTCAGGGAATATAATAAATGTCTTCTGATCAGAGCTAGCACTTACACTAAACTCAGTTTCAACAGAACAACTTTTATCATCGAAATTAAAATTATCTTCATTACAAACTATAACATTTTCCTCTGAAAAACTAGGAACATAAACAGGCTCCTTAAATGTAGCCATGATAACTGTATTTCTAGGAATATTTTTCTGATCAGGCTGAGGATAAACACTACTTAAACTACAATTTCCAATAGCGCCCAAGCCTATTTGAGGATTAATATTTGGTGAATTATTATTAGATGAAGATTGACCACCGGGAAAAAGACTAGAAAAAATAAATGCTACTATTCCCCAAGCAGCTAAAATTATAATAAGACCAATAACAGCACCTTTTAAAATGCCTTTAGCCTTGCTTATTCTCTCTTCATTGCCTTCTGAGGTCATCCATAAAAAACCTCCATAAATAATCAAGCTAACCGCAATAATACCCAGCAAAGATAAAGCGATATTAATAATTCTAACAACTATTTCTCGAGGATCAACTGCTTTTAATATTAATTCATCACTGGCTTTTTCTACTCCCAAGATATCTGTATCAGATGCTAGAATTAAATTTGTTTTTACTATAAAAAAAATGCTCAATAGTAAAATAAAAGAAAGAAAAAACTTTATTTTTTTATTTTTAAACATAAATATTGATTTTATTTATAAATTGCTAATTTATTATTTTTATATTATCATTATAACATATAAAATAAAATTATTAAACATACTATGACCATTGAAAGACTGATAAAAAAAGCCCAGGAAATAAACCCCGAAATAGATACTGATTTATTGTTTAAAGCTTATAAATTTGCCGAAAAGGCTCATCAAGGTCAATTTAGAAAAAGTGGCGAGGCTTATATAGAGCATCCCTTGCATACGGCATTTAATTTAATTCAAATTAAGGCTGATACTAGCACTATTATTGCTGGAATACTCCATGATGTTCCCGAGGATACAGAATACACAATAGAAGATGTTAGAAATAATTTTGGAGAAGATGTTGCGTCTTTAGTTGAAGGTATAACTAAATTAGGTAAAATAAAATACAGAGGCATAGAAAGATATAGAGAAAATTTAAGAAAAATGTTTTTAGCGATGGTTGGTGATATTAGAATAATGTATATAAAATTTTGTGATCGATTACATAATCTCAGAACTCTTGATTCTTTGCCAGAAAACAAACAACAAAGAATTGCTATAGAAACATTAGAAATATACGCTCCAATAGCGGGTCTTTTGGGTATCTGGAGATTAAAATGGCAAATGGAAGATATATGTTTTAAATATTTATACCCCAAAGAATTTAAACAACTAGAATATAAGTATGAAATAGAAAAAAAGTCAGAAAGAAATCAATTTTTTCAAAGAGCTAAAAATGTTTTAGAATTAGAGCTTAGTAAAACCAATATAAACTATGAAATAAATGCTAGGTTTAAACATTTATATAGTATTTGGCAAAAAATGCAGAGAAAAGATAGAAAGTTCGATGAAATATATGATGTATTCGCATTAAGAGTAATAGTTGAAAATGTTGAAGATTGTTATAAAATTCTAGGAATAATTCATACAATTTGGAAACCAATTCCTCATAGATTTAAAGATTATATTGCCATACCAAAGCCTAATGGTTATAGAAGCTTACATACAACAGTTATCGGTCCAGAAAATAAATCAACCGAATTTCAAATCAAGACCAGAGAAATGCATGACGAATCTCAATATGGTTTACAGGTTCATTGGAATTATAAAAATGAGGCTCAAGAATATAAAAAACCTGAGTGGATTAAGGAAATATTAGAGATACAAAAAGATAGTCAAAATAATACTGAAAAATTTATCCAAGAAATAAAATCAAATATTTTTCAAAATAGGATTTTTGTTTTTTCTCCCAAGGGTGATGTTATTGAGCTACCAGAAAAATCAACACCAATTGATTTTGCTTATGCTATTCACACAGATGTTGGAAATAAAGCTACTCAAGCCTTGGTTAATGAAAAGATAGCCGGGCTTGATATCGAATTAAAAAATGGAGACCTAGTAGAAATTATAATCGATAAAAATAGAAAAGGACCTAATTCTCAATGGCTAAATTCAGTCAAAACAAAACATGCCAAAGAAAGAATAAAGCAATATTCTCAAAAAGGAGGATTTAATAAATTTAAAAATATGTTTAATAAATAAAATAAAAAAAATGTCAGAAGACATTTTTTTTATTTTTTATAGAATTCGAATTATCTTGTTTCTTTTAATTTTCCAGTCTTTCTTAGATATTCAAACTTTTTGCCTAAATCAATCTTAGCTAAAGCTGATTTCTTTAACTGGATTTTTGTTTTTAACTTAGAAAAAGATCTTTTCTTTTTAAAAGATTCTAATCTTTTGTTATTTTTTAGGCTATTCTTGAAACGTCTTAAAAAAGATTCAAAACTTTCACCTTTTTTTCTTTTTAAATCTGCCATAAAACACCTGCCTTTCTATTAGGTTAAAAAATTAACCATTTAATAATTAACTAATTAATACTATCATGAATATTTTTTATTTTCAAGTCTTATTGAGATAGACTCTTTTCTATTCTAAAAACTAAATCTTTTTGTGCAATAATCTCCTGAACTCCTGACTCCATATCTCTAAATAAAATAGTTTCTTCACTTAACTCTTTTTTTCCTAATATTAAAACAAAACGTGAATTTAAATTTCTTGATTCTTCTAATTGCTCCTTTAAACCATCTACATGAAAAGCTTGTTTAACATTGAACCCCTTACTAAGCAATTCTTTGAATAAGAACATTGATTTTGATTTAGCCATAACATCAACTTGAGCTAAAAAAATAACATCTTTTTCATCGCTAGAGATAATATTACTCTCTTTAGTTTTAATCATAGTTCTTTCTAGGCCACCACTAAATCCAATAAAGGGCACATCTCTTCCAGTTAATCTAGAAAATACTTTATCATATCTACCACCTCTACCTAAAACTAATTTAGAATTTAGTTCACCGTTTTTATCTATAGGCCAAATCTCAAAAATAAGATCATTATAATAAGTTAAATCTCTGGTTAAATAAGGATTAAAATTATAATTAACCTCCATCTTGTCTAAGAAATCAATAGTTTTATAAAAACGAGAGTTACTTTCCTCGGAAACAAAATCAATAATCTGTGGCATTTCATTTTTTAATTTTAAACATGATTCCTCCTGACATTCTAATAATAAAATTGGAGATTTGTTAATATTTTTTTTACATTCATTACATAGTCTAGATCTATTACCTTTTTCTTTTAAAAATTTAGTAAATTTATTTAAAAAGTCTTTTTGGCACTCCATATCACCCAAGCTATTTAACTGAACCTGAACATCAATTTGCAATTCTTTGAAAATGTTATAAACCAAAAATATAAGAAAAGCATCGGTAAGCGGTTTTGGATCATTTATAATACTAAAATTAAATTGATTAAATTGACGATAAACACCGCCTCTAACCTTTTCTTGTCTGAAAACTGGACCAATAGAAAAAAATTTATTAGCTTTTTCTAGGCTGGCAAGATGACCATGTTCAACAAAAGCCCTAATCATTCCGTGAATTAAATCTGGTCTTAATACCATTTTTTCTAAACCTTTTGCATCTAAATTAAACAATAATTTACTTTTATTTTTATCAAAAACTTTTTTATATAAACTTGAATCTTCTAGAATTGGAGTTTCTATCTTGGAGAAGCTGTAATGATTTACAGTTTCTTCTATTTTTTTTATAATAGGGTTTAAGTATTTATAGTCATTACTTATTATATCCTTCATTCCCAAAAGTCTAAAAAATTTTTTATCAGAAATTTTATTAGCATTTTGATTTTTTTTATCTTTGGAAAATTTTACACTCTTAACAAATGCCTGTTTTTCACTGTTTTTTTTTCTACCCATATTATTTTTTATTTTTAATTATTATAAACATTATTATACTTAAATAAAACAAAACGATTAAATGGCCAACCTCTAAGTAAAACCTTTCCGGTTATAAAACTCTTATTTAAGGGGCCAAAACTTCTAGAATCTTTGGATGCATAACGATTATCTCCTAAAACAAAATATTCATTATCACCTAAAGAAACAGAGCCCTCTTCAACATTATAAGTTTTAACATTAGCAGATAAATATGCAGATTCATCTAAACGAAACCCATCAGGATTTTCCCTGTTATAAATAAAAATATCACCATCTATTATTTCAATCTTTTCTGATGGTAAGGCAATTATTCTTTTTATAAAATATTCCTGAGGATTTTGTGGATACCTGAAAACTATCACCTCTCCTCTACTTGGAGTATTAAAGCGATAAGAAATTTCATCAATAATTAGATATTCATGATCATGAAAAGTTGGCTCCATTGAAGCTCCTTTAACATAAAAAGGCTGAATTATAAAATATCTAATCGGCAAAATTATTAATAAAGAAATAATTACAACTTTAATAAACTCCAAAACATTTCTTAACATAAAAATTTTTAATTTGGACGAACAAATTAGTTCGAGAAAATATTATTAATTATTTAATTATTACTAATATAAAAATAGCAGAAAAACAGAGAAAAATCAAATTATCAACATAGCATCTCCATAACTAAAAAATTTATATTTTTCAAAAATAGCCTCTGAATAAATACTTAAAGTTTTTTCCCTACCAATTAGGGCGCTAACTAATAAAATTAAACTTGATTTAGGTAGGTGAAAATTAGTAATTAGGCAATCAAGTAGCTTAAAATTGTAACCAGAATAAATAAAAATATCTGTAGAAAAAAATAAACTCTCAGACCCATTATTGTTTGTTGGGCTAGATTCATATTTTAAATATTTTTTATTCTTTTTATCTTGTTTTAAATATTTCTCTAAACTCTCTAAAATTCTAGCAGAAGTTGTTCCAACAGCTATTATTCTTTGTTTATTATTTTTAGCTTTAATTATTTTATTAATAACATCTACTGATAACTCTACTTCTTCGGAGTGCATTTTATGATCTAAAATATTATCTGTTTTTATTGGTAAAAAGGTCCCCAATCCAACATGAAGAGTTCCTTCTAAAATTTCAACGCCTAATTCTTTAATTTTTTTAAATAATTCATCTGTAAAATGAAGCCCGGCAGTTGGCGCTGCAGCTGAACCTATTTTTTTATCATTAGCATAAACAGTTTGATAATTTAATAAATCTTGTTTATCCCCCTTATCTCTTTTGATATATGGTGGTAAAGGTGTTTGGCCAATCTTATCTAAATTATCTAAAATATATTGATAATTTTGATTGAAAGAAACTTGCCAAACTCCCTCATTATTTTCAATAACTTTAGCTTGTAAGCTTTCGGAAATTATTAATTCTTGATCTACTTTTATTCTGCCACCTAATAAACATTCCCAAATATTTTTTTCTTTATCAATAACTTTTAATAAAAAAATTTCTACTTGTCCACCACTCTTCTTAAAGCTTTTTATTCTAGCTGAAAATACTTTAGAATTATTTATAAACAAAACATCTCCTGCTTTTAAATAATCGGTTAAATTAAAAAAGTTGCGATGCTCAATTTTGTCGCTATCTCTACTATAAACTAAAAGACGGGAATGATCCCGTAAATTATTTGGCTCTTGAGCAATAAGTTCTGGTGGCAAATTATAATCAAAATCTGATAATTTCATAAAATTTTATCACACTTTCTTAACAAAAAAACTTAGCGAACTAAAAAATTTAAATAAAAATTAATCCTTAAATTTATTTTTAAAATGTTTAATGGCCATATCAGTAACCACACGACCTCGGGGAGAACGATCTAAAAAACCAATTTGCATTAAGTAGGGCTCATAAACGTCTTCAATGGTAGCCATATCCTCTCCAGTAGCAGCAGCCAAAGTATTAAGACCAACGGGACCACCGGCAAATTTATCAATAATAGTATTTAAAATTTTTCGATCTACATAATCAAGTCCAAACTCATCTACATTTAAAACATCTAAGGCCTGAATGCAAATACTTTTATCAATAAAGCCACTACCCTCTACCTCGGAAAAATCACGAACTCTTTTTAATAAACGATTAGCGATACGCGGTGTACGACGAGATCTTTCGGCAATCAAAGAGCCAGCCTCGTCTTCAATTTCTACTTGTAAAATGTTAGCACTACGGCTAATAATTTTTTGGATATGATTATTTTCATAAAAATCCAGATGATGAATAATACCAAATCTATCTCTAAGCGGTGCTGATAACATACTAGCTTTAGTAGTAGCTCCAATAATAGTAAATTTTGGTAAATCCAATCGTAAAGTTCTGGCACCAGGGCCCTTACCCATAATTAAATCTAAAGCGTAATCTTCCATGGCGGGATATAAAATTTCTTCAATAGTTTTGTTGAGGCGATGAATTTCATCAATAAATAAAATATCGCCCTCGCTTAGGTTAGTTAAAATAGCGGCCAGATCTCCACTTTTTTCAATAGCTGGGCCAGAGGTAACCTTGATATTGGCCCCAATTTCATTGGCCAAAACATGAGCCAAAGTAGTCTTTCCTAATCCAGGAGCGCCATAAAATAAAACATGTTCAATAGGCTCTTGGCGTTTTGAGGCGGCCTTAATGGTAATATTTAAATTTGTTTTAACGTTATCTTGACCAATATATTCACTAAAAGACTTGGGGCGTAGGCTCAAATCAAAAGCTTTATCGTTATTTGTTTCTATTGGGCTGATAACCCGGTCGTTTTCATTCATGTTTTTTATAATTATTTATTTTAATTATCTTTAATAATTTATTGATACCTACTCCACCTTTCTTTATTTTAGCAAAATTAATAACTTCTTCCCAGCCCCCTTCATTTTCCACTGGGCTAATTTTAAAAAGAGGCTTGCCTTGCTTTAAAACAATAAAAGATTTACCGGATTGCACCTCCTTAGCATATTTATCCATATTTAAGCGTAATTCTTTTAGAGCAACTAATTTTTCCAATTTTTATTTTTAACTAATTATAAGATTATCTTTAATTTAACAAAAGTTAAACATTATATCAAGGTATCAAATTTAAGAACTCCAAAAAAT
>CAZSRC010000013.1:0-21408 GCA_964609365.1 uncultured Gammaproteobacteria bacterium | reverse complement strand
AGGAGTTGAAATGGTTATGCCTGGTGATACTGTTAATATTAATGTAAAACTTATTTCTCCGATTGCTTTAGAGGATAAGCAAAGATTTGCTATTCGTGAAGGAGGAAGAACAGTTGGAGCTGGTGTAGTTACTAAAATAATCAAATAGATATTTAGGCCCGTTCTATTTTTAGGACGGGCTTATAATGTTTATTAAAATTTTTTACCAATTTTTATTGGTTTAATTCATTATTATAATATGGCTGAAAACAAAAACAAATCCGTTAAGAATGATAGCGGAGAATTTAAAACAAAGATTAGAATCAAAATTAAAGCTTTTGATCATAAAATAATCGATCAAGCTTCTAAAACCATTATTGAAACAGCTCAAAGAACTGATGCTCAGATTTCTGGACCAGTGCCTCTTCCAATTGAAAAGAGGAAGTATACAGTTAATCGATCAACTTTTGTTCATAAAAATGCTCGTGATCAGTACGAGATTAGAACACATAAAAGGTTAATTGATATATTTGAGCCTTCAGCAAAGACCATTGAAGATCTGACAAATTTAAATTTGCCAGCAGGGGTTGACTTAGAAATAAAAATGGATTAGAATATAAAGGTATTTTTAAAAAATAAAATATTTGGTTAATTTTTTAGAAACTCTCACAAAAGAGAAAGTTCTTCAACTGAAATCAGGTATTAAAATAGGAGGTAAAACTCAACAAAATAGCATTTAGTTAAATTTAATAGTATATCGAACGATATAATTTATTATATTGTTTATATATTTTTATGCTGGTATTGTTGAGACCAGTTTTTTGTTTTTTTATTTAATTTTATATTAAAATATGAAATTTATATTAGGAAAAAAAATTAATATGACCCAGCTTTGGGATAATGATAAGGTTATTGCTGTCACTAGGGTTCAGGCCGGACCTTGTGTTATTACACAAGTTAAAGATGAGAAAACTGATTCTTATAAAGCATTACAATTGGCATTTGGAGAAAAAAAAATAAAAAATATTTCCAAACCACTTAAGGGGCATTTAAAAAAAGCTGGACTAGAGAAGCAAAATGCTAGACATATTAAAGAGTTCAGAGTAAGTGAGATAAAATCAGATATGAAAGCGGGTTCTTTTGTTGATGTAAGCACTTTTGTTAAGGGTGATATAGTTAGCGTAACAGGGACATCAAAAGGAAAAGGTTTTCAAGGTGTTGTAAAAAGACATGGTTTTTCTGGTACTAAAAAAACTCATGGTAATAAAGATCAATTAAGAGCATCTGGTTCTATTGGAGCTAAGGGCCCAGCCCATGTTTTCAAGGGTACAAGAATGGGTGGTAGAATGGGAGGAGATCGCGTTACTATAAAAAATTTAGAAATTATTGAAATAGATTTAGAAAATAATATTCTTTTAATAAAGGGGGCTATTCCTGGAAGTGAAGGATCTTTATTAATGATTAAATCAGATGGAGAATTGCTTGTAAAAAATTCTTTAGAAGTCAAGGAAGAAGTCAAAGAAGAAGTCAAAGAAGAAGTCAAAGAAGAAGTCAAAGAAGAAGTCAAAGAAGATGATAATTCCGAATCTTTGAAAAAATAATTAAAAAATATAAAAATATTAAAAATATGCCAGTTAAAACAAATGTTTACAATCAAAATGGAGAAATAGTTAGTGAATTAAAATTATCTGAAAAAGTTTTTTCCGTAAAGGTTAATGAGGACTTAGTTCATCAAGCTATGGTTACTCAAAATGCTAATGAAAGACAAGTTTTGGCTCACACAAAAACAAAGGCTGAGGTTAGAGGTGGTGGAAAAAAACCATGGAAACAAAAGGGAACAGGTAGAGCCAGGGCTGGTTCTAGTAGGTCTCCTATTTGGATTGGTGGTGGTGTAACTTTTGGTCCTAGAAAAGACAGAAACTTTAGCAAAAAGATAAATAAAAAAATGAAACAAAAAGCTATTACTATGGTTTTATCAGATAGACTTTCTACTAGTAATATGGCCATTGTTGATAAGTTTGATATGGGCGAATTCAATACAAAAACATTTAATGGTTTTTTAAAGAAAGTTGAAAATATTTTTCCTGTAAATAGCAAAGTAAAAAAAGCTAAAAGAAGTGTTTTATTTGTTAATGATGGAAAAGATGAAAAGGTTTTAATGTCAGCAAGAAATTTAGCTGGTCTAAGTATTATAAATTTAGAAAATATCAATATTATTGATTTATTAAAGTATAAAAATTTAATAATAACAGAGTCAGCTGTCAAAACTATTGATGAAAGATATTCAAAATAAAAATTAATTATTTATAAATATGGGAATATTTAATAACACAAATGATGATAAAAATAAGGATGAAAAGGGTGATGTAGTTTTAAATAAGGATGAAAAAAGTATGAAAGATCTTTATGGCGACGATGGTAAGGTAAAGAAAGAAAAAGATAAAAAAAATACCTTAAGTCAATCTTATAGAGTTTTAGTTAAACCAATGGTGACTGAAAAAGCTACTAATTTGAGTGCTGTTAATCAATATGTTTTTATGGTTGATAATAATGCTAATAAAATAGAGGTAGCTAAAGCTATTCATGAAATTTATGGCGTTAAACCTTCAGAGGTTAATATTATAAAAGTTAAGGGAAAAAAAGTTAATAGAGGTAAAATTACTGGAAAAAGAAAAGATTTTAAAAAAGCTATCGTAAGCCTAAAAAAGGGAGAAAGTATCTCTGTTTACGAAGGAGTTTAAAAATAAATTTATTAAATTTTAAAATATGCCAATCAAAAAATTAAAACCAAATACTCCTAAAAAGCGTCATGCTACTTATGATGATTTTTCTGACTTAACAAAAAATAAAGCTCCAGAAAAAAGATTATTAGTTATCAGAAAGAAGAATAGTGGAAGAAATAATCAAGGTAAAATAACCGTTAGACATCGTGGAGGTGGTACCAAGAAATATGTTCGCTTAGTTGATTTCAAGAGAGATAAATTTGATATTCCAGCAGTTGTTAAAAGTATTGAGTATGATCCAAATAGAGGAGCTAGAATTGCTTTGCTTTCTTATCTTGATGGCGAAAAAAGATATATAATTGCTCCAATTAATTTAAAAGAAGGTGAACAAATAATTAGTTCAAAAGAATTAGTTGAAATTAAAAATGGAAATGCCATGCCTTTAAAGTTTATACCAGCGGGTATTCCTGTTTCTAGTGTTGAAATTGATCCTGGTCAAGGAGCTAAAATAGCTCGTGGTGCAGGGAATTCTGTCCATGTTATGGGTGTTGAGGGAAAATATGCTCAAGTAAAAATGCCTTCAGGAGAAATTAGATTAATAAAAAAAGAATGTTTGTGTACAGTAGGACAAGCAAGTAATCCTGATAAAAGATTAATTAAAATTGGATCAGCTGGAAGAAAGAGACATTTAGGAATAAAGCCAACCGTTAGAGGAACAGCTATGAATCCAGTAGATCATCCTCATGGTGGTGGAGAAGGAAAACAATCCATTGGTTTAAAGAGACCAAAAACAAAATGGGGTAAACCAGCCTTTGGTGTAAAAACTAGAAAAAAGAGAAGATCAAATAAATTAATAGTTAAAAGAAGAACGATTAAGAAAAAGAAATAATTAATCATTAATTAAATTAAAAATATGTCAAGAAGTTTAAAAAAAGGTCCATACGTTAATCCTAGAATCTTAAAAAAAATTCAAGCTTTGTCTCCAAATGATAAAACTATAATTAAGGTTTGGGATAGATCTTGTGCGATAACACCTGAAATGGTTGGTTATACTATTGGTGTTCACAATGGAAAGCAACATGTTCCTGTTTATATTGTTGAAAACATGGTTGGACATAAGTTAGGAGAATTTTCTATTACTAAGAAATTTGTTAGTCATGGTGGTAAAATGGCTAAAACCCAAGCTAAGGGAAAATAAATTTTTAAAATACATAAAATAATTTAAAATATATGGAAGTTAAAGCTAGTTTAAAACATTTAAGAATAGCCCCTAGAAAAACAAGATTAGTTGCTGCTTTGATTAGGAATATGGAAGTTAATAAAGCTGCCAACCAATTAAAGTTTTTAAATAAAAAAGCTGCTAAGCCAGTTTTAAAATTACTTCAATCTGCTATTTCTAGTTCTGTAAATAATTATGACTTAGATAAAAATAATCTTTTAATTAAAGAGATTAAAATCGAAGATGGTAAAACTCTTAAAAGATGGATGCCTAAGGCTCATGGAAGAGCTACAGTTATCAGAAAAAGAATGAGTCATATTTATATTACATTAGCAGAAATAGTTGATAGTGGAGAAAGAGTGGCTAAAAAAGTTAAAATAGAAGAACCTGTAAAAATGGATGAATTAGCCAAAAAACCAAAAGCTGAAAAATTAAAATCAGATAAAAAAGAAAAAACTGTAGAAGGTAAGGGTTCAAAATCAGATTCCCAAAGTTTTGCTAGTAAGGTTTTTAGACGTAAAGCCGGATAAATAATAAAAAATTTAAATAATTATATTGATAAAATTATATGGGTAAAAAAATAAATCCAAAAATAATAAGAATGGGTATCGTTCGAACTTGGCCATCAATTTGGTTTAGTTCTGGTAATAAATATATAAAAAATGTAAAACAGGATGTTTTAATAAGAAAATATATTATTAAAAATTTTAGAGAAGCTGGTATTGATAAAGTAGAAATTACTAGAAATTCTGATCAAATAAATATTGATATTCATACAGCTAGACCAGGTGTTTTGATTGGAAGAGGTGGAAATGGTGTTGAAGAATTGAAAAGAACTCTTCATAAAAAGTTTTTATCAAACCCAATGGAAACTCGCTTAAATCAAATCAATATAAATATCAAAGAGTTGGAAAATCCAAATTTGAGCGCACAAGTTAATGTTCAATCAATAAGCATGGAAATAGAGAAAAGAGTTCCTTTTAGGAAGGTTATGAAGCAAGCTATTTCTAGAATAGAAAGAGGTGGAGCATTAGGTGTTAAGGTTGTTGTTTCTGGCAGGTTAAATGGTGCTGAAATTGCTAGGTCAGAAAAGTTGATTTCAGGTAAGCTTCCATTAAGTACTTTAAGAGCAAATATTGATTATGCTCGTGGAGTTGCCGCTACTACCTATGGAAGTATTGGAGTAAAAGTTTGGATTTATAAAGGTGAAGTTTTTGATAAGGCTTAAAATCCTAATTATTTATAATTTATTAATTATTTGAAAATATATGTTAATGCCAAAGAAAACTAAATATAGAAAATCTCACAAAGGTAAAAGAGGTGGTAAGGCTACAACCATGATTAATGTTGATTTTGGTTCATATGGATTAAAAAGTTTGGAGGCTTGCTGGGTTAACTCTCGTCAGATTGAAGCAGCTAGAAGAGTTATAACCAAATACACAAAAAAAGGTGGAAAAATTTGGATTAGAATATTTCCACATAAACCGGTTACAAAAAAAGGCGGAGAAATTCCTATGGGTAAGGGAAAAGGTTCAGTTGATCATTATGTTTTTCCAGTTAAACCAGGAACAATTTTATATGAAGTAGAAGGACTAACAGAAGAAATGGCTAAAAAAGCTCTAGATTTAGCTGCTTATAAATTACCAGTTAAATGTAAATTTGTTAAAAAAGATTAATTAAATTTTATAAATATGGATATCAAAGAATTAAAAAATAAAACAATATCAGAATTACATAATACTTTAGCTGATTCAAGGGATAAATTAAGAGTTTTTCGTTTTAAAGATTCTAGTAATCAATTAAAAAATGTTAGAGATATTAGAGTTATAAAAAAAAGCATAGCTAGAATTTTAACTCTAATTAATAAGGATAAAAATAATAAATAAATAATATGGTAAAATCTATCAAAGAAGAAGCTAACACTGAAGAAAAAAAAGTTATTAGAAAAAAATTTTCTGGTACTGTTGTTAGTGATAAAAGTGATAAAACTATTGTTGTTGAGGTGGAGAGAGTTAAAATTAACAAAAAGTATAAAAAAAGATTTATTGTTAGTAAAAAATATAAAGTTCATGATGAGAAGAATTCTTGCAAAATTGGAGATAAAGTTAGTTTTGTAGAGTGTCGTCCTATTAGCAAAGATAAAAAATGGAGAATAGTTTAATTTATTTATTTAATTTTTAAATATATGATACAATCAGAAAGTCGATTAAAAGTAGCTGATAATTCTGGAGCCAAAGAGGTTTTATGCATTAGAGTTTTGGGTGGTTATAAAAAAAGATATGCTAGAGTTGGCGATATTATTGTTGCTTCAGTAAAATCAGCATCACCTCATATGCCAATCAAAAAAGGAGATGTTATTAGGGCTGTCATTGTTAGAACAAAAAAAGAAATACGTAGAAAAGATGGTTCTTATTTAAGATTTGATGATAATGCTTGCGTTATTGTAGACAAAGAAAAGAAAGAGCCTAAAGCTAGTCGTGTTTTTGGTCCAGTAGCTAGAGAGGTTAGAAGATCAGGTTTTTTTAAGATAGCATCACTTGCGCCTGAGGTTCTATAAAATTTTAAAATAATTTAAATTTTTAAATATTAAATATGAAGATAAAGAAAAACGATAAAGTAAAAATTTTAGCAGGAAAAGATTCTGGCAAATCTGGAAAAGTTTTGCAAGTTTTCCCAGGCGACAAGAGACTTAGTATAGAAGGCTTAAATATTTTAATTAAGCATCTTAGACCACAAAGAAAGGGAGAGAAGGGTCAAAGAATTGAATTTCCTGGTTTAATTGATTCTTCTAATGTGATATTGATTTGTCCTAATTGCGGAAAAGAGACAAGAGTTTCCTATAAAATAGTTAAAGATGAGTCTGGTAAAAATAAAAAATTCAGGGTTTGTAAAAAATGCCAAGAAACATTAGAATAATTTTTTTAAGAAAATAATTTATTGATTAAATAAATATAAATATGAACATAAAAGAAAAATATCAAAAAGAAATAATACCACAGTTAAAAGAAAAATTTTCTTATTCCAACATTTTTTTAGTGCCAAAAATTGAAAAACTTATTATAAATGTTGGTTTTGGCAAGAGAACAAAGGATAAGGAGTATATAGCAAATATTGAAAAAACTTTAACTAGAATTTCTGGTCAAAAACCAGTTTTCACAAAAGCTAAAAAATCAATTGCATCATTCAAGATTAGAGAGGGAATGGTTATTGGTGCTATGGTCACATTAAGAGGTAAAAGAATGTATGACTTTCTAGATAAATTAGTTAATATTAGCTTTCCTAGGGTTCGAGATTTTAGAGGTATTTCAACCAAATCAGTTGATAAGCAAGGTAATTTAAGTATTGGTTTTAAGGAAAACTCTTCATTTCCAGAAGTTAAAGTTGAGGATATTAACAATATACATGGTTTAGAGGTTGTTATTCATTCAACCGCTTCTAATAAAGAAGAAGGTTTAGAATTATTTAGATTGTTTGGATTTCCATTCAAGAAAGATGAGACTAATAAAAAAAAATAATTAACATTTATATTTATGGCTAGAGTTGCATTAATAGTTAAAGCAAAAAGAAAACCAAAATTTTCAACCAGAAAAATAAATAGATGTTGGAGATGCGGAAGAGGTAAGGGTTATTTAAGAGATTTTGATTTGTGTCGTATTTGTTTTAGAGAGTTGGCTGATAATGGTGATTTACCTGGTGTAAAAAAATCAAGTTGGTAAGATACAAGATTTATAACTATTTCATATTAAAATAAATATATAAAAATATATAAACTGTAAATTATATTTTGAAAATAATTTCCAGTTTTAAATGAAAATATTATGATAGATCCAATCGCAGACATGTTAACAAGAATTAGAAATGCTTCTTTGGTTAAGAAAGCAGATGTTATTTTGCCTATGAGTAAGGTAAAATTTAACATTGCTCAAATCTTAGAAAAAGAAGGTTTTATTTCTAGTGTTGTTGTTATTCCTGGCGGCAAAGAATTAAAGAAAAATAAAACTTCAAAGTTTGATCAAATAAGATTAGTTTTAAAGTATGACAAAGATGGTAATTCCAGAGTTAGTTCTTTAAAGAGAATTAGTAAGCCTGGAAGAAGAGTTTATGTTGATAGGGCTAATATTAATCAGGTTTTGAATGGTTTTGGTATTTCTATTATTTCAACATCAAAAGGTATAATGACAGGAAAACAAGCTAGAAGAGAAAATGTTGGAGGAGAATTTATTTGTGAAATTTATTAATTTTTAAAATATCTTTAAAAAATAGTTTTATATTTTTTGGAGAAAAATAAGATATTATGTCAAGATTAGGAAAATTGCCAATTAAAATACCTACAGGAACTCAAGTTAATTTGAGCAATAGTTTTATTACTGTTAAAGGTCCTAAGGGTGAATTAAAGCAGGAGTTAAGCAAAAAAATAAAAGTTGAAATAAAAAATGATGAAATAGTTTTAAGCATTAATGATATTAATAATAAAGAAGAAAAATCTTTCTGGGGTCTTTTTAGAGCCTTAATAAATAATATGGTTACCGGTGTTAATGATGGTTATTCTAAAAAGCTGGAAATCAAAGGTGTTGGATATAAGGCTGCTGTTGTTGGCAATAAACTAACATTGAACTTGGGATTTTCTCATCCTGTAGAATTTATTTTACCTGAAGAAATTAGTGCTTTAGTTGAGGGTAGTTCTATTACAATATCCGGAATAGACAAGCAATTAGTTGGAGAATTATCTGCTCAAATTAGAAAATTGAGAAAACCAGAGCCATACAAAGGAAAAGGTATCAGATATTCTGATGAGATTATCAGACGTAAGGCTGGAAAAGCTGCATCTAAGTAATAAAATAATATATTAAATAATATTTAAATATGAAAAAGGTAAAAGAAAAAAACGAAAAATTAGCTAGACGTCATAAAAAAATTAGAATGACTATTAGTGGTACAGAAAAAAGACCAAGAATAAGTGTTTTTAGATCCAATAAGGGTGTTTATGTTCAGTTAATTGATGATTTATCAGGAAAGACAATTGCTAGTGCTAACCAAAAAGAATTAAAAGATTCTAAGGATAAAAAAATTGAAGTATCTTTTAAGTTAGGAAAACTTTTGGCTGAAAAAGCTCTTGCTAAAAAAATTACAAAAGCAGTTTTTGATAGAGGTGGATATAAATTCCATGGAAGAGTTAAAGCTGTTGCTGATGGCGCCAGAGAAGGTGGATTGATTTTTTAATTTTTATATATAAATAAATAAAATATTATGTCAGAGTTAAACAATAATAATAATACCAATAACGGTCCAGTTAGTGACAAAAAGAATAGTCCTAGATCTTTTGATCAGGGAAGAAAAAGAGAGTTTGGTGGAAAAAAACGTTTTGGTGAAAGACCAAAGGAAGAGTTTGAGCAAAGAATTTTAGATATTGCTAGAGTTACCAGGGTTATGAAAGGTGGAAAGAGGATGAGCTTTAGAGCTTGTGTTGCTATTGGTGATAAAAAAGGTAGAGTTGCAGTTGCCCTTGGAAAGGGAGCTGATGTTACTTTGGCAGTTAACAAGGCTGTTAATAAAGCTAAGAAAAATATAGTTAATGTTCCGATAGTTAATGATACTGTTCCTCATCAAATTCAAACTAAATTTGGTTCAGCTTTAATTTTGATAAAACCAGCATCAAAAGGAAGAGGAGTTATTGCTGGTGGTATTGTTAGGATTATACTAGATTTAGCTGGTATTAAAAATGTTACTAGTAAAATACTAGGAACAAATAATAAGGTTAATAATGCAAAATGTACAGTATTGGCGTTAAGCAGATTAAAGAAGACTGGATTTGCTTCCTTTGATTCAAAAAAATCAAACAATGAAGAAGTTGTTAATAATTCTGAAAAAAAAGAAATAAAAAAAGTTAAAGCTGATAAATAATAAAAATATTTTCAATAAAATTTAAGTATAAATAATATGTCTATTTCATTAGGTAATGTAAAAAAAAGTTCTGGATTATCAAGAAAGGGTAAGAGACTTGGTCGTGGTAATTCCTCAGGAAAGGGAACTTATAGTGGAAAAGGTTTAAAAGGTCAAAAAGCTAGAGCTGGTGTAAGTAGATCAAATCTAAAAAGATTAGGAATGAAGCATAATTTATTAAAAATACCAAAATCTAGAGGTTTTAAATCTTTAAATCCAAAAAATCAAGTTGTTAGTGTTTTAAAGATTAATGAAAACTTTAAGGATGCTGAGCTTGTTAATATTGAGATTTTATTTGAAAAAAAATTAATTTCCAAAAAGAATTTACCTGTAAAAATTTTAGGTAAAGAGAAGTTAATCCCAAAAAATTTAAAATTTGAAAAAATTTCCCTAAGCGAAAGCGTTAGAAAGCAAATAGAAAACAAATAATAAAACATAATATGATTGAAAAATTAAAAAAAATTTGGAAAATAAAAGACTTAAGAGAAAGTATTATATTTGTTCTTTTAATGCTTGCTATTTTCAGATTATTCGCTCATGTACCAATTCCTGGTGTTAATGTTTCAGCATTGAGAGATCTTTTTTCTTCTAATCAAGTTTTAGGACTTTTAAATGTTTTTTCTGGTGGAAGTATGGATAATTTTTCTATAGTTATGATGGGTATCGGTCCATATATTACATCTTCTATTATTTTTCAATTATTAGGAATGATCATTCCAAAATTAGAAGAAATGCAAAAAGAAGAGGCTGGAAGACAAAAAATAAATTCATGGACTAGAATTGCTACTGTTCCGTTGGCATTTGTTCAGGCTTATGGAATGATAACCTTGTTAAGAAGGTCTTCTTTTGATATTTTAGGTGATATATCTAACTTTGATTTATTTGCAACAATACTTACTATAAGTGCTGGAACAATGTTCTTAATGTGGATTGGTGAGCTTATTTCAGAGAAAAAAATAGGGAATGGTATTTCTTTATTGATCTTTGCCGGTATCATATCTTCTTTGCCTTCTACAATTCAAAGATTGTTTGTTACATTTGATCTTTCTCAGATTTATTTATTGCTTGGTTTTTTGATTATAGCCCTTATAACAGTTGTTGGTATTATAATTATTAACGAAGGTCAGAGAAATATCCCAGTACAATATGCTAGGCAAATAAGAGGAAACAGGGCTTTTGGAGGAACATCAACTCATCTACCATTAAGAGTTAATACAGCCGGAGTTATTCCAATTATCTTTGCTATCTCTGTTGTAATTTTCCCCTCAATGATTGCTCAATTTTTTGTTTCAGCAAAATCAGCATTTATTTCTAAATCAGCTTATTGGATTATCAATTTGTTTGAAAATCAATTTTTTTATGGAATTTTCTATTTTTTATTAGTTGTTGGATTTACTTATTTTTATACAGAAATAATTTTCAAGCCAGATCAAATTGCTGAAAATTTGCAAAAACAAGGTGGTTTTATACCGGGAATTAGACCAGGTAGGCATACTAGTGAGTATTTATCATATATCAGCAGGAGAATTTTGTTAACTGGATCACTTTTTCTTGGTTTAATAGCTGTTCTTCCTTTGATTATGAAATACTTCACCGGAATGCAAGCCCTTGCTATTGGTGGAACAAGTTTGTTGATCGTTGTTTCTGTTGTAATAGAAATGGTTAAACAGATAGAGGCCCAGGTTTCAATGAGGGAATACGACGGAGTTTAATTTTTACAAAAAAAATATATAAAAATACTACTTAGGTAGTATTTTTTTACTTGTTTTTTAATTTTATAAATATTATAATATAATTAGTTTTATTTATTTAATTTTATTAAAATGCCTTTACAAAAACTACCAAAAGGGGGTAATGATTTTAGGATTTCTGGTTCAAGTGGTTTTGCTAGAAAGCTAGCAGACTTAACCAGGCATGGTCAATTCTCCAACTTAAAAAACAATAGAAGCCAGGCTATTAAAATATTTGAAAAATTAGTTCCAAGTATTAGGAGAAATGGTAAACTCCCCCTGTCTACTAGACAAAGGTCATCCAGGGAATTTGCAAAATTAAGTGGTACGACTAGGCAGGATGAGAGAGATTTTAGAAAAATTTTAGATATTTATAAATAATAAAAAAATGATATATTACAAAACAGAAAAAGAAATAGAAATCCTCAAACAAGGTGGAAAAATTTTAGCTAATATTCTTGATAAAATATCAAAAGAAGTAAAACCTGGAATCTCTAGCGCTTATTTAGAGGAAATGGCTTTGGATTTAATATTTAAAGCCGGTGGAAGACCATCTTTCAAGGATTATGATATGGGAGATGGAATATTCTTTCCATCTGCTTTATGTGTTTCAGTTAATAATGAAGTTGTTCACGGAGCCTCTTTGCCAGATAGGGTTCTTGTTTCTGGTGATATTGTGGGTCTTGATATTGGCATGGAATGGCCAATTCAAAGTAAAGATGACGCTATTGCCAATAATAGAGCTTTTAATGAGTATTCAGAGGGCGGGGGATTTTTTACTGATACCTGTAGAACTATCGCTGTTGGTGAAATTAGTTTAGATGCTCAAAAGTTATTAAAAATAACTAAAGAAGCATTACATTTGGGTATAGAAAAGGCTATTGCCGGAAATACTTTAAATGATATTGGTGAAACTATTGAAAATTATGTAAAAAAACATGGTTTTTCTTCGGTTAGAGACTTAGTTGGTCATGGAGTTGGTTATTTTGCCCATGAAGATCCCCATGTTTTTAATTATAAAATAGGAAAAAATAACTCAGAGAATTTATTGTTGGAAGAGGGGATGGTTATAGCAATAGAACCAATGATTAATGCTGGAAAATTTCCAGTAAAAATAGCTAAAAATAATTATACAATAATAACCTCGGATAAATCATTGAGTGCTCATTTTGAGCATTCGATAGCAATATTGAAAAAAGGTAATATTATTTTGACTAGTTTATAAATTTATGAGCAATTACTTGGGTTTAGACTGGGGAGAAAAAAGAATAGGAATGGCGATAGCTAATAGCGAAAATGCCATTGCAACACCATTTAAGACTGTACAAAATATTAGTTCAGTGATTGATATTATAAAAAAAGAAGATATTGAGAAAATTGTAATAGGTCTACCCAAGAAAATGTCATCTGCTAAGATAGAGAATTGTAATTTTGAAAAATTTGTTAAAATTTTAAAAGAAAAAACCAGGGACATGAATTTGTTGTTCTTTTTTATAGATGAGAGGCTCAGCAGTGTTCAGGCTGATTCTTTAAAAAATATAAAAATTAAACAAGATAGAGACTGTGTTTCAGCTATGATTATTTTACAGTCATATTTGGATAAAAAAAATGCTAAAAAGTAAGGCGATAGTTTTATCTAGGATTGATTTTGCCGAATATGATTCCATTGTTACTTTTTATAGTCTTGATTTTGGTAAAATTAGTATTATAGCTAAGGGACTTAAGCGACCTAGCTCTAAGTTGGCAGCTCATCTAGAGCCTTTAAATTTAGTTGATCTAATGATTATTGAGGGTAGAGAGAGGAGGTATGTAGGAAGTGCTATTAGTGAAAACTCATTTCTAAAAATAAAAAGTGATTATTCTAAGCTATTAATAGCTGGTCAGGCTATTAAGTTTATTAAAGATTTAAGCTTTGAAAATCAACAAGATTTTAATTTATTTTTATTATTAAAAGATTTTTTAATAAATTTAAATAATTCAAATGAGGATCTCAATTTTTTAGATTTTTCGTTGCTATACTTTAAAATTAGACTTATTAATTTTTTGGGTTATGATTTTGATTTTTCAACTTGCTCTACTTGTGGCAAGCATCCAGCTGTTTTTTTAAATTTTTTTGATAAAGAGGTTATATGTTTAAATTGTTCAAATTTTCATAAAAATTTATCCTCCCACTGTATAAAGATAAGCCAAAGCACTATTAATCTTAAAAAGAATATTTTGTCATCAAATTTATCCGAGATAGATTCTTCTAATTTTAACTTATCTCAAAAAAAAGAGCTAAATAATTTTATTAATATTATTAGGAAAATAATATAAAAATATAACTTGCCTTAAGCATTAAAATAAGCTAATATACTAATATAAAATATTTTTTAAAATATATAAAAAATAAGCATTATTTACAGAATTGTTTGTTTTTGTGCTTATTTTTTTGTTTATGATAGATGTAAAGATTGATAAATTCCAAGGGCCACTTTCCTTGCTTTTACAGATAATAGAAAAAGAAGAGCTTGATATAACCACGGTAAATTTGGCAAAAATTGCTAATGAATATTTGGATTATGTTAAAAGTTCATCGGAAATTTTACCAGAATCAATGGCTGATTTTTTGTTAATGGCAGCTAAATTATTATTTATAAAATCAAAAGCTTTATTACCTTATTTATTTTCAGAAGAGGATCAGGAAGAGGTTGATGATTTGGCTGGAAAGTTAAAAATGTATAAAGATTTTGTTGACCTGAGTCTTGTTATTCAAAAAATAATCGGGAAAAAAAAGTTTTCTTTTTTTAGGCAAATAACAAAAAATAATAAGAGATTTAAGTTTATAGAAGGAGAGTTTTTTTCTCCAAAGAATGTAAACCCAGAATCATTAAAAGATGAGTTTGCAAAATTATTAAGCAAGGTAGAAAAAGTTGAGGAGAAATTAGAAAGTAGGGTTATTATTCCAGAAATAAGCATAGAAGAAAGAATTTTTTATATTAGAGACATGGTATCTCAAAAAATAAAAATAAATTTTACTAGAATTTTTAGAGAGTCTAAGTCTAGAACGGAAATAATTGTTAATTTTTTGGCTATTTTAGAATTAGCCAAGCAAAGAGAAATTATTTTTAATCAGGATGATTTATTCGGCGATATTTTTATTGAACATTATAAAGAATTAATTGAATAATAAAATAATTTAAATATTTATATGGAAATTAGAAACTTATTAGAATCTTTATTTTTTGTTTCTCAGAAGCCATTAACCGTAAAAGAGTTGGCTGATTTTTTAAAAAAAGATATTTCTGAGATTCAATTAGAAATTAATAATTTAATTAATTTTTATAATGAAAGTAATAGTGGTATTAGAATTATTGAAAGTGCTAACAAATATCAAATGGCTAGCTCACCAGAAAATGCCAAATTAATTCAGTTATTTTTACAAACTGAATATAGCGGAGAGTTAACTCCCGCAAGTCTTGAAACTCTTACAATTGTAGCTTATCGCGGTCCAATTAGAAAAACAGAAATTGAAAAAATAAGAGGTATAAACTGTAGTTTAATTCTTAGAAATTTATTAATAAGAGGTTTGCTTGAAGAAAAAAATAGCGATAGTGAGGATCCTGAGTATTCATCTAGTTTAGAATTTGTTAAATTTTTAGGATTAAGTAGTATAAAAGATCTTCCAGAATATAAAAAGTTTAATAAAAATGAAGACATTGATAAATTATTAGGTAAATATGAATAGTTTTTTAATTTATTTAATTACATCAATATTTTTTTCCTCAAATATTCTTCCTTATTTTTCTTTATACATTCCAGATAGTGGAGATATAAAAAAAATAGAAGATAGTTTTTATTACTTAGAACAACAAAGTAAGATGTCAGATTTGGAGATATCCGCATCTAGCGCTGTTGTTTTTGATAATAGAAAAAATATTTTCGTATTAGAAAAAAATTCCGAACAAGTTTGGCCAATAGCAAGTATTAGCAAATTAGTATCAGCCTTAGTTCTTTTAGATGACTTAAATATAGATCTTGATCAGTATTATCAACTTGCTGAAAATGATCGTCGTTTTGGAGGTAGAGACTATTTATATACAGGAGATATTTTAAAAAATTATGATTTACTGGCTTTATCATTAATAGCATCAGATAACACTGCTATAGTAGCGATGATTTCATCCCTTGGTCTGAGTGAAGATGATTTTGCATCTCTTATGAATAAAAAGGCAATTAATTTAAATTTAAAAAAAACAAAATTTTATGATGCCACAGGACTTAGCCCAAAAAATGTTTCAACTGCTAAGGAGGTTTCCATTATTATAAAAAAAGCTTTTGAGAATAATAAGATTGCAGAATTATTACAGAAAAATGATTATAGTATTAAAACAAAAAAAAACAGAGAAATTAAAATAATCTCTACTAATGAATTGCTGAGACCAACCTATCCAAGCAATAAAGAGGATGTTAAAATTATTGGAGGGAAGACTGGTTATAATGATTCTGCTGGATATTGCCTAGCAACAAAATTTTCTATAAAAAATAATTTTGATTTTATTAGTGTGGTTCTTAATTCCTCTAGTTTAAAAAATAGATTTATTGATACTAGAGAGTTGCTTGATCAAACTTATATCTTTTATAATAATTAATATTTATGTATCAACTTATTATTAAAAAAATTTATTTTTTATTACCATCTGTTTCTGGAATAATTTTTAAATATAAAACATACATTAAATTTTTTTTAACTGGTTTCCTAACCTTATTAAGTGATCTAATTTTTTTATTTATTTTTCATAAACTTTTATTTTTATCTATTGTTGTTTCAACTAGTCTAGCTTTTATGATTTCCTTTTTAATTAACTTCTATCTGCATAAATTTTGGACATTCAGGGATGATGATAAAAAAGAACTTGCTCAGCAATTATTCAAATATATATTTATCTGTTTTTTAAATTTAATAATAAATGCTAAATTAATGTATTTATTAGTCGATCATTTCGCCGTTTTTTATTTATTAGCTCAGACCCTGGTAGTCTTTATAATAGGTATTGAAAATTTTATTATTTATAATTTTGTTATATTTAATAAAAAATCTAAAATTAATTTAAATAAATGAGATTTAAAGTTGACTCTAATAGAGTTTCTAATTATCAAGTATTTATTCGTAGAGCTGGCTATGCTATGATTTATGATAGAAGGAGGGGGGTTGAGAGTTTTGTTAGGAGATTGGGTGATGGTCACTATCCAAGACTTCATTTATATATAGATGATCTAGGTGATAATTTCGTTTTTAATCTTCACTTGGACCAAAAAAAGGCTAGCTATGCTGGATTTAAAATGCATAATGCTGAGTATGATAATGAGATAGTTTTAGAGGAAATAAATAGATTAAAATCATTATTAGGAGTTTTGTCTAATGATCTTCAGGAGTCAACAGTAGATAGTTCTTATAAAAAAACTGAATCTAATCCAATTGAGTCTAAAATAGAAGATAATATTAATATAGAATCTATGGATAAAGTTTTTTCTGGAAATTTAGAGGAAGATATTAATAGAATGTCTTTTAAAAAAAAGAAAAAGTTTTTATTTTTTTAATTTAACTATGAATCATTCTGATGAAATAAAAGCAAGGTTGGATGTGGTTGATCTTATTGGTGAATACATTAATTTAAAGGCAGTTGGTTCTAATTTTAGGGCAATCTGTCCATTTCACAATGAAAAAACCCCATCCCTAATGATTTCCCCAGATAAACAAATTTGGCATTGTTTTGGTTGTGGTAAAGGTGGTGATATCATCTCTTTTGTAATGGAGATGGAGGGTCTTGATTTTATTGAGGCTTTAAAGTTGTTAGCCCCTAGGGCTGGAGTTGTTATAGATAATAAAAACTTTTCCAATGATTCTAAAAAAAATAGACTTTTAGAAATACTTGAGCTTAGTAAAAAGTATTATAATTTTATTTTAAATTCTGAAAAAACCAGCGAATCCATGAAGAGAATTAAAGCTTATTTATTAGAAAGGGGTCTCGATGATCAAGCTGTTGATAGATGGAAAATTGGCTATAGCTTAGATAGTCATGACGATCTTATTAATTTTTTAAAGAGTAAAAAATTTACTGATGCCGAGATATTTTCAGCCGGCATTTCTTTCAAAAGTGAAAGGGGCAATTACTTGAATCGCTTTAGAGATAGAATTATGTTTCCAATAAATGATGCTAGTGGTAGAACCGTTGCTTTTACCGCTAGAATAAATCCTTTTTCTAGTAATGATAAAAATTTTGGTAAGTATATTAATAGTCCCCAGACTGAAATATATGATAAAAGCAAAATCCTATTTGCTCTGGACAAGGCTAAGTTATCAATCAAAGAAAAAGGGGAGATAATTTTAGTGGAGGGTCAAATGGATGCAATATCTGCTCATGAGGCTGGCTTTACAAATGTTTGCGCTGTTTCGGGGACAGCTTTAACTGAGTATCATTTATCAATAATAAAAAGATATACAAAAACTATAGTAATGGCCTTTGATGGAGATTTGGCTGGAGAGAATGCAACTGATAGGGGAATTAGCGAGGCATTAAAGACCGGTTTTAGTTTGAAAATTGTCTCTCTGCCAAAGGGTAGTGATCCAGATGAAATTATTAAGAAAAACAAGGATGATTTTGCTGATTTTCTAAAATTAGCTCAAAATATTATGAACTATTATTTGGAAAAAGAATTTTCTTCCATTAATATAGAAAATATTAATGAAAAAAATAAAGCCGTTCACAAGATATTAACAGTAATAAACATGTTGTATAATAAAGTTGAACAAGATTTTTGGTTAAAAGAATTAAGTCAAAAATCTAAAACGGAAGAGGTTTTTTTAAGAGAGGAATTACATAAAATATCAACAAATATCAATAAAAATAATAAAAAGGACAATAATAAGGTTTTGTCTAATTATTTTAAACAAGATAATAATAGCACCTGGGAGGATAAATTGATGGAAAACTTGTTATCCCTAATTCTTAAAAATAATCAATACTGTGAATATATCTTTAATAATCTTGATCCGATTTTTATTTCTGGTAAATATAAAGAATTTTATAATTATTTTCTTATTTATTATAATAAAAACAAGGATTTTAGTTATAACTCTTTTGAATTAGCTGTAAAAAATGAGAATAATGATATTTTATTGGCTTGTTTTAAAAAAATAAGTCTAATTTCTGAATTTTATCTAGATGAGGATTTGTCTTTAGATGAAAAAATAAAGGAAGATTTGATTAAAAATATTGTAGAAATAAAAAGAAATTATTTCAAAGAGTTGATAAAATCTAAAAAAGATGCTTTAATTATAGCTGAGAGAGATAATCTAAGTGATGAAATTTTTAAAATAATGGAAGATTTAAAAAATTTCAATGAAGAATTAAGAAAAATAATGTAATTTATATAATTATTATATTTATGTCTAAAAAAATAAAGGAAAAGAAGGTTTTGAAAAAAAATATTATTAACAAGAAGGTTGAAAAAAAGCAAGATTTAAAAAAAGAATCTAAATTTTCTTTAGTTAAAAAAACAATAAAAAAAGATAAGCATTCTAATAAGGATAAGAATTCTAATAAAAGTAAAAAAAATAATTCTATCAAAAATAAAATAAAAGCCCCAAGTAAAGTAAAAGTATCCAGGATTAGTAAGGCTCCAGTAAAAAAAGAGTTAAAATTAAAAAGCCCGGATAGTTCAAGGAATTATGAAAAAAAAGAAGCCCCTCTTGAGGATAAAATTTTAAAACTTATTGAAAAGGGAAGATTGAGAGGATTTTTAACTGAAACAGAAGTTTTACATTTGTTCCCAGCCGTTGAGGATTATATTTTTGATTATGAAATTTTTTTAGGTAGATTAACTGACTCCGGTGTTAAATTAATCGAAGATTCTGGAAATTTATTAGGTGCTAAAAAAGAATTAATTGGAGATAAAAAAGCCAGCTCAAGATTGTCTCTTGATCTTGGTAGTTTGAGTTCGGACTCTATCCAAATATATTTAAAAGAAATTGGAAAAATACCATTATTAACAGGCGAGGAGGAGGTTGAATTGGCAAAGAGAAAAGATAGAGGAGATAAGGATGCTGAAAGAAAAATGATCGAATCTAATTTGAAATTAGTGGTATCAATAGCTAAAAAATTCTCCGGAGTAAAAAGTCTTAGTTTGCTAGATTTAATTCAAGAAGGAAATATTGGTTTATTTAGAGCTGTTGATAAATTCGAGCATCAAAAGGGTTATAAATTTTCGACTTATGCTACTTGGTGGATTAGACAGGCTATCACTAGAGCTCTAGCAGATCAATCAAGAACTATTAGAATTCCGGTACATATGGTGGAAACTATTAATAGATATCAACAGGCTAGAAGATTTTTGGTTCAAGAGCTTAGTCGTGAGCCAATGGCCGAAGAGGTTGCCGCGGAAATGGGCGAAGAAATTGATAAGGTTAGATATATAATCAAAATATCCCAAGAAACAATTTCGCTTGAAACGACTATTGGGGATGATGATAATTCTACCCTAGAAGATTTTATTGAGGATATTAAAAATGATTCTCCTGATAGAATTGCTGCTCTACAATTATTAAAAGATTATGTTAAGGAAATTATGATTAATCTTTCTCCTCGTGAACAAAAGATTTTAGAAATGAGATTTGGATTAATTGATGGCGTTGCACATACCCTAGAAGAAGTTGGTCAAGAATTTGAAGTTACTAGAGAGCGTATTAGACAAATTGAGGCAAAAGCTTTAGAGAAAATTAGAAAAATGCAAAATAAAAGTTTAGATAAATTAAAAGATTTTTAATTTCAAAAATATGAAAAACAACAATCCAAAATATGCCTTTTATTATTTATTATCATTAGTATCTTTAATTTTTTTAGCTGTATCCTCGGCTATTATTGTTTTTCAAATAATTAATAAAAGTGTAATAGATAATCTTTCGAATTATTTTTATTACTCCGGAGATTCTTCTTTGAGATTTGGAATTTCGGCTATTTTAATAGCTTTACCAATTTTCTTTTTAAGCGCCAGGACAATAGAGAGAGGTTTGAAAAGGGGTGATTTAGACAAGGATTCTTCTTTGAGAAAATGGTTAACTTATTTTATATTATTTATTTCTTCTATAATAATATTAGGCTCTTTATTGAGTTTGGTTAATAATTTTTTATCCGGAGAACTAACTTTAAAGTTTGTTTTAAAGTTTTTTACTATTTTAATTATTTCTTTTTTAGTTTTTAGTTTTTATCTTTATGATATTAGGAGAGAAAAAATTAAAAAAAATGATAAAATTATAAAATTATTTCTTATAAGTTCATTATCGCTAATCTCTGTAATATTTATATCCTCTTGGTTTTTTGTAGAATCTCCAAAAACTGCCAGAGATAGGAGAATGGATGATGCTTTGTTAAATAATATTTATAATATTGAAGCAAATATAAATTCTTATTACGAATCGAATGGTTTATTACCTGATAATCTGGATATATTGGGTGAGGATTTTTATTTAAAGTTTAATAATATAATTTCAAAAATTGAATATAAAAAAACAGATGAAAAAAGTTTTGAGCTTTGTGCTAATTTTTTAACTGATAGTTATGAAAGCATTAGAAATGAATCTTACCCAATTTATAAAAATGATGGTAGTAAATATTATGTAAAGGGTTATAATTGTTTTAATGGTAATTTATGGGTGGAAATAAAAAAATAAAATTATTGACATATTTTTCAGTTTTGTTATTATAATAATTAGTTTGAAAAAATTAATTATTCCGAGGTGGCGCAGCGGTAGCGCAGTTGACTGTTAATCAATTGGTCG
>CAZSRC010000012.1:0-22191 GCA_964609365.1 uncultured Gammaproteobacteria bacterium | reverse complement strand
TTCAAGGAAGTTTTCATTATTAATATATTTTATAAAACGACGGATAATAATAAAAACTTCCTTGAATATCTTGCTATCACCATATCTGACAGAGATACAGCCCTTATATCCAGGTTTTTTATTAATACCAGTATGTGGTTTATTATATATGGAAAACTTATTTTTTTCAATACCGGTGACATCCGACCAAAAATTTATCATTTCATCCCAATTATGATATTCATGTAAATGCAAGTGAGCACGAAACTTATATTTATCAACTAAAAAACATTTTCTAAATAAAAATAAAAATGATTTTATCATTTCTGGATCAGAATTTACAAAATTAAAATAATTATTTGTTTTGCCACCCTCACCCCAATAAAGCAAAGCCAAAAATAATTTATAATCATCAACACTATATTTTTTATTTATTAAAACTGAACAATTTTTATCAATTAATTCTAATTCCTTCGATCTCTTTTCTCTAGCACTTATTTTTCCCCTCTCTCTACCAACATCGCCCAAATTTTTTATTCTCTCCCTGGCCGTTTTATTTAAAGTTTCATTTCGACACCACAAAGAGGCCGTGCTTTTAGAAATGTTTAGTGCTTCACTAATTTCCCTAAAAGAATAGCCACTCTTTCTAAATATTTTGGCCTGTTTTTTACTTTCTTTTTTCATAAAAACATTATAGCAAAAACAAGATGAAGATAGCTTAAATTTGATCTAAACAAAAAAACCGCTTTCGCGGTTTTCTCTTTGTCTAAATATATATTTATCTATTTTTCTGCCTTCTCTTTCTCCTTCATCGGCTCCCCGCAACAAATAATTGGAGCTCCACCATCATTTATAAATTCAACCTCATTACCGCAAATATCACAAACATAAATTTTTCCTACTCTATTATTCATATTCTAAATATTAATTGTAATAAAAAATTAATAATTTTTTACAAAAATTTCAAAATGGGCTTGAGGATGAGCGCAGGCTGGACATTTCTCGGGAGCCTCTTGACCCTCATGAATATAACCACAGTTATTACATTTCCAAAGATTAACCTCATCTCTCTTAAAAACCATTCCCTTTTCAATATTTTCTAATAATTTTTTATAACGAGCCTCATGTGCTTCTTCAACTTCAGCTACCTCATGAAATAATTTAGCTATATCTTCATGCCCTTCTTCTAAAGCTTCCTTTTCCATACGAGGATACATAGAACTATGTTCATAATTTTCTCCTTCAATAGCTGATTTTAAATTATCTTCTATATTTTCATGAATATATCCCAACTGCTTAGCCCATAACTTAGCATGCTCTTTTTCATTTTTTGCTGTTTCTTCAAAAATATTAGCAATTTGAACATATCCAGCCTTGCGAAAAACACTAGCAAAATAATCATATTTATTTCTAGCCATTGATTCTCCAGCAAAAGCTTCTTCTAAATTTTTTCTTGTTTTTTCTCCCAACATAATATTAAAAATTAATTATAAATATTTTAGATATCCAAGCTATCATTATATTCAACTTCATATATATGAAAAACTGTAGCAACCAAAGATAAAAGTAAGGGACCCAAAACTAATCCCCAAAAACCAAATAAAGTAATTCCACCCATTAAAGAAAATATTATAAAAATTGGATTTATCTTAGACCCACTTTTTAAAATCCAGGCTCTAATTAAATTATCTGTATTACCAATAATTATTGCTCCCCAAGCTAAAATAAAAACTCCCTGAAAAACTTGCCCAGCCAATATTAAATAGATGCCTATGGGAATATATATTGCCATTGATCCGATATAAGGAATTAAGGAAAATAAAGCAATTAAAATTCCAGGGTAAAAAGCAGGAACACCTGCTATCAAAAAACCTATAGCACCAATTATACCCTGAACTCCAGCAGTTAAAAAAGTAGAGATCATCGCACTATAACTAACCTCTCTAAATTTTTTAAATAATTCAATATCATATTTATTGGGAAGTGGTGACCAAACCTTTAATTTATTAAGCATCTTTTCTCCATCAACGAAAAAGAAAAACATTGTCAAAACTATCAAAGCTAAGGAAACCATAAAGGCAGTAGTTTCTTTAATTATAGAGCTAGCAGCCCTAGACATCCAATCACTAATTGTTTTTGTCGCCCCAAAAATAAAATCTTTTATGTATTCATTTTCCGGATCTATAAAATCAAAATTATTAATAATATTTTGTTTAAATCCATTACTGGTTTTATTAATAAAATTTATTGTCTCAGAATAAGAGCTCGAAGATTGCTTACCCGCTAAGATTATTAAATTACTAATTGGGATAATTATTATTAATAATAAAATTAAACACATTAAAAAAGCGGCTAATTTTCTTCTACCCTTAAATAGTTTACTTAATTTTAAGAATGGGGAATAAAAAACAGAAACCAAAACCGCTGAAATAATTATTTCAATTAAAAAAGGCCTGAATAACAAAATACAGGCCAAGGAAGCCATTATTATCAAAAATATTAAAAAATATTTGGAAAGATTATTTTCTTTCATTTAAAAATATTATTTAGTCTCTTTGTGTGGAGTATTTTTTTTACAAAACTTACAATACTTGCTTAATTCTAAACGTACTGCTTTTAAGGTTTTTTTGTTTTTATGAGAATTATGAGTAACTCTTTTGCACTCAGTACACTCTAATTTGATCAAATTATCTTGTGACATACTTTTCTTAATAATTTATTAATTATATTCAATATAAGCTATTATAACAAATAAAAGACAAAAGTCAACGATAGAAAAATGCTATTTTTGACAAAAAGAACAATAATGAGTTCCTCTACCAGCTAATTTTATCTTTTTTATTGTATTTTTGCATTTTTTACAAGGTAGAGCATCTCTTCCATAAACTTGTAAAAAACCTAAAAAGGAGCCACTTTTTCCTTCAATATCAACATAGTCACTAAAAGTAGTGCCTTTTTTATCAACTGCTAATTTTATAATTTTATTAATGTTTTTATGTAGATCTGCTACTTCTAGTTTAGATAAAGAGCCCACATTTCTGATTGGATTAATCTTACTACTAAATAAAATTTCATCAGCATAAATATTTCCTATTCCGGCAATTAAGGATTGATCTAGCAAAAAAGACTTAATGTTTTTTGATTTTTTATTTTTTATTATTTCTAAAAAATTTAAATAAGAAAACTCCGATGAAAGAGGTTCTATTCCAAATTTTTTTTTCTCCAACAATAAAACATCTGGGCTAACTAAAGAAACTTTAGCAAAGCGACGAGTATCATTTAAATTTAATTCATCCCCATTTTTAAAAATAATTTTAAATCTAAGATGTTTTAAATTTTGACAATTAATCTTAGTTGAGCGATCAGAGTGCCCTCCCAAAATAAGTTTTTTGATTTTTTTATTTTTTTGACAAAAAACTAATTGACCAGTCATTCTAAGATGAATCAATAATTTCAAAGAGCTTTTTTTGAAATTAAAAATTAATAACTTTCCAACTCTATCTATTTCTAAAAAACAATCATCAAGAAGATTAAATTTTTTTGGAAAATCATTTAATATTTTTTTATCTAAAATCTCAACTTTAGAAATTTTTTGATTTAAAATAAAACGGCGCAAACCGTTTCTAATTGTTTCTACCTCTGGCAACTCTGGCATAAAACTATATTATAGATAATAATAAAAAAACACCTAGAAGTGCTAAAAACAAAATAAAAAATATTTTGAGGAAACTTCTTCCTATTTTATCTGGATTTATTAACATAGAAGAAAAATTTGTGGGCCGAGCAAGATTCGAACTTGCGAAGGCTAACGCCAGCAGATTTACAGTCTGCCCCAGTTGACCGCTTTGGTATCGACCCGGAAAATCTATTAAATTATTAACTCTATCTATTTTACAAGAAAAAAAATAAAAGTCAATAATTTAAATTAAGCGCCAATTGCCTGAATAACGAACTTGACTAAGGCATAAGATGTAAATATAACAACTAATCCTATTGTTGCCCACATTAAAATATTTTTGCCCTTTGTAACGCTTTGCTCATTACCGGCAGCTGTCATCCAAATCAAACCACCATATACAAACATTACCAAAGCCAAAGAACCAACTATACCCAAAACAGAATCAATAACTCTACCAATTAAAGTTGGGATACTGCTGGTCCCAAGTGGATTACTAAGAGAAACAACTCCGCTAATAGTTTCAACTGGTTGATCGGCGGAGGTTTGGGCTAAAGCTGATGAAAAAGAAAAGACTAAAAAAATAGAGAAAACTGAAAAAAAGATAAAAATTTTTTTAAACATATTTTAAATTTTAAATAATCTTAAATAATATCAATAATAGAATATTAGCATTATTTTTTAAAAAAGGCAAATAAAAAAAGGGTGAAGTTTTCACCCTTTTATTTTGATTTGTTAGAGTTTTGACAAATAGACATAAATCTTTTGTCCATTCGCAAGTGACTCAAATTTGACACGGTTTGGTCCAGGTCTATCTGGCAAGTAAACAACGTCTTCACCGGTAACATTTACCGTTTCTCCGGTTTCGTAGAACATTTTATAACTGTTTAGGTCTCCCCAAGTTTCCATTTTATATCCAGCAGGAAAATCAACCCAAAAAGATTTTTCTCCTCTTTCTAAGTGAAAAACATGAGTTGGAATTTTATTGGCAAAAGGGTTTCCGGTTTGAGAAATTTTGCTTGTATCTGAAAAACCAAATTCTCTTGAATATCTATAACCATAATGCCAAAGTATCAGGCAGAGAAATAAACTAATCAGAGTAAATGGTATTGCCTTAGTTAGCAATGTTTCCCCTGGTTTTACTATACTCCCAACCTTTAAAACTAGCGCTGCTAGAGTTAAGGAGGCTATAGCTTTAACCCAAAAATCAAAATGAAAAGATCCAAACCTAAGCTCAAATAGCCATGTTATTGCAAAAAATATAACAATAACTATTGCCCCTATCATAAAAGATAGAATAAATCTAAATATAGGCATGAAAAAATTTTCACCTTGTTTTTTTTCTTTTTTTTCTTCATTAGTAACTGGCATCGCTGAAGTCGAGCCTTTTTTATTCATTTTATGTGGTGACATTTTAGCCTCCTTTTTTTATTTATTTATACTTTTTTTAAATTCCCAAAGCTTTAAGCTTGGCGATGATCCCAGCTAAACCAGAGCCATCATCAATAACAACGGTCTTGTCTCCCAGACTTTTCCATTTAATTTCAGACTCTAAAAAAGCCAAAACAGCTAATTCATCTAATCCAGCTGAGGCCATGGCTTGAATTTTTTCAAACAAAGCTTTACCTTTCAATTCTTCGGCTATTTTATCAGCCTCTGCCTTGGACTTAGCGATCTGTTTATCTTTTTCAGCCAGCTCAATTTGGATATTTTTCTCCATGATTTGACGCCTTATTTTGATATCATCATCCGATAATTTAATATCAGATACAGTTAAATTAATAATTTTTATCCCCCAACTCACGTTCATATCAGCGATCATAGCAGTATTACAGATAGTACCAAGAGATACATTAGCTTTGTTTTGGTTGATAAAATCCAAATCATTAGAACCCATATAAGCTCTTAGAGAAGATTCAATCCTGTCCTTCAACATTGAATAAAAATTATCCAAGTTATAAACAGCTTTGTAGGCGTCTTCAATTTTGTAATAGAGTCTGGAGTCTACATCAGCAGCTACCCCATCTTTAAAGTCAACTTTTTTATCAGGACCTTGGTCAAAGAGAACAATTTCGCATTCTCCCTTGAATATAATAGCCTTAATAAAAATTAGATTAAAAAATGGAAATATAAAATAATATCCAGCTTCTAATTCTCCATAATACCTGCCCATTATTTCAATTAGGGCTACATGATTATTATCTACAACAAAAAATCCCTTATCAGAACCGTCTTTTGTGCCTCTCCTTGGTAACAAGGAAAAAATCAATAAAGAAATAAACAGGGTAAAACCTGCAATCAATCCCCAGAAAAATAATCCGAGGTAAGCCATAGGCGCCAATACAATCAGCGAAATTAAAGTTACGGCTACTAAATATAACAACCAAAAATCTACACCAATAAATTTTTTCATTTTTATGTCTCCTATTTTTGTTAATGAACTCAATTAAATATAATTATATTATATCATAAAACCTAAAAAAAGTCAAGAAAAAGAGCCCTCTCTAAAAAGGCCCTTTTATAAAACAAGTATTATTAAAAACTATATTTTTCCTACTAAATCTAAGCCTGGTTTCAAGGTTTCCCCTTGTGGTTTCCAATTAGCTGGGCAAACCTGATCTCCATGCTCATAAGTAAATTTACAAGCTTCTAATTTTCTAATTAATTCTTGGCTATTTCTTCCAACAGCAGCATCATTAACCTCAATAGCTCTTAAAATTCCATCTGGGTCAATAATAAAAGTACCCCTCAAAGAAATACCCTCATCTTCAACATAAACCCCATAATCTCTACTAATATCTCCTGATTGATCAGAAAGAAGTGGAAATTTTATTTTTTTAATCATCTCAGATGAATCACTCCAAGCCTTGTGCACGTAAACACTGTCAGTAGAAATACCTATTATTTCAGCTCCTATTTTTTTAACATCCTCATAATTATCCGCTAAATCACCAAGTTCCGTTGGACAAACAAAAGTAAAATCACCAGGATAAAAAAATAAAACTAACCATCTCCCTCTATAATCATAGGAATTAATTTTTTTTATTTCATTGGAAATAAGAGCCTTGGCTGAAAAATCTGGAGCATTATATCCAATAATAGGATAATAAAAAACTTGTTCTAAATTTTGATTTTCATTTTTCATATAAAAAATATTAATTATAATTTATATTAATATAACATAAAAAATATTTTTTGGAAATAAAAAGAGGTTAGTTCCCTAACCTCTACTGTTGTTACTCCCTCCCCTTTTCGGCGTAATCATCTATAATAGATGTATCTCCGCCCCAAATACAATTTTCTAAAAATGATAAAACCTCAGAAGGTGTCATGTTGCTGAAAAGATCATGATAAAGCTCGTGAATCCTTCTTGGAATACGAACCTTATTAGAATTATCTTCTCCGCCACCACGACTTCTGGGAATTATGTGATGAATATTTGTCTCACAATCCCTACTCCTTCTTCTTTTATTTTTATCACTGCTAGACTTTAAATGATTTTTATTACGAATACCGTTACTCATTTAAACCTCCTATTTTTAAAGAATTTGAGCCGTCTTCGGGACTTGAACCCGAGACCTTTTCCTTACCATGGAAATGCTCTACCAACTGAGCTAAGACGGCTATTTTATAAAAGCGAAATATCTTCTTCCCAGTTCGAAATATTATTATTATCTGGATTAACTTCTTTTATTTTATTTAAATACTCTATCGATAAAAGCTTGTTTCTTTTTATTATACATAAATTTAACATAAAATCAAGATAGCGAGGATTTTTTTGATCTAAATCTAAGGATTTTTTAATATTTTCATAAGCAGAGTCCAGGTCTTTTAATTCTTTATTAATTAAGGCCAAAGAATAATTAAGATTAGCCATATCACTAAAAGATACTTTAGCCGTGTTTAATTCTCCTAACTTATTGGCGTATAATAATGTTTGCTTGGCTTCCTGCCATTTTTGCTCAGAATGATAAACTTCTCCTAATTCTAAAAAAGCTAAAAAATTTTTATCATCCAAACTAATTAATTCAATTAATTTTTTTTCAGCCTCTATCCAGTTTTCTTGTTTTATAAAATCTTCCGCCTGAGAAAATAATATTTTAATTTTGTCCTCTGTACTTACTTCAGATAAAGATTTTTCTTCTTTTTTTTCTTTTTGTTTTTTTTCTAAATCACTTAACTTATTCCAAAAATTATCAGAAATTTTATTAAACAAAACTAATATCTTATTAAAAAAATTATCAAGAAAAGCAAACTTCCTTTTAATTCTTTGCTTGATTAGCTTTTCCTTAACTAAACTTTCTTTTTCTTCTGGAATATTTTCTGCATCTAAAATAGCTAACTCTGGAAAATGTCTAATAACTATAAATAAAATGACTAGAAATATAGAAGAAATTATTAATAAAATCCAAAAATTAATCATATAAATTAAAAATTATTAACTATTTTAATAAAATCTGAGGCATTTAAGCTAGCTCCACCGATAAGCAAACCGGAGACACCTGGAACATTTTTAAATTGCTGAAAGTTTTTTAAATTAACGCTACCACCATAAACAATTTTATATTCTAAATTTTTTTTATTTTTAAAAATTTTAGAAAGAACTTTTTCAATTTGTTTAATAACGGCTTGTAAATCATCAATCAAAACAATCCTTCCGCTACCAATAGCCCAAATTGGTTCATAGGCTATTATTATTTTTTTGGAAGAAATATTTTTTGATTTAGAGAAGGCTTTTTTCAACTGATCTTCAATTACAGAAAGAGTTAGGCCATTTTTTTTCTGCTCCAAAGTTTCACCTATACATAAAATTGGAGTTATTGAACTATTTTTAAAAATATTATTAATTTTGTCGGCTATCATAAGATCATCATTAAAAAATTGCCTTCTTTCGCTGTGGCCAACTAAAATATATGAACAAGAAATCTGCTTTAAAGACTCTAGTGAAACTTCTCCGGTATAAGCTCCAAGAGAAAAAGGAGAGACATCCTGAGAACCAAGAAGAATTTTTTTATTTAAAACCTTGGAAACATCACCAATTGATAAAAAATCAGGTAAAAGTAAAACTTCATTTTTTTTTGATATTTTTGAAGAATTTGAGATTATTTTTTTAGCTAAAATTAAAGACTTCTTATAATCAAGACTCATTTTCCAATTCCCAATAATTATTTTTTGAGATACATTATTCATATTTTTATTTATTAAATTGCTCCTTGGACCAATCTAGTGTTTTTTTAATTCCCTCTTGTAGCGAAACTTTTGACTGCCAATTTAAATCTTTTTTTGCTAAAGCAGAATTAAGACAACTTCTTCTTTCCTCGCCTAGTTTTGCTTCTTTAAATTCTATTTTAATTTTTTTAGAGTAAGCTGATTCAATTGCTGATACTATATCAAGTAAACTACTCTCTATTCCACTTCCAATATTAAAAACACCAACAACATCATCCTTCAAACTAGCAACAAAAGCATTTACAACATCATTAACATAAATAAAATCTCTTGTTTGTAATCCGTCGCCATAAAGATGGCTAATCTTGTCTTCAACTGCATTATTAATAAAAATAGCAATAACTCCAGCCTCGCCACCTTTGTATTGTCTTGGCCCATATACATTAGCTAGGCGACATGCAACATATTTTTGAGAAAATACCTTATAATAATAATTAAGATATTTTTCAAAGCATAATTTATTTATGCCATAAGGAGAGATTGGATTAGTTGGATAATTTTCGGGAGTAGGTATTTCATCGGGAAAACCATAAGCAGCTCCTCCTGATGAGGCAAAAATTATTTTTTTAATATTATTTTTATGACAATTTTCTAATATATTTAAAGCACCCAAAATATTAATTTGATTATCAAACTCCATATCTTCAACTGACTTTCGAACATCTATTTGAGCTGCTAAATGATAAACATAGTCAAATTTTTCTTCTAAAAAAATTTTAGAAAGCTCATTTTTATCACAAATATCAAATTGATAAAATTTTGCTAATTTATTTATATAATCTTTTTTTCCAGAAAATAAATTATCCAAAACAACTACTTGATGGTCCAATTCTATTAATTTATCAACTAAATTTGATCCAATAAATCCAGCTCCACCACTAACTAATATTTTTGCCATAAATATTTTTTAATTAATTATGTTTAAATTATACTACAATTAAGGTGCCTAGTAAACCCTCGCAATAATAATAAAATGCTTTGACTTGCAAATCTTAATTTGTTATAATAAATAAAGATAGAATTGAAAAAACTATCATTTTTTATTTATTAAATTACTTAAAATAAAGAAATATGTCTGAAAAAAACAAAAAAAATAATGATTATGGCGCTGATGCTATTACAGTATTAGAAGGTCTTGATCCGGTAAGAAAGAGGCCTGGTATGTATATTGGGTCAACATCATCTACTGGGCTACATCATCTAATTTGGGAGGTTGTAGACAATAGTATTGATGAAGCGATGGCTGGATATGCAAGTGAAATTAGTGTTACATTATTAAGTGATGGCATGATTAAAGTAGAGGATAATGGTAGAGGAATTCCTGTAGAAAAACATAAAGTTACCGGGCTATCAGCATTAGAAACAGTTTTAACAAAGCTTCATGCTGGCGGAAAGTTTGGTGGCGGTGGTTACAAGGTTTCAGGTGGTCTTCATGGTGTGGGTGTTTCTGTTGTTAACGCTTTAAGTGAATATTTAAAAGCAGAAATTTATCGAGATGGTCAAATTTGGGAACAAGAATACAATATTGGAAAACCGCTAAAAAATATTAAGGCTGTTGGAAAAACTAAAAAAACTGGAACTACTATCATATTCAAACCAGATGCTAGTATTTTTACAGAAACAGAATTTAGCTGGGGTAAAATATTAGATAGATTAAGACAGCAGTCATATTTAACAAAAGGTATAACAATGAATGTTATTGATGAAAGAAAGGATCATTCAGCAAAAAAATATCGTTTTTATTTTGAAGGAGGGATCAAATCTTATATCAAGTCACTTCATAGACAAAAAAATAAAAAACATGAAACAGTTTTCTATGTAGAAAAAGAAATTAATGATTGTAAAATAGAAGTAGCTCTACAATATAATGATGAATATAATGAAACATCACTACCCTTTGCTAATAATATTTATAACGTTGATGGAGGAACTCATTTAATAGGATTTAAAACAGCACTAACTAGAACACTAAATTCTTATGCTAGATCAAAAAATATATTAAAAGAAAAAGATGAAAATCTTACCGGTGAAGATGTTAGAGAGGGTCTTACTGCTATTGTTAGTGTTAAATTACCAAATCCTCAATTTGAAGGACAAACTAAGGGTAAATTAGGCAATGCTGAAATAAAAACATATGTAGAGCAAATATTTGGTGAGTCCTTTTCTACTTTTTTAGATGAAAATCCAAAAGAGGCCGAAAGTATTATAGGTAAATGTTTTTTGTCAGCTCAGGCAAGATTAGCTGCTCGCACAGCCAGGGCTAGCATACTAAGAAAAGGCGCTTTAGAAGGAATGACTTTACCTGGAAAATTATCTGATTGTTCTAGCAATAAAGCTGAAGATTGTGAGTTGTATATTGTAGAGGGAGACTCTGCTGGAGGTAGCGCTAAACAAGGTAGAGATCGAAGATTCCAGGCTATTTTACCTTTAAGAGGTAAAATCTTGAATGTTGAAAGAGCTCGTTTAGATAAAATGTTAGCAAACATTGAAATAAAAAATTTAGTTATTGCTATGGGAACAAATATTGGTGATCAAGTAGACTTAGAAAAACTACGTTATCATCGAATCATAATTATGACCGATGCTGACGTCGATGGATCACATATTAGAACATTATTACTAACTTTATTTTTTAGATATTTTAACCCATTAATAACTGGTGGTCATGTTTATATTGCTCAACCACCACTTTATCAAATAAAAAAAGGCTCTAACTCTAAGTATGCCTACTCAGAAGAAGAGAAGGTTAATATAATCAAAGAATTTGGAGGAGGGGCAAGCGAAGATATTGAGGAGGAAGTAGAAGAAAATCAAGAAAATAATGAAGTCGTAACAGAAGAAAATGAAGAAAAAAAAGAAAAGAAAAGAGTTAATAAATTATTCATTCAAAGATATAAAGGTTTAGGAGAGATGAATGCTGATCAATTATGGGAGACAACTATGGATCCCAAAAGTAGAATAGTAAAACAAGTTACTATTGAAGATGCGGCCCAAGCTGATATTATTTTTGATATGTTAATGGGAGATGATGTTTCCAAGAGAAAACATTTTATCCAAACTCACGCTAAGAGTGTTTCTAATTTAGATATATAAAAATATGGAATTTTATTTAATTATTCTAACACCTTTTATTGCTGCAACAATTGCGCAAATAATAAAAATAATTCTAAGAAAGAAAAACAAAATGGAAGTAAAGGAATTGTTAAGACTTTCTTATTCTGGAATGCCCTCTGGACATAGTGCTTTTATGTCATCCTTGGTTACAATAATTTTTCTTTACGAGGGGCACAAGTCAAGTATTTTTGCTATTTCTTTAGCTCTAGCTGTTATAGTTATTAATGACGCTCTTAAACTTAGACAATATCTGGGTCAACAAGGAGCAATTATTAATATTTTAATTAAAGATTTAAAAGATGATCAATTTTTAGATGAAAAATACCCAATTCTTAAAGAAAGAATTGGGCATACTGCAATAGAGGTTTTTGTTGGAATTATTTTAGGTATTATTATCGGAATTTCTGTTTTTGCCTTACTTAAATAAAACTCTCTCCTTTCATTTCTGGAGGAATATCTAAATTCAATAAATTTAAAATAGTTGGAGCAATATCTAAAAAGCTTCCCTGTGAAGATAATAAACTAATATCATTATTTGGAGCTTCATCTAGGCCAATAGACTTACCATGATATTTATGGCTAATTATAAGAAGAGGAACTAAGTTATTAGTTCTTTTTTTATTGGCTATTCCGGTGCCAATATTATAAACATCCTCTGCCCCACCATAAGTACTACTAACTATTAAGGTGCCATTAAAATCTAGAACAATTTTTGCTATTTTCTCTAAATAAGAAGAGACATTCTCGACAGCAGAAACAACTGATAAAAAATCTCCAGATAAAACACTATTGGAAATCTCGGAAAAGGAAGAAAAAATAAAATTATATCTCTTAGATTTAATAGATCTAATCAATTCATCTAATAAATTATTTTTATTTAAAAATGGTAAATAATTATTTTTTTTATTATCAACTATAAGCCAGTCCTCATTTAAAAATCTTTCTGACGAGTTATTAAAAAAAACTGATAATAGAGGGAAATCTTGACTATTAGCAATTTTCAATTGATTCAAATTAGCATGAGAGATTATTTTAGAAATAGAATTTATTGATAAATTGTTACTATCTAAAATTTCCATTCCCGCACCAATTGATTTATAGTTAAGACTGTTAGAAAGGCCTGGCATTTTTATAACTGTTGCCGGATAAGCTGCTATTAAATTTTTAAAACCAGGAATATGAGCTTTTCTAATAGCATTATTTTCAATATTGTGAGAGACCGCCCAAGCATCAATAGTCAAAAAAACTAATAATTTTTTATTATCCTTTTCTTTCATAAAGCTATTTTAAATAATCTTCTATCTCTGACAATCTATTATATTTTGCCAATCTTTCACCACGAGAAAGTGATCCTGATTTTATAAATTCTGCTGAAACGGCTACCGCCAAATCAGCTATAAAGTCATCACAAGTCTCTCCGCTGCGATGAGAAACCATTAACTTGTATTGATTTTTTTGTGCTAATTTAATAGTTTCCATTGTCTCAGAGACAGTTCCAACTTGATTTAATTTTATTAATATAGCATTGGCCACATTCTTTTTTATACCAATTTTTAAACGATCCTTATTAGTAACAAAAAGATCATCACCTATTAATAAAGTACTTGAACCAAGTTCTTTAGTTAAAGTCTCCCAAGAGGACCAATCATCTTCAGCTAAACCATCTTCAATGAATAAAAGACCATATTTTTTTTGCCAATCATGATAAAGAGTTATTAATTCATGTGAACTAAATTTAGCATTATCTAATGGAAATATATATTTATTGGTCTTTTTATCATAAAGCTCAGAAGATCCAACATCGGTTCCTAAAAAAACATCAATACCTAAATTGTAGGAAATTCTTTCCGCTGCGGAAACTATATAATTTAAAGCATCTATACTAGAATCAATATTTGGAGCATAGCCACCCTCATTACCAACATCAGTATCTAAATGATTCTCTTTTAAGACTCTCCCTAGTTCATGAAAAATCTCAGATCCCATTCTTAGTTTTTCAGAAAACTTTTTAATATTTGGATTTGGCACAATCATAAATTCTTGAAAATCTAGATTACTATCAGCATGCTTTCCACCATTAAAAATATTAAATGCCGGACTAGGAATTTTAAAATCTTTAGAAAAAGAAAATGACTCAGCTAAATATTCAAATAATTCTTGGCCTTTTTCAAGAGATGCTGCTCGAGAAACTGCCATAGAAACTGATAAAATTGAATTTGCTCCTATTTTTTTCTTATTTTTTGTTCCATCCAACTTTATCATTTTTTTATCGATGAGTTCTTGATTAAAGACACTTTGACCAACTAACAATTTATTTAAAGGTCCGTTAACATTAGCCACTGCTTTTAAAACTCCCTTCCCATTATATCTCTTTTTATCACCATCTCTCAGTTCATAAGCCTCATGAACTCCCGTAGATGCTCCTGATGGAACTGCAGCCTTGGCCCAAATTCCACTTTCTAAAAAAACTTTGGTCTCAATTGTTGGATTACCACGAGAATCTAAAATTTCTCTAGCAACTATTTTTTTTATTTTTGACATATATTTAAATTAATTTTAATTAATACCTGGCATATCTTCTCCCGATAAATATTCTAACATAGCTCCTCCGCCAGTAGAAACCCAATCCATGTAACTCTTCATTCCTGATAAACTCAGGGCTTCAACTGTCTCCCCGCCACCGGCAACACCAAAGGCCCTGCCCTTAGACCTTGATGCTATTTTTCTGGCTATAACTACTGTTCCTTTTTTAAAATTAGGATCCTCAAACATTCCCATTGGACCATTCCAAATAATTGTTTGAGATTTATCTATATACTTAGAAAACATTAGAATGCTTTCTGGACCAATATCTAAAATACAATCATTTTCGGATATATCATCAACCTTCTTAACTCTAATAATACTCTTTTTTTTATTAATCTCAGTTTTCACTACTAAATCTATTGGTAAAATTATTTTTTTTGATTTGATAAAAGTTTTTACTATATCTGAACCCTTTTTATCAAGCAAAGATTTACCAACAGAAAAACCCTGGGCTAAATAAAAATTATTAACTAAAGCACCTCCCAGTAAAATATAGTCAGCCTTTTTATAAAGCTTTTTTATAATAGGAACCTTACTAGAGATTTTGGCTCCACCCATGACAACACAAAAAGGCTTTTTAGGGTTCAATATTTTATTTAAATTATTAATTTCTTTTTCTAAAAGAAGTCCCATAAATGACGGGATTTTATTATATCTAATAGAGGAAACTGAAGAATTGGCTCGATGAGATACCGCAAAAGCATCATTAACATAAATATCAGCCAAAGAAGCTAGGGATTTACCTAGTTTTTTACAATTTCTTGATTCACCAGAATTAAATCTTAAATTATCTAAAAGAAAAATAGCATCATTATTCTGAATTTCTTTTTTAATAATTTTAAAATTATTATATTTTTTAAAATCTAGAAAAAATATTTTTTCAGATAAAATTCTAGAAAGATGTTTAGCTATTGGAGATAAGGAAAATTTAGCGTCATAAGATTTTTCTGGCTGACCTAAATGACTAGCTAAAATTATTTTACATTTATGTTTTAATAAAAAATTAATAGTTTCTAAGCTTTGGTTGATTTTAAAATCTTCTTTGATTTTGGAATTAGAAATAGGTACATTAAAATCAACTCTTAAAAAAACAGTTTTTCCTTCTATTTTTTTATAATTTTTTTTCAGGCTTTTTAATTTCATAAATTTATTTTAAATCAATTTTTATCTCCCTGAGCTCACCATCTCTAATTATAAATAAACTAATTTTATCACCAATAACAAAATTATTTAAAATGTCATTGAAGCTTAAATGATCATTTATCTCAAAATTATTTATTTTAACAATAACATCTCCGCTTTGTATGCCAAAAAGATCAGCTAACTTGCCCTTAATTACAGGATTTGAGTTATTATTGTAAACCCAAGCACCATAAAGAGGTAAGTTATTATCAGCAACATCTTTTAAATCTATGTAGTAAAAACCAAAATCAAACTTTTTAAGTTCTTTTGTTTTTAAAAAATGATAAATATATGGCCTGAAGTCATGAATTGGATAAATATTTAAAGAAGAATCACTTAGAGCAAGTAAGTCTCCATTAATATTAAATAAAAAAGAATTCTTAAATTTGTCTGATAAATTATTATTCAATACTATATTATTTTTAAAATTATCAGAAAATTTAAGTAAGGCCCCTTTTTCCAGCTTACTTATATAATTTATATTTAAATCTCCGGAAAAATTATAAGCCATTATACCTTGACCATTTTTTATATCTGAAATATTAACAAAGTTTCTAACCACTAAATTAGATGCGTCTTTTATTTTCAGAAAAATTAAACCCTTCTCACTAAAATCAACAACACTTTCTATGTCGTAAACCTTTTTAGCTTTTTTAGAAATAAGTACAAAGGAGTTATTATTTTTAAAAATATTTTTATCAAAATTATTTAAACCTAGAACATTGGCCATAACCCAGCCATCATTACTAATAATAATTCCTGAGAAAAGCTCATCCTCTATAAAATATTTTTCGGTTGAAGTGCTTTTTATTTTTGGAAAAATTCCAACCAGAGACTCATTTAAATAATTAATTGATTCTTCGACTTTTAAATCTTGACTAACATAAACTTTTTTAGGATCCTGAATAATTAAACCAGCCCCCATATATTCAGGTGAGTTTAAATTAATTTCATTTTTACCTAAGCTAAGATTATTGTCATAAAAATTAGGCCATAAATAAAAAGAGCTAATTATTCCACCCAATATACCAAAAATTAAAGCTAATAATAGTAAAAAAACTGATAAATTTGGATTTTTTTTATTTTCTTGATTCATATTAGAATTTTATTTCCATTTTATTATTAAAAAAATAATAATTAAAATAGATATAATAAAAATTAAATTATATTTTATTTTTTTGTTACTAAGAGATTTTTGCAAATAAAACTTCATAAAACTAAGTCCTGAATAATAACTAAGGCTGAGTAATAATCCTAGTATACTATAACTGAAGGGCAATAAAAAGATTGACCAAATTATTGGACTTATAGCAAATAAAAAAATTAAGGTAAAAAACAAATTTCTTTTTCCGCTAATATTAACTGCTAATAAATTTTGCCAAACTGAAAAAAATAAATAGAAAACAATTATTAACATTAAAAACCAATCACTAACGGCTAGAAAATGAGTTAAGCCATAAGCAAAAGAAGATATAAAAAATACTGATAACAGGCTTAAAACATCTGTCCAGATAAAAAAATTAGAAGAACTAAAACCAGATGATCTTCTTAAGCTTCTTCTTAGCTCCTTGAAATAATAATAAGAAATAATTATTCCAAGGATTAAAAATAAGTTTACCCAAAAACTATAAACCAGTAAACCTAGATAAAGATAAAAACTATTCAAAAAAAGTATTGGCAAGACAAAATAAAGAGCTTTTCTTTTTTCAATAAAAAATGATTTTAACTTATAAACTAAAAAAATATAAAATAAATTAAAAACAAATATTATCCAATAATAAAATTTAGGAAATAAAAAACCTAAAAATAAAATCAAGAAAAAAGCAAAATGAAATAAAAATATTTTTCTTTTTATGCTCATTTTATAAATAGTTATTTTAATTCAATAGTAGAAATCTCAGAAAGATCTTCTATTTTATTTATCTTAACGGATTTATTGAAAATTGAATATAGATTATTATCAATAAATAAAGATCTTTTAGCTGAATAATATAAAAAATCATCAAAGTTTTTAATATTATTAATATCATTGCTAATTTTACCTTTTAAATTTATTTTATTGTCTATAATTTCAAACACTAAAAACCCATCAAAATTTGTTTTACCCCAAGAATCAGAATTAGACTCTGTTAAAGTAGCTGGTACAACTATAATATTTTTATCTTCCGAGGCTAAAAAAGCATGATGATCATAAAGAGCAATAGAATAACTACCCACTGATCCAATAATATAAGAATCTAGCTCCAGAGGTTCATTATTAGAAGTATCAAACAAAGACAATTTTAGGCCACTATTAATAAGCCTGTCCCCTTCTAAAACCTCTGTATTTTGACCAAAACCTAATAATTTATTTTCACCATAGGGATGTAAATAATTAGAAAATCCTGGTATTTTTAATTCCCCCAAAACAATTGGTTCATAAGGATTTTTTAAATCTATAGCGAAGAGAGGGTCAACTTGCTTAAATGTTACAACATAAGCCTTGTCTGATAAAAATCTAACTGAGTATATTCTTTCTCCGGGAGCTAATCCTTCTAAGCGACCAGCTATTTGCATGTCTGAGTCTAAAGTATAAACATTATTATAAGAATCTAAATCAACTTCTGATAAATACCTTGACCAAGAATTATTTTTAGTAGTGGCAAGTCTAAAATAAGATTGATATTCATCCATTGAAAATTGATTTAGAACTGATCCAGAAACAACTCCATTAGCTACTGGTTCAATTATTCCGTTAAAAATAGCTAATTTATAAATTATTGTTGTCTCTAATTCATTTTTAAGATTCGGATATTTTTCATTAACTTTGTTTTTTAGTAAAACATCCAGAGACTCTATCTCAGAAGGACTTAAAAAACTAAGATAAATATCTATCACTGATCTTATTTTTATTTTCTTTTCTTCTATAGATAAGATTTTATCTGAAACTTTATTTATTTCAACTATGGTTTCTTTGTCTTTCTCACTTAAGCGATCATAAACTATTTCTAATAATAACTCTGATTCAATTTCATATTCATTTAAATATTTAGTATAGGAAAGATAAATATTTTCTAAAGAAACATACATATTTTGACCACCTGGCATTAAATAAAAACTACTTTTAAACTCTTCTTGGTCATTTTTAATATTAATAGAAAAAATAGAAGTGAAATTAAAGCTATTGTATTCTGCATCAAAATAATAAACATCGGCATTTAAACATTTTGAACCATCTTTACAGTCAAAACTTAAATCATTTCCTTGATAAGTAACTCTTGGCATTACATTTTGAAAATTATAATTATTTACAACAAAATATAAATGATCGCCAATCATTCTTGAATTAAAGTATGCGCCCTCTATCTCTAGGTTTCTCTTTTCTAAAGGATTGGACTTATCATTAATATCATAAATTTTTAAAAATGAACTATCATTGTAAGGACCAGGCCAAATAGCCGAGCTTAATGCCATTTTTTCCATAATAGCAAAAGATGATTTTTGTCCAAAAATAATTAATTTATCATCTTTGATATATATATTATTTATTTGAGCCTCTAAACTTATTTTGCTTAAAACCTTGGCTGTCTCAGCTGGATAAGCATCAACTATATATACATCTTGATTAGATACAATATATAAATATTTTCCATCTGTTTTAACTATATCAGCCTCATCAACACCTTCAACTTGAATATTTGTAGAAGAAAAATCACTAGAAGCTCCCATGCCAGAAGAATCTACACCAGAAGAATCTTCGGAGAGAACTTGATTTTGAGCAAAATCAACAAGAGGCATCTCTGACTTCTCTAAGGATGAATATCGGTAAGAAGATTGACTTATTCTGCTTTTAGAGTCTTCTAAAAATAAAGATAAATCCTCGAAAGAATTAAACTTTTTAATATTTCCCGATTTTTTATTATTAAAAACTGAATCTGTATAAACATTAAAGTTATCATTTTTTTGACTAAGCTCTATTCTAGATTGACTAAAATCTCTAAGTTTTAAAAAGACAAAAGAAGCAATAATCACCAAGATAAAAAAAATATAAATAAGAGGTTTAATTTTCAAATTTTTAATTTTTTCCATATTTTTGTATTTAATTAATATTAATAAATATCCTATATATTATAATACAAAACAAATAAATTAGCAAAATTGGCCACTTTTTAATCTTTACAAAGGAAAAATCATATGATAAACTATTAACATTGTTTATTTTATTATTTAAAATAAGCTAAAATTTAATAAATTATAAACTAAAACTGTTTATAGGTGCTAATTTATACCATTTCCATGACTGAATTTTACAAAAACTTCAAATATTCTAAAAACAAAAAAGGAAGAACTAATTTAAAGTTTACTTGCTTTTTTTTGAATATTGGTTAATTTTACTCCTAAAAACAGAATAAAAAAATATGGACTATGCTATTTACCTGGCTTTAATTGTTGTTGGTTTTTTTATTGGCTATCTTTATTACAAAAAAATGTCAGCATCCAAAATAGAGGGCGCTGAAAGTAAGGCTGAAAAAATTATTAATGATGCTAAGGCTAAACAAAAAAAATACGAACTCGAGGCCCAAGAAAAAGCTATCAAAATAATTGAAGAGGCTAAAAGAGAGGAATCTTCTAGGAGAAAGGAGATTAATGATTTACAAAGAAGATTAGAAGAAAGGGAAACCTCTTTTTCGCAAAAATTATTAGCCTTGGAAGAAAAACAACAAAAACTTTATGATAAAGTTAATGAAGTTCAAGAAATAAAAGAAAAAATCAAAGAAATAAAAGAGGATCAAGTTAAAAAATTAGAACAAATTTCTGGCCTTAATCCAGAGCAAGCTAAAGATATTTTATTAAAAAATATAGAAGAAAAAAATAGCGAAGATTTACTTGCAAGAATAAGTAAATTAAAAAATGAATCTGATGAAAAAATAAAAGAGAAGGCTATGGACTTATTAGCTTTTACGATTCAAAGACTTGCACCTAGTTATACTGCCGAACTTACAACTACAACAGTTGACCTTCCTAGTGATGAAATGAAAGGAAGAATTATTGGAAGAGAAGGTAGAAATATTAAATCAATAGAGCAAATGACTGGAATAGAAATAATAGTAGATGACACCCCTAATGCTATCACTATTTCTGGTTTTTCTTTAATTAGAAGGCATGTGGCAAAAAAAGCTATTGAATATTTAATTAAGGATGGAAGAATTCATCCTACAAAAATTGAAGATGCTGTAAACAGAGCCAAGGGAGAGATCTCAACCGATATTAAAAAGGCTGGAGATGAAGCAGTTTACGAATTAGGTGTAACTGGTTTTGATCCAAAATTAACTCAAATAATTGGTAGATTAAAATATAGAACTAGCTATGGTCAAAATGCTTTAGAGCATTCTATTGAAGTAGCTCATTTATCTGGAATGTTGGCTAGAGAGCTTGGTGCTGATGCTAATATGGCTAAAAAAGCTGGACTACTTCATGATATCGGAAAAGCTGTTGATCATGAAGTTCAAGGAAATCACACTGAAATTGGTCGTGATATTTTAAAGAAATTTAATATGCCAGAAGAAATTATTGCCCCAGTTGAAACTCATCATGATGACAATCCTCCAACATTGCTATCAATAATAGTAAAAACAGCTGATGCGATTTCATCTGCTAGACCAGGTGCTAGACATGATTCTTATGAAAATTATATTCAAAGATTAGAAGAACTTGAAAGAATTGCTAATTCTTTTGAAGGAGTGGAAAAAACATATGCAATTCAGGCTGGTAGAGAGGTTCGTGTATTTATATCTCCAGAAAAAGTTGATGATCTTAGATCTTATGAAATAGCAAGGGAAATAGCTAAAAAAATAGAACAAGAATTAAAATATCCAGGAGAAATAAAAGTAAATATAATTAGAGAATTAAGAGTTATTGAATATGCAAGATAAGAAACAAACAATCAATCAAAAAGATTTAGCTGAAATTATTTCACTAAAAAAAGAAAGTAAAGAGCTAAATCTTAATAAAAAACAAATAGAGCATATTATAAAAAATATGGCAGAAACTATTGCTCATGAACTAAAAAAAGGTAAAACAATAAAAATTACAAGCTTTGGTTCTTTTATGGCCAAGAATAGATATGCTCGTGGAGGTGTTAATCCTAGAAAGCCCAGTGAAAGAATAAAAATTCCAGCAGTAATGGTGGCTAAATTTAAGACCGGAAAAAAACTAAAAGATATTCTAAAAAAATAAGTCTTGCCAAAAAAACATTTTTGACTTATAATAAAAAACATAAAAATTATTTTATATTTTTGTGTTGTGCCTATAGCTCAACTGGATAGAGCGCCTGACTTCGGATCAGGAGGTTGTGGGTTCAAATCCTGCTGGGCACACATAATCAGAGAAAGGCTGGGTAGCTCAGCTGGTTAGAGCGTAGCACTCATAACGCTAAGGTCGAGGGT
>CAZSRC010000011.1:0-23322 GCA_964609365.1 uncultured Gammaproteobacteria bacterium | reverse complement strand
TTGTCAAGATTTAAAAAATGGAAAATATTAATAAGCTTTATCCATAGCATCATTAGCTAACTTATCAGCCTCTTTATTATCCTCCCTATAAATGTGTTTGAAAATAATACTAGAAAAATTTGAAGATAAATTATATACCTCTAAAAACAAGGGCGCTAAATCCTTGTTTTTTACTTTATACTCACGATTTAATTGTTTAACTACTAGCTCGCTATCCATAAAAACTTGAACTTCCTTAGCCCCTAACTCTTTAGCCTTTTTCAGGGCTTCAATTAAGGCTTTGTATTCAGATTGATTATTGGTAGCAATACCTAAATATTTAGAAATCTCGGCTACTTTTTCTTTTTTCTCATTATATAAAACAGCACCAATCCCTGCTGGTCCTGGGTTACCTCGAGCACCACCATCAGTAAAAATTATTAAACTTTTATTTAGCATAATTTTATTTTTTTATATCAATAATTTTAAATTGAATTTCCTTTTTTCCATTAAAATTATTGAACTCGATATTATAAACAAGGTCAACATTATCTCCGAGACTAAGATGAGAAAATCTTTCACTAGCTCCAAAAGCTATAGCCCAAAAACTTCTTAAATCTTTATCATTATGATTTAAAAATTTTATTTTTATATGTTGACCATCAAATCCCATTTTAGATATATCAATTATTTTAACATTATAGGTAACAAATTTTGGCAAGGGATTATTTTGACCAAATGGGCTCATTTTTTCTAATAAATTTACAAAATCATCATCAATATCAGAAAAATCTATTTCACAGTCAATTTTTATTTTTGGTAACAATGAAATATTGGATAATTTTTCTAATGCTAATTTTTCCATATTATCAATAAAAGCAAAGGTATTTTCCTCTGACAAAGCTGAAAAACCACCAGCCATAGGATGCCCACCATATTTATATAAAAAATCTTTACTTTTTTCTAGAGCCTCAACTAGATTAAACTCTTCTATACTGCGACCACTTCCTTTATATAAGAAATAATCTCTGGAGTCATCGGCCTGAGCCTTTTCTTCAGTTTTTACAATTATTATAACTGGTCGATAATATTTTTCAGTTAATTTTCCGGCCACCAAACCAATAACCCCTTCATTCCAGGAGCTATTAGAAAAATCTTTAACAACTATTAGTTTTGGCAAATTATTTAAGTCTATTTGACTCTCTGCGGCAGCCATTACCTCTTCTGTTATCTTTTGTCTTTCAATGTTTTTGTTATTTAATTCTTGTGCCAAGGCTTCGGCTTCAATTTCATCTTTTGATAAAATTAAATTTAAAGCTGAATTAGCATGATTAATTCTACTTGCAGCATTAAGTCTTGGCCCTAATTGAAAACCAACATTAAAAGAACTAAGCCTACCATTAGAACCCGAAACTTTAATCAACTCTAATAAACCTAATCTTTTTGTATTGTTTAAAACTTCTAACCCTCTCTGAACTATTAATCTATTTTCACCAATTATTGGTACCATGTCCGTAATAGTTCCGATAGCGGCTAAATCTAAATTTTTATTTATTAAAGAGTTTTTCAATTCTTGGCTTATTTTTGATTTCTGAATTAAAGCAGAGGCAAATTTAAAGGCAACTCCAACTCCGGCTAAAAACCTAAAAGGATAAGCTGAAGATTGATCGGATGGATTTATAATCAAGCAATCTGGTAAATCTTCTTTTTTCTCTGGATAAGCATGATGATCGGTTATTATTATATCTAGACCTAAATTTTTAGCATAAGCAACCTCCTCTTTATTGCGAATTCCATTATCAACTGTAATAATTAAAGAAAAATCATCTTTTTTAATTTCATCAATAGCGCTTTTATTTAAACCATAGCCCTCACTAACTCTGTCTGGTAAATAAAAATCGACCTTAGCTTTAAATGTCTGGAGGACATCATAAAGTAAGGCCGAAGAGGTAACTCCATCAGCATCATAATCTCCATAAATCATTATTTTACTTCCTTTTTTAATATGAGAAATAGTCAAATCAATAGCTTTCTCCATATCAACAAAAAGAAATGGATCTAAAAAATTTATTTCTTCAGAAGGAAAGAACCATTCAATATCCTGTTTGCTTTTAATATTTCTATTATAAAGTAACTGTAAAATAAACGGATTTAAATTATTATTTTCTATTAAAAAACTACTTTCGGCTTTGGGGTATAAGTTCCAAATTTTTTCCATATTATATTTTTTAAATTAAAGCAATGACCACTGTCCAGGCTACCATTGAAAAAATAATAATTAACGATAAAATTATCCAAGCTATTTTTACAATTTTTTTCTTAGTTTTTTTTCTCATATTTTATATTAATTTATTTTTTTAATATCTTTACAAAAGTATCAGGAGGAATATCAACACTTCCCTTGCCCGCTGCCATCATTTTCTTTTTTCCTTTTTTCTGCTTTTCTAATAATTTTCTTTTTCTAGAAACATCTCCTCCGTATAATTTAGCAGTAACATCTTTTCTCATTGCTGATAATCTTTCAGCGGCAATAACCTTTCCACCAATAGCTGCTTGTAATTTTAGAACAAACATTTGCTTAGGCAACGAATCTTTTAAAACATTGACCACTTCTTTACCGCGACGAAAAGCTTCATCTCTATAAACAATAGTAGCCAAAGCTTCAATTTGCTCCTCAGCCACCAAAATATCCATTTTAACAACATCAGCTAACCTATAATCTAAATATTCATAATTTATAGAAGCATATCCAGCGCTAATACTTTTTATTTTATCATAAAAATCAGTTAAAATTGCGGACATTGGAATTTCATAATGAAGAATAACTCTTTGCTCATCAATACCAGAAGAAATAAATTGAGTATTTTTATAAATAGCTCTTTTTTCTTGAGATAATTGCATAATATTGCCCATATAATCCTTGGGGCTAATTACGTCTAGGGAAACCCATGGTTCTTCTATTTTTTCTATTTCTGTTGGGTCTGGTAATCTCTGCGGAGTTCTAATTAATAATTCTTCACCATTTTTCTTGTAAACTTTGTAAGCAACACTAGGTATAGTTACTATTAAATCTAAATTATATTCTCTTCGAAGTCTTTCTTGAAAAATCTCTAAATGAAGCAACCCTAAAAAACCACAGCGAAAACCAAAACCTAAGGCATCGGATCTTTCTGGTTCAAAAATCAAAGCGCTATCATTTAATTTTAATTTATCCATTGCCTCTCTTAAGTCTTCTAGGTCATTACCTTCTCTTGGAAAAATTCCAGCAAAAACCATAGGCTTAACCTCTTTATATCCATCTAAGGCTTCTATATTAGAAGAGTTCATAAGAGTAACTGTATCACCAACTCGACATTCTCCAACCTCTTTAAATCCAGTAATAAGATAACCGATTGAACCTGTCTCTAGCGATCCGGTAGAAAAATAATCTGGTTTAAAAATTCCAATATCCAAAACTTCACTCTCTGCTCTAGTTGCTATTAATTTTATCTTATCTCCTTTTTTTATAGATCCATCAAAAACTCTAACATAAGCAACAACCCCCTTAAACTCATCGTATTTAGAATCAAAAATCAAGGCTCTAGTTTTTTCTTCATTAGAGTTTTTTGGTGGCTTACCACGATCAATAACTGCTTGTAATATTTCTTCTACACCATCTCCAGTTTTTCCAGAAGCAGCTAAAATTTCATCCTCGCTACAACCTAGTAATTTAACTATTTCTCTTTTAGTTTTTTCTGGATTGGCGGCTGGTAGATCAATTTTATTAATAACTGGAATAATTGTTAGGTCTTGTTCTAGCGCTAAATATAAATTAGCTAGAGTTTGAGCTTGAATTCCCTGACTACAATCAACCAATAATACAGCAGTTTCAACTGCGGCTAAGGATCGAGAAACTTCATAAGAAAAATCTACATGACCAGGAGTATCAATTAAATTCATTTGGAAGCCTTGATGAGACATGGTTACTGGTTGAAGTTTAATAGTTATACCCCTCTCTCTTTCAATATCCATACCATCTAGAATTTGATTTTTCATCTTTCTTTTATCAACCGTATTAGTTAATTCTAACATTCTATCGGCCAAGGTTGATTTCCATGATCAATATGAGCAATGATGCAAAAATTTCTAATTTTTTCTGAATTATTCATCTTTTTTATTTTTATTACTTATATAAAATTAGTTTTTATATTCTACTTTATTATTTCTATTAAATCAATATTAAAAACTAAATCCCCCTAGCTTCACTTTGATCACCAATATCTTTTATTTTTTTATTTTTTTTAATAAAAGGAATTTTATTTTTAATAATATCAATTAACTCCAACATTTCCTCGCTTCTCATTAGATAGCAAAGAAAAAAATAAATTGTTAAACCAAAAATAGCAGCAAAAAATCCTTGTAAAAAAATACCCCAAAATTTAGTCATATCTAGAAATGGCCAAATTATAATTTTTGCTAATTGAATAAAAAAACCAGCAGATAGAGCAGCTATAGAAAATTTAACAACTGAAGAAATTATCTTTTTTTGATCAAGCTCTCCAATCTCAAAATAAAGCCACATCCATAAAATCATGAAATTTAAAATACTAGAAATAGAAAAGGCCAGAGCCAAACCAGAAACACCCATCCTCTTACCGAAAAATAAAGATAAAATAATATTTATTATAATAATAAAAATTCCAATATAAAATGGAGTTTTGGAGTTATGCCGAGCATAAAAAATTCTAGTTAGTAAAGGAATTGTAGCCTGAGCAAAAAGACTTAAGGCAAAAAAACCTAAGGTATCAATAGTTAAAACTGTGTCCCTCCAAGAGAATTCTCCAGTTCCCAAAACAACTCTGATTATTTGAGCTCTTAGGGTTATTAATAAAACAGTTGAGGGTATAATAAAAAATAAAATTTGCCTTAAAGCATAAGAAAAATTATTTATTAACTTTTCTTTATTAAAGGCTGCCGCTGAAAGAGCTGGAAATGCTGCAACAGCAAAGGAGATGCCAAAAATTCCAATTGGGAAAGATTGAAGATTATTAGCAAAATTAAAAATAGCTAGAGATCCAGCACTCAAGGTTGAAGCGATAATAGTAATCACAACTAAATTAATTTGAGAAATGGCAAGACTAAGGGTCCTGGGTATCATCATTAAAGATATTTTTTTTAAATTTTTGTCTTTGAGATTAATAAAAAAAGACCACCTAAAACCAAGTATTTTAACGGAAGGAATTTGGATTAACATATGCAAAAAAGCCCCCAAAACAACACCCCACGCTAAACCATTAATACCAATTATTGGAACAAAAAATAAAGCACCAATAATTATACCCAAGTTATAAAAAATAGGAGCTAAAGAAAAAATTAAAAAATTTTTAAATGACTGCAAAACTCCCCCTAGCAAACTAGAGATTCCTAAAAAAATAGGAGAAAGAAACATTATTCTGGTTAAATTAATTGTTATTTCTTTTAATTCTGGGTTAAAACCAGGGGCAATTAATTTAATTAATTGTGGAGAAAAAATAAAACCAATTATTGAAAAAAATGATAAAATTATTATCAATAAATTCAAAATATTATTAACTAAATTCCAAGCTTCTTTGTTTTCACTTTTTGAATAACAAAAATAAAAATTATTATCACATTTCATTTTTTTTATTAATGATAAAAAAATTGGAATAAAACCAGCGGATAATGCTCCTAGAATTAAAAGATTGTATATTAAATCAGGAATACGAAAGGCAGTATAATAAGCATCTAAAACCTCGCCCGCACCGAACTCTCCAGCCAAAATTCTATCCCTAACTATACCTAATAATCTTGAAAACAAAGAAAAAAAACCAACTAAAATTGCAGCTGCTGCAATGCCATTGCTTCTTTTTTTAAAAATATTCTTTAGATCTATTTTCATATATAATTATAATAAAAATTAAGTCCCAATAATTCTAACATCAATAGCTCTGGCGCCTTTATCGCTAACAAATAAAGGATTAATATCAATTTCATGAATATTGTCATTTTCCTTAACTAATTTAGCAAAATTTAAGACAAGATCAATTAATAATTCAAAATTAATACTTTTTTGAGCTCTATAACCAGATAAAAGTTTATAAAATTTTAATGATTTTAACATTTTTTCTACTCTTTTTCTATCTAAATCAAAAATCTCCAAGGAAACATCTTGATAAAGCTCAGCATAAATACCACCAGCACCCAGTAAAATTATAGGGCCAAAAACAGGATCTCTTTTAAAGCCCAAGATTAATTCTAATTCGGGTTTTAGCATTTCTTGATAAACAATATAATTTTCTAAATAAAAATTTTTCAATTTACTTCTTTTGTTAAAATTTGAAATAATTTTATTTAATTCTTGCTTATTTTTTACGTTTAAAAAAATAGCATTCTTGTCGGTTTTATGAATAAAATCAGGGCCACTAAATTTTACAGCTATTGGATAAGTGATATTATTAATTTCTTTGATTTTAATTTTTTTAGTTTTAATACTTTCTATATTGTATTTTTTTAACAAAGAAAAGGACTCTAAATAATCCCATAAAAATAATTTATCGGGATTAATTATTTTATTTTTATTAGTCTTGAAAGAAAAATTCTTAATATCTTTTCTATTTTTAATATAAAAATCAAATTTTGCTAAAATTTTAATAGCAGACTCTAGGGAATCAAAATTTGGAATATTATACTTAATTAAAGCTTTTTCAGCTTTGGAGGTTTCAAGAGACCCCAAAAAACAAGTACTGATTATCTTTTTAGGGTAATCTTCTTTTATTTTTCCAATAATCTCTGCTGTTTCTAAAACTCTAGTCATGCTCTGTGGTGTTAATAAAACCAAAACAGATGACACTTTTTTATCACTAAGAACTATTTTTAAACTATTTTGAAATCTAACAGGGTCGGCATCACCTAAAATATCTAAAGGATTTTTGATATTGGCAAAAATTGGTAAAACTTTTTTTAATTCTATTTTTGTTTTTGAAGAAAATTCTGCTAATGTTATTTTTTGTTCAAAAATTTGGTCAGCAGCCAAAACTGCTAAGCCTCCAGCATTAGAAACAATAGCTAAATCTCCCTGATAACTAAAACTTGGCCCCTTTACTAATTTCATTAAATCATAGATTTCATCAACACTTTCTAAAATAATCGCCCCCGATCTTCTTAGTCCAGTTAAAATTGAGTCATAAGAACCAGCCATGCTCCCAGTATGAGATGCTGCCATCATAGTTCCCGATTCTGTTCTTCCTGATTTTAATATAGCAATAGGTTTTTGCTTGGAAATTCTAGAAACAATCTCTAAAAATCTTGGTCCATCGGAAATCTCCTCCAAATATGCAACAATTAAATCAATTGATTTATCCTTAGAAAAAAATTCAAAAAAATCATTTTCATTTAAAATTGCCTTATTTCCTAAACTAATAAAGTGACTAAGTCCGATATTTTTATTGGCTATCCAGTCCAAAACAGCACTACCAATAGCCCCTGACTGAGATAAAAAAGCTATATTATTTTTTCTAACAATATTTTTATCTGGATAAAAATTAGAGAAACTAGCATTTATCATTTTCTTACTATTAATAAAACCAAGACAATTAGGCCCCAAGATATTAATTTTATTTTTTTTAGCAATTTTTATAATATCCTCTTCAATTTTTCTACCACTCTCATCAAACTCTTTAAAACCAGCACTGATTATAATAATATTTTTTATACCTAGTTTGGCGCTTTTTTCGATTTGCTCTAAAACAAAATTTGCTGGAATTGCTATTATTAATAAAAGTTCGGACCAATTATTAATTGCCAATGATTCTATATTTTCGTAAGCCTTCACTTTCGAAATCTCTTTTTCTTTATTATTAATAGGAAAAACCTTAATATCCTTATTTAAAATAAGGTTATCAAAAATTTTTCTTCCAACTTTTTCTGGATTAGAAGATGCTCCAATAATAGCAATAAATTTAGGATTTAAAAATTTTTCTAGTTTCATAAAATTATTATAACATAAAGAATTAAAAAAGTTATTTTTTTTCAGATAAATATAAAAAAATGGAAGCAAACCAAAAGAATAATAAAAAATTTATATTAAAATGAATTAAAATAAAGTCTGCCAAAAAAACTTCCAATAAAAAAAATAAAATAATAGCAAAACTTAAAAAATAAAATAATTCCTTATTTAATAAAAAAATTTTATTTTTTAGTATTGTTTTTTTCACTTTATTAATCTATTAATTTTATTAAAAATACTATTGGAATATAAATCAAAATCTATTGAAATTAACTCAATATAATTATCTTTATTTATAGAGTCCAGAAATGGGGCTGAAATTAAAAACCTATAAGCATTATCTTCTTTTAATGCTGAAGATAAGTCTACTTCAAGCTCCGAAATAAATATATCGTCATGATTTTCAGCTTTTTTATAATTAGCAAATAAATACTTTAATTCATTAATTTTAGTATTTTTATTGAATTTTTTAGGTAATGGATTAAAGAACGATTCCTGGGAAAAAGAAAAAAGAGAATCGCCCTCAATTAAGGCGCCGCAGGAATTGCTTTTTATATTAGACACTTTATTGTTACTTTTATTTAAATCAAATTTAAATTGTTGATAAATTTTATTAATATTTTGCTGTTCGTCCTCAATATAAAAAATATTTAAACAGCCTGAATTTACTACCTTTATTGAAAAATCCGAGCCATTGGCAAATAAATCAATCCCCTTTTTTGCATTGTCTAGATAAACTTTATTTATAAAAACTAATTTAGCAGAATTACTTCTTATTTTTTCACTAATTAAATTATCATCTGATTTTATTTCAATTTTATAAGTTGCCTCTGGCAAGTCTTTTAATAAAAGCGAATAATTAAAATCTGAGTTATCAGAAAAAACCTTATCTGAAATTGATTCACTAAAAATTAATTCATCCTTAAGATAAATAAAAATAGAAATATTTTGACTCTTTAGTGGGTCCAGCTTGGAAAATAAAAAATCAAGTTTTAAATCACCATCTTTAATATAATTAAAAAAAGAATAAGAAGACCTTATTCTTTCTAGCAATAAATACTCCTCATTGTTTTGATATTCTTTTAAAATAAAATTAAAATCTGGATTAAAATTATAAAAATAAGTTGAATAAAAATCCTCTGATTTTAAAAATTCTGAATAATTTAAAGAACCTCCTTCTGCTTGCCAAAAAATAAAGTCATCAAATTTTTGAAGACCAGAATCATCTAAATTATTTAGAATATTGTTATAAAGTGGATATAATTTATAATTCCAATTATCTTTATCTAGCAAAACACCAAAACTAATATCTATAAATTCTTTACTGGATAAAAGCTCTGGACTAATTTTATACTTAATTTTTAATTTTGCCTTATGAAGTTTTCTAAAAGATCTTAAATAAAAATATACTGGATCAGCAAATATTTTATTTTCAGAAATAATTCTATCACTTGGTCCTAATTTATAAACAAGGCCTTTGCCGATTTTATTTTTCTGATTAAAACTATGATGATGCTTTATGTAGCCAAGAGGGCTAAAATAAAAATAAGCGCAAAAAAGCACAAAAATAAATAAAAAAATATATAAAAAAATTCTAAATCTTTTCATTATTTAATTATGCCATATTTAAATAAAAAAAACAAAAAGGCCCAAAAAATGGGCCTAAATATAATAAAATAGAATTAAAGCATTTCTTTGAGTTTCCTTTCAACTATTTTAAACTCTTCTATTTTTAATTCTTCTGAAATAAATAAAGAAGCCCCTCCTCCAGATTTTAATATATCTTGCCAGGCTAAAATAGCATTATTTATATCAGATCTTTTAATCTTTCTATCAATACTATCAATCTTACTACAAACCCCTAGTAATGCTAAAATCTTTCTATCCCCATTATTTTTAGCAGAAATAATCAATTTTTTAAAATCAATATCATTTGAACCTGTTAGAAAGCGGATATTATTTTTAGCTTTATTTTTAAGTTTACTAAAAATTACCTTTATCTCTGCCGGAACTTCATTGAACTTTCTGCCAGATTCAGAGGAGTTTCCTTTTCTTGTTTTATTATTTTTATTTTCTGCAAATCTTCCATAGTATTCATGAGCAGGGTCATCATCATTTTTAGGAAAAGAAATATTTTTCTGCTTTTCATCTGATGAGGTTATAGCACCTTCATTCAATAAATCATTTTGAGGAGTTATTTCATTTTTTTCAGTAGAAGTAAAATCTATCTCTAGTTGATCGTCAAAATTTTCAAGCACTTTGCTTGTTTTTTTTATTTTTTTTTCTTTACTTTTTGGATGAGGAGGAAAGTCTAATTCATACTGATCCTTTTCATTTTTCTTAACTTCATTTTCTGGAAAATCTAAACGAAATTGACTATTAAAATTTTTCATATTTTAAAAAATTATTATATTATATATAAAATATATAATAATAAAGGGCTTTTGTCAAACAAAAATCCCAGCTATTGACATTTTGGCGAAAATTTGATATTATTAAATTAATAAAAATTTGAAGTTTTTTAAAAACACCAAAATAAAAGACAACAATGAAAGATGACAAAGAAGATTTTTTTGAGTACCTGAAAAGAATAAGCAGGGAAAAAGAGAGAGGAAAGGAAAGAATGGCTAGAGGCAAGATGCCTATTTTGGATCATCTGAAAAATTACGAAAAAATTGAATTTTTTCTTAAAAAAATAGGGTTAGCATTTTTTTTCGAGAAACCCATTTTTTTTAAAAAAAATAAAACAGATGAAAAAAAAGAGGAGGGCCCATCAGCCTTAATTAACTTCCCGAAAGGAAGCTTGGTCCAACAAATTCAGGACAAACAAAAAGCTGAGCATAGAAAGCTTTTTACAATGTCCTACAATTAAAAAAAGGGGCTAAAAAACAAAAAAAAGCCCTTGTTAACACAAGGGCTTTTTCAAAAAATAAAAACCTGCTATAATAATAATGTATTTTAATAAAAACTAAAAAATGAATATTAATTAAATAATTATAATTATTTAAAAAATAAATATTATAATTATAAATTTTAAAAAAATATGAAAAACTTTGAAAAAACAACGCCTAATAATGAGGCTTTAGAAAAAAAACAAGGTGAAAATCTTGTAGAAAAAAAGAGTAAAGAAGAATTGGAATTAAGCAAAATGGAAATTACTGAGGAAAAAAATACAGATAAAAGTATTAGTGAAAAAAAGATCTCTGAAATTAGAGGAGGGATCACAAAAGATCAAGAAGATTATCTTGCTAGAACAGAAAATGGAGAATTAGTTTACTTGGAAAAAATTGGAAAAAATAAGGCTGAGTCATATAAAAGAGCTATGGAAAATTTGGGTTACTCAATTGAAGAGATTAAGGATACTCAAAATAAATTAGCAGAAATTCTTAAAAATAAAGGTGAAGATAAATTTTATTCCTCAGTAAAATACCTAGAATTAATGAGTTTAAGTGGTCTTGTTAAAAACGTAGAAGAAAAAGGTAGTACTAGAGTAGCAAAAAATCTAGAAATTAGAGCAGAACAAACAAGAGACAAGACCTTAAATCCTGGAAAAACAGAGGAAAGTTTAAAAAACTGCATGTATGGAGCTGATGGATACGAAATTGTATCAAAATCATCAATCAATAAAACTATCAAAAATCTTGGATATAGTAATGGTAAAAAAGGATTTTTAGGTATTGGTGGCTCAAAATTAGAAGATGGATTAAAGGTTTTAACTGATGATGTAGAAAATACATTTTTAACTAGCGAGCTTGCTGAGAAATATCAAAAAATAAAAACAGAAAAAGAAGCTAAATACAAAGATATGAGAGGAGTAAAAGGCGCTGTCAGTGGAACAGGAAAAGTTGGCTTTTAATATCAATCAAAATAAAAAAACAAGAGAGTAAAATCTCTTGTTTTTTTATTGAGGTAATTGACAAAATATAAAAAATAGGTTAATATTAAAAATTAATAAAAATTAAAATTAATAAATAAAGGAGGTAAAAATGTTCTTTTTCAGTAATTTATTCTTAGCGCTTTCTTCTGTTCTGTTTTTTTATTATTTAGGAATAGAAAATATCTATCTATTAATGGCAATATTTGCCTTATCCCTTCCTTATAAAATAAAGGGCAACTACTATTCTTTTTTCGGAGGAGAGGTGGACAGTGGTAGTATTTATTCTTTAATAACAATTTTTCAAAAATCTGAGGAAAACACTATTTCAATTTTTAGTGCTGGAATTTTTCAGTATGCAAAAATTGACGCTATTTCTTATTTCGGAATTCTTTTATATCAAAGATCAAAAAAAAGGTCAGATTTCTTTGCTGGAATTGTTTTTTATCAAAAAGCCAGAAAAAATGCAGAATTTTTTATAGGAATATGCTTATTTCAAAAATCTGGGTATGAGTCAATCGCAGCATTTGCAATAATAATTAAACAATACGCCTATAAAAATGCCAGTCTTGTTTTTGGAATAATTCTAATTCAAGAAGCTAGGAACTCTTTTATAGTAATAGGAGTAAATGGTGATCAGACGGCAAATTTAAAAAGAATCGGACTTGGGATAAGACTAAGCTCAAAGGAATTTATTTACTATGATGGTATTAAGGATACTTTTTCTAAAATACAATAAAAAGAAGAAGATTTCTAAAACAAAATAACAAAAAGTGGACAAAAAATGTCCACTTTTTTATTTTCAATACAAAAATAAAGATTATATTTTTTTAATTCCAATGATAATTTTATTATCATTAAATGAAAACTCCTTCTTGATATCTAAGTGATCTAATTCTTCATTCAAAATAATATTTTCTGAGAGTGTTTCTTTTTTTAAATCTTCATAAAAATTAGATAATATTATAGGGAGGTCGGGATCATTACTGGATATTACAAGAGAAGCTTTATCAACTAAGGACAACCCTAGCTCCTTGCGAAGCATATTTATCAATCTAATCAAATCCCTTTTAAGGCCCTCTCTTTTTAATTCTGGACTTATTTCTGTATCCAAATTAACTAATAAATTAGTGTCATCAGAATTTTGCCATTTAATAGATTTAACGTTTAACTCTTCTTTGATTAGATCAATATAATCTTGATCGGTTATTATTTTTTCTTTTGCTGCTATTATTGTGGCTGAGTTTAAAATTTGTCTAACTTTTATTTTTACCTCATCTCTCTTTGATAGACCAAGTTCAATAATTGATCTAATAAACTCCATTTTATCTAAGATATTATTATTTTTAGATTGCTTACTTTCTGGCCATTTTTCTAAATGAACGGACTTATTTGCTTTTTGAAAATTATAACCCATAACTCTTTGCCATAAACTTTCAGAAATAAAAGGCATAAAAGGGGCTATTGTTTTTGATAACTCTATAAAAATAAATCTCATAGTAGAAAGAGCAAAAATCTTATCTGAAAAATCATCACCCTTTAACCTATCTCTACTTCTTCTTAAATACCAGTTAGACAGCTCATCAATAAAAACTGTAATTGCCCTCATGGCCTTAACAGGATTATAGGAATTCATCAATGACTCAACTTCAAATATTAATATATTTAACTTCTCCAAAATCCAAAGATCTAGAATATTTTTACTTTCTTGATACTTTTCATAATTTTCTTCTATTAAAGCATCTGAATACATTTGATAAAAGTTATAAATATTATTAATTAACATAATATTTTTTCTTAAAGCATCCTCAACACCTTTTTCGGAAAAATTAAAATTTTCAGCCTGGACAACGGGAGAAGAAAAAAGATAGGCTCTTAAAGCATCAGCTCCATATTTATCTAAAATCATTAAAGGATCAGGATAATTCTTTAATTTTTTAGACATCTTTTTTCCATCTTCAGCTAATACCATTCCATTAACAATAACATTTTTAAAAGCGTTTTTTCCAAAAAGAGCAACTGAAATAACATGTAAATAATAAAACCAAGCTCTAGTTTGATCAATGCCCTCGGCAATAAATTCTGCTGGAAAATTATTTTCAAATTTTTCTTTATTTTCAAAAGGATAATGAAGTTGAGCGTAAGGCATTGATGCGCTTTCAAACCAACAATCTAAAACATCAGGGATTCTTTTCATTTTTCCACTACAAGTAGGACAAGAAAAAGAAATTTCATCAACAATATCTTTGTGAATATCATTTATTTTTTGCCCTGATAATCTTTCTAATTCTTCAATAGAGCCAATAACTTTTCTTTCTCCGCAAGCACACTCCCAAATTGGCAAAGGACTAGCCCAAAATCTTTGGCGAGAGATTGACCAATCTCTAGCTCCCTCTAACCAATTACCAAATCTACCATCTTTAATATAATCAGGTGACCAATTAATTTTTGCGGCTTCTTCTAAAAGTTCTTTTTTTATTTTAGTAACAGCAATAAACCAAGATGAAGTAGCATAATTTATTAAAGGTGTGTCGCATCTCCAACAATGAGGATAACTATGCTCATATTTTTCTTTAGAAAATAATAAATTTTTTCCGGCTAAATACTTTATTATTTCGATATCGGTGGTCATATGATCACCGCTAGGCTTAACATTAAGACCTTCAAATTCTAAAGTTTCTTCTTTGAAAAATCCATCAATACCAACATGCTGAATAAAAGCAAGATTTTTGTCTTTACCGAGATTCATATCATCTTGTCCAAAAGCTGGGGCAATATGCACAACTCCGGTACCATCTTCTGTATTTACAAAATCAGCACTATAAATCATCCAAGAATTTTCTTTATTTTTTATTTTTTCATCATTTATATAATAATCAAAAAGGGCTTTATATTTTTTAGTTAAAAGATCTTTGCCTTTAAACTCTTTAATAATTTCAAATTTTTTATCCTTTAAGACATCAGCTAATCTTTCTTTAGCTAAAATATAATTCTCAGTTGACAAGTCTTCTTTCTGGCAACTTATTTTTACATAATCAACATCCTCTCCAACAGCTAGTGCTGTATTGGCAATTAAAGTCCAAGGTGTTGTAGTCCAAGCTAAAACAAAAGTATTTTCTTCTTCTAAAAGAGGAAATTTAGCTATACAAGATAAATCTTTTATATTTTGATAGCCCTCAGCAACCTCAGATTGAGATAAGGTGGTCTCACATCTAGGGCAAACATGCATTGAGCGATAATCTTTATAAATTAAATCTTTTTCAAATAAAGTTTTAAATACCCACCAGATTGACTCCATATAATCTAAGTCCATAGTATGATAAGCATTCTTTTTGTCTACAAATCTTCCTAGTTTATCTGAAATTTTATACCACTCCTGAGAATATTCCAAAACTTTAGATCTACAAGAATTATTAAATTTTTCTATTCCTAATTCCTCAATTGATTTTTTACTCTTTGTTCCCATTTCTTTTTCAACAATATTTTCAATTGGAAGACCGTGGCAATCCCAGCCCCATTTTCTGTCAACTCTATAGCCATTCATAGTAAAAAATCTAGGAACCAAGTCTTTTAAAATTTGACCAACAATATGGCCATAATGAGGTGTTCCGGTAGCAAAAGGTGGTCCATCATAAAAAATATAATCACCCCTAGGAGCTTCTTTTTCAATAGATTTATCAAAAATATTATTATTATTCCAGAAATCTAAGGCTATTTTTTCTAAATCAGGAACGGATAGGCTTTGCTCTTGATTTTTATTATTTTCCATATTTTTAGATTAAAAATTTAATTATATTGCTATTATACATAAGAAAAATAGCTCTGACAATAGTATTTTTGAGTTTAAAAAAATAGCTAGGTTTTGCTTAGCTACTTTTTTGTTGGATTTTTTTGTTTATTAAGATATTTAAGACTTAGGCATTCTTCCACCACTACTGAGACAATCTTCTATTGAGCTATAAGGAATAAAAGTCTTTGTTCTTTCATAATAAGTTGTTCCTTTTTCATGACATATTCCAGTAGAGCTTTTTTTAACCTGAGGACCATCTATTATTTGAACACTTTCGCTTATTGTAGGCTCTTGACTATTAGCATTGGATTGAGAATCATTATTTATACTATCCGAAGAAGCGCTCTCAACACAAGCATCATCAGCCCAGAGACCTAGTTTATTTTCTCTAGCATATTTTTCTGCATTTTTAAATTCAGTTTGATATTTATATGGTATATTATAAGTATATTCGTGACCATAACCATTTTCTATCATCCATTTATTAAAAAAAGTACCGTCCTCTAAATATAAGTATAATAATAATCTTCCATACTTATCTCGTTCACCCTGACTTTCATCTTTTTCTAATATTACACTCTTACCTTCTAACATTTCTTTTGCCTTTTTAGAGGCCTCAAGACCAAAACATTGAACCTCTTTTCTTGGGTCAACCGTTTCTGGGGTGTCTAAACCAATCATACGGATTGACTCTAATTTATTGTTAATATATATTTTTACAGTATCCCCGTCAACAACAGTTATAATTTTATATAATTCTATATTTTTAATATTTTCTTTTTCATTCTTTATGTCCTCACTGTTTTTTAAATCTTTATTATCTTGATCAATATCGTTAACAATACTCTCAATCTTAAAATCCTCTTTTTCTTCTAATAAATTATTATCAGAAATATTATCAATACTTTTATTAGAACTATTTAAAAAAATTATAAAAATTAAACTAAAAAAACCTATTAATAAATAATTTAATAATTTTACTACTTTTTTATTCATGATAATTTTATCTAAATTTACAGTATTATTTATTTTAAAAATAAAATAAATTTATTATAATGATTGTCTATTTTAATTAAATATCAGTTGAAGCTTTCTGCTATATAGCTATAAAAATTATTAATTTTTTTTAAATGCAAGACTGCCTATAAAAATTATAAACAATATTAAACATACAATTACAGTAGAGATAATTTCAGGATACTGTCCGTTAAAACCGTTAGCAGATATATGCTTAAGTAGTATACCTAAATATGCCCAGATAAAAACTAGGCCATAGGCAATATTTTTATCTTTTTGCATTCGTAAAATTCCAATCAATGCACCAATTAATAAAATGATAATCGTCCATATAAATTCAGAAACGCCAAATCCGTTCCAAGTGATACTCACTAAAAAAACTGTTATATTTGCAATTGCTGCTACAGTAATCCATCCAAAGTAAATACTAAAAGGTGCCCAAATGAAAATTTTTTCTAGAGAAGAAAATTTTTGAACACGAATAATATTGGCAATTTTAATAAGAAGAAAAAGGAGCGTTGCCATAATAAGCACTGATAAACCAATATAATCATAGTGCCAAGCAAATATCCAGGCAATATTAGCAAGTGAGCTAGCAATAAAAAAGGGATTTATCTTGTTAAAAAATTCTTCTGTTTTTTGACTATTATTTATAAACTGATAAATTACATATCCGGCTAATAAAAGATAAATTAAACCCCAAATAGAAAAAGTCAATCCCGCTGGAGCAAAAAGATTAGGGTAAGCATTAGATATATCGCCAGTAGAGCGATTATTAATCGGCAGGCTATTAGCCAAAAAATTTACTACAAACATTGAAATATAAGTAATTCCGGATAAAATTTTTATAAGATTTTTTTTCATAATTTAGTTTTAATTAATAAATTAATTTTATTTCGCTAAAATTTTTTACTTTTTACTTTTTTTATTGGTAAGTTATCGGCTGTAAGACGTATTAAATCGCTAAGCCAATCTGAATCATCTATCCTGTCCTCATCTATTAACATTGATGCTTTTGCGCCTTTATAGGCATAGCCTTCTAAGTATTCATCACCAATAAATTTTTTTCCTTCGTCTGTGATCTTAACATACAATCTATCATTACAAATTAGAGCAACTACCTTATCCTCACAATATAAAGCATACTCACCGAACATTTTTCTAACTCTTACATTATTAATAGATGGTAACTGATCTATAATATAGTCAGCCGTGCTTTGTTTGCTTGCCATATTTTTAATATTTATTTAATTATAGCATATTTTAAACAAAAAAGCAGACACTTTTCATGTCTACTTTTCGGGGTACAGATCAAAAGTATCTACTTTTTAAAAATTAATCTTTTTAGTACAAAAATTAAAACTCATTATCCCTTCCAAATATTTCACGAAAACCAGAAACTAGGCGCTCATGTGCAGATAAGTTTTTTAGTTTAAATGTTATCCTTTCTGATTCCTGGCAAGCAAAAAAATATTCTTTAAAAACTTTTTTTAACTCATTAGCCTGATCTGGAAAATCTCCTTTTTGTAATTCTTTCTGAACCTCCTCTTGTTTATTTTGAACAATTTTTATAAAATCACTAATACTTATTTCCTCGGAGTTAAAAACACCCTTTTCAAGAAGTGAGCTTGGAATATTATTTCTATGAAAAAATCTATTACTAACCATGGCACAATTATCATTAAATATTTCTTCATTTTTTAAGCAATCACTCTTTCGGTTAGCTAATTCTCGAATCTTCTCTACTTCGCTTTTATCTAAAACCTCTTGAGAGGCTAGCTCCTCAGCTCTCTCCCAAAAAGACCAATTTACAAGAGGGCTAAATTTATCCCCAAAAACCTCTGCTGCCTCTTTATAAAAATTAATCTTTAGTTTAGCTTTTCGGGTTTTTAATTCAGAGGTAAACATAGAAGGATTGTAAGCACTTTTACTTAATTTATATTTAACTTGACTAGCTAAAGCTTCAATTTGTTTTTTAATTTTATTTTTTTTCTCTTGGGCCTCCTTTAACTTGTCTGAATCACTTTTATTTTCAATAGACTCTAAGTAACCGTTCCTACTCTTTATTGATAAAATAGTTTCTGAATCTAAATTCTGAAGAATATCTTTAGTAGAATTTAAAAAATTTTTTAGCTCTTGGTTTTTTCTTAAATAATTTCGAACTATAGAATAATCATTTGAATATTCAAACTTGTTATAAGCCTCAGAAGACAGCCATTGAGTATTTATAACCTTTTTTAAGTCCTCGGCTTGTTGATGATCTATATGCTGATCATAATAATGTTTTTGTAATTTTTCAAATAAAATATCTTGGGCTATTTCTCTTCCATATTTATCCCCTTTTTCCACTAATTCAAAAGAAACAGCAAAACCTGGTTTATTATTAATTTGAAAATCAAAAACACCAAGATTAATAGATAAATCTTTACTTTCCTCTCGACAAAGCTTCTTTAGGAGTTCCCTTGGTTCTTCGTTTATATTTCCCAGTAATTCCTTTTCTTTATTTTCAAGAATAACTATCTCACCATCAAGAATTGATATCTCATGTTGCAAGGAGGAAAACATTTTTTCTCTTGGCGACAGCTCCTCTCCTTCTTTTTTCCCACCTCGAGTTACAACACCATTGATATGAGATTCTTTGAGACGAGATATTTTAGCCACAGACTCTCGCCTTTTAATTCCAGCATCTTTATAATCTTCAACTTCTTTTTCCTTCAAAAAGTCAGGATGATTAAGTAAATCACCCTTACTGCTTATCCCCTTATCATTCATAACATCAGAATATGACTCCATAATATCATCTAAATCCTTAGAATTTTTGAGAAACTCCTGACTTCTTTCTCCTGCCTGCTGATAAGCTGTGCCCAAATCAGACTCAGCATTAAGTAAACGCTGTTTTTTTTCTAAAAGATTTTTTTTCTCTTCTTCTAGTTTTTTCAACTCCTCTATTAATTTATTTTGATCTTTTTGCTCCTCCTTGGCTTTTATAAATTGTTGCTCTTTTTGTAGTTTTTCTTTTAAAGACATATAATTTATTTTTATTTTTATTTTTACAATATTTATTATATCATAAAATAAAATAAAAATCAATATTATTGACCTATACTCCAGTTCGAGATGCAGAATACTAGTAATAAATTCTAATTCCTAGCTAGGATATAAAAAAAGTAGATATTTTTTTGTCCGCTTTTTGGGGCACAGTTCATATCCACTCTTTGTAGTAAGATTCAAATTTGACTTTTTTAAGGCCTCAATTAATAAAAATTATTTAACAGCCTTCCAATTAGACTCAAATATTTCTTTAACCGTCTTTACTATCTCTGGGTTTTCTATAATTATAGCTTGATTAGCATCAAATAAAACTATGCGAACAAATAAATTGGTAGCATCTATTGAACAATTAGAAGAATAGGTATTATGTGGTACTGACTTAAATACCATTCCGAGCATATCATCGGTCTTTCTAAATTCTTTTAGCGTTTCGTGCCTAGGCGCTATACCTCTTACTCGAATCTCATAACTATTTAATTTATTTCTCCAACGATGAGAAGTCTCAATAATTTTTGGGTTTATTTTTTCTGCTTTAGCAAAAAAACCAACAACTTCAGTCCTCTTTAAATCTTCGATCTTATAAAAAAGAGCCTCTTCTACACCCTTCTCACCATCATAGTACTTAACTGATATTTTATTATCTTTTTTTTGAATAGCTTTTATTTCAGATAATTTATCATAAGCTCTTTTAGTTTTAATCATTGATTCCCTAAAAAAATCTTCTGGATCTTTGGCTATATAAATTGTTTTTTTAGCATGAGGAATCTTTAAAACTAATTCTTTTTCCCTTAAAGAATCCAAAAGTAAATATATTGTTGGTCTCTTTATTTTTGTTTGACGAGCAATTTGAACAACACTTGCCTCTCCAATTTCTAATAAAGATAAATAAATAGAGGCTTCCTTATCTGAAAGGCCCAATGTTTTTAAAGCATTAATTATTTCCATATATTTTGTAATAATTATATTCTTTTCTATTATAACAAACTTTATTAAAAGTGTCAATAATTATGACAACATTTTTATAATAATCAATTTTAATCAATAAAATAAGGTTTTTTATACAAGATTATATGTAATATAAACTGACTTAAAATTGACTTTTGCTAATTTTTGTGATATTATTATTGTATAGTAACGAACCTTAAAAAATAAAAATATATGAGAAAATTAGAATCAATTGATTATTGGTATTATTTAATGACCAATAAGGATATCCTTTTAGACAAAGAGCTAACACAAAAAATGTTAGAGCTCTTAGGAAGAGAATATCCTGTTCTCTGCTCTCTTGTCATGGAAAGATCTTGCAATTTAAATTGTTTACATTGTTTTTTTCAAAAAGAAAATTCTTCTGAAAAAATCTCTAAATCAATTAGGCTAGAAGAAAAAATAATCCATATCACTTCTCAGTTGCCAATAAATTCCTCTGTTATTCACGAGGGTCGTGTTTTGAAAGATTGGCATATTCCAATTCTTAAAAAAATCAAAGAAAAAAGAAAAGATATTGGCCTAGGACTAATCGATAATGGATCATTTGTTTTACAAAAAGAATCTTTAGAAAAAACCTGCTTATTGTTTGATTGGATTGATATTTCTATTGACGGAACAAAAAAAGAACACAACCTGCAAAGACGAAGTGAAAAAGCTTTTGATATGGCTATAAACGGATTAAAGGAAGCCAAAAAATATATACAAAAAAATGGCAAAATTACTTCATTGTTTACAGCTACTAATATCAACTGCGGAAGTCTATTAAAAGCTTTTACATATTTAGTAAAAAATAATTTAATAGATGAACTTCATGTAACTCCAGCCTCAAAAACATTATCCAAAAACAGTAATATTATAATGCAATATAAAGATTGGGGGATGTTTTGGGGTCAACTTAAAAAAGCTAAATTGCTTGGAGAAAAAAACGAGATTGAAGTTTTTTTTAAAATCTACAAATTAGAAGATTTAATTAGCTTATCCAAGGTTATAGGCAAGAAAAAAATAATCCAATCATTTCTGAACTCGAAAGAAGTATTAGTTGACAGAGGCAATATTAGTTTTTTAATTGAGGGAATTAGAATTCTTTATATTCCTTTAAGCATTTGTCCATCGGAAACATTTATTATTGATGCTGACGGCAAATACAGACTACCCTATTGCATTGAACACACTCTCAAAGAACTAAATCAGAAAAAAAACACTAAAGGTAAAGATTTATCTCACTACACAATTGCCAAAATTAATCTTAATTCATCTTTCAAAAATCTTTATAAAGAAGGTGCTAAAAAATGGATTATAAATTTTGGCTTAAAAAATCTCAAAGAAGAGCTATCTTTTTTTAGAGATAGTACATGTTAAATTTAAAACTTAAAATTATGGCAGGAGCGAACACTGGTAGCAAAGGGTCGCAACAAAACCCTAAACTGGTTAAAAAACCGACTACCAAAAAGAAAAAAGAGAAATAACTCTTTTAAAAAACCTCTTCAAAAGTGAAGAGGTTTTTATTTAAAATAATTATTAACTGCATCTTCAAACTGCTCAATAAATATCTTCTTAAAATAAGAAATGTTATTTATTTCATAAAACAATATCACAGCCTTTTTATATTCTTCAACATCTACGATTCGATAAGACAGCGGGATTGAGTTATGCGCCAATAAAATGGCATTAGAGACCATGCGAGAAGTTCTTTTATTGCCATCCTCAAAAATTTGAATATAAGCGATAAGAATAGACACTAAAAAAGCTTTTTCGAAAAAAGATTCCTTTTTATTAATTAAATCAACCATTTCTTGCATTACTTCTTCAATCTGATGACTATTATCGAGCGGTTTATATTTTGTACCAGTAATACCAACTGATCCGTTTCTAATATTTTTCGTAATCCCCAGTTTTTTAGTCAAAACTGAATGAACATACTCGATATCAGAAGAATGTAACTTTCTAAATCTTTCTTTATTTAAAATAGCCTCATTAAAAGCATCCTTATGATTAAGAATCATTTGAGTTTCTTCTTTGGTTTTACCATGCCCTACAACATTATTTTTAATCAAGGCTTCCGTACCAAGAAGCGAATAAGTGTTCCCCTCTATTGCAGATGATTTCCAAGAAAATTCAATCATTATTCTTTCAAATTCTTTGTTTATAAGAGTTTGGCTATCATATTTTGAGAAGTTTTTAATAAACTCATTTTGTAAGCTTTCTAGTTTCTCTTGTTCCTCTGAACTAAAAATATTATTTTCTAAGATTTTAAAAATTTCATAGTTAAAATTTTCTTTTACCTCTCTTTTTAAATATGGCCTATCAAAATATATTTTGATATCAACTTCTTTTAAAATATTAAAAGCTTCTGATAAAGAGTATGCTGTATTTTTACCTTCGCCCTTCTTGAAAATTAGCAATTTTTTTTCCAGCTCTTTTAAGTCTCTTTGTAGGGTTTTTCTATCCACTTCTATACTTAAAAACGACAAAATATCAGACATTGATATATCCACGCTCTCTTTCATAAAAGAAATAATTTCATTTTGTCTTGCCTGTTTTTTATTCATATTAATATTATAACATTTATTGCGACATTTTAAAAGCCTATTTGCGACATTTATTTTATAATTATTATAA